>CAZLZE010000090.1:0-21842 GCA_964563935.1 uncultured Phycisphaerae bacterium | reverse complement strand
GTTCGGGGGTAGTCATTGCCTGGTCGATCGCGCGGGGCGCGATGAAAATTATCTTCGGTCTCGGTGGGGCCGCCCCGGTCGTTGGGGGGGCGGGGGCGGTGATGGCGCTTGGGGCCAGACTTCTCGACGAGAATAACGATCCAATCCCTTTAGGCGGAAGAGGAATCAAAAAACTCCGCCGAATCGACATGTCCGGATTTGATCGGCGCGTTACCGAAACCCAAATCCTCGTCGCCTCCGATGTCGATAATCCTCTCACCGGACCGAAAGGCGCCGCACGGGTCTTCGGGCCTCAGAAAGGCGC
Source organism: uncultured Phycisphaerae bacterium (assembly GCA_964563935.1). GTDB lineage: Bacteria > Planctomycetota > Phycisphaerae > JAAYCJ01 > JAAYCJ01 > JBAZZQ01. The sequence goes on along the minus strand of CAZLZE010000090.1, from coordinate 21,538 downwards.
TACGCCGGATATGGTGGAAGTCCTTGATGAGAATTTGAAGCTCTATGCACAGGTCATCCGCGACCAACTTGGCGCGGACATTGAAAATGCCCCTGGAGCCGGCGCCGCGGGCGGTCTCGGTGCGGCCCTCCTCGCCTTTTGCCGAGCCAGGCTTCAAAGCGGGAGCCAGCTTGTCGCCGAGACTGTGGGGCTCCCCACCCGACTCAAGGGCGCCGATCTCTGTCTCACCGGTGAAGGCCAAATCGACGGTCAGTCTGTTCGCGGAAAAGTCTGTTTTCGCGTGGCCGAGCTTGCGCACAAAGCACATGTCCCCACCATTGCCCTGGTCGGCTCCATTGGGCGCGATGCGCACCACATGATTCCGCCGCTTTCCGCTTATTTCTCTATCATGAATCGCCCCATGCCCCTCGAGGATGCGATTCGTCACGCCGATATACTCCTTACCGACTTGGCGGAGCAGGTGGCAAGAACACTCACTCTACGAATCTGATTATTCGGTGGATACTACCAAGTCTCTCGGCCATGACGGAGTCGCCCCCGGCTGAGTCGCCACGAACTCACCCACTCGGTTGGCGTCCCGGGCAATTACGTTCAGGTCCTTGCCGCAAAGCAGTCCGTGCACCAGCACGGCGGTGAATGCATCGCCACATCCCACGGTATCCACGACCTGCACGGGTCTTCCCGGCTGATCCACAGATGTTTCTGAGTTCACCAGCAGCGTCCCTTCCGCCCCTCGCGTCACGCAGACCAGGTCCAGTTCGTATGATTCGAGCATTCCCTGTACGATCTCAACGGGGGTCGTTCCGGGCAGTTCCAGGAAGGTTCTGAGCGTCATCAACTCTTCGATATTCAGCTTGAGGACGCTCGCCAATTCCAGCGAGTCTTCGATGACCTGGCGAGTGTAGAACTGCTGCCGCAGATTGATGTCGAACACGACGAGTCCTGGACACGCACGCACCATGGCCATGATGGCCAGGCGAGATTGCTCGTTTCGCTGACACAGCGACCCGAAACATACTGCGTCCGCGGAGCGAACGGCTTGGAGTACCGCTTCCTCTTCGTGAATAAAGTCCCACGCCACCTGGCCGGTAATGATGAACCGGTGCCCCGTTCCTTCCATCTCCACCCGTACTGTTCCTGTCGGGTGTTTCGGGTCCATCTGGACGAAATCCGTCGGCAGCCCTTTTGTTCGCAGCTCTTCCAGCAGTTCCTTGCCCAAAGCGTCCTGACCGACTCGCGATACCGGATATGCGTCCAATCCCATCTGCCGGCAGTGAAAGGCAAAATTCGCCGGAGCACCGCCCAGGTACTTTCCTGTCGGAAAAACATCCCAGAGAAGCTCGCCGATTCCCAGTACTTTGCCCATGGAAAATCCTCCGTCAAGGGAAGTATGGTTCAATATTATCTTTATCGGTAAAGGCAGGCTCGGCAAATGTCAAAACAAACTTCCCCCGTGACGTTACTCACCGTCGTACATTACAGGCATCTGAAAACGACCTCTCGTTCTTCCATCCCCGATGCCTGCTCAAATATCAAAAGGAACAGGTCCATCCGTTATTGCTTCCGAATGGACCTGTGTGTCAGTCTCTTGTTATCGATTTCCGCCGAATCGGGAAGGTCCGCGACCGACTCCCTGAGGTCGACGAGGACGTTCCTCGCGAGGTTTGGCCTCATTGATGGTCAGGGTTCGCCCGTTGAAATCCTTTTCATTCAGTGCGTCGATGGCCTGTCTCGCTTCGCTATGATTCGCCATCTCCACGAACCCGAATCCGCGGGAACGGCCAGTGGCTCGATCGATGATGACCGATGCCGACTGGACTTGCCCATATTGCGAGAACAGTTCCGACAGTTCTGCATCGCTGGTGTTGTAAGGGAGGTTGCCTACATAGATGTTCATTGCTTTAGGCTCCGACATGAAAAGAGTTGACAAAATACCCGTGCTGGACCCCTATCCTACGTCGAACAAAGACGTGACCGAACATGAGATGACCAACACACAAACACAGGTTTATTATATAAAACGCCCGATAAATGTCAACCGGAAAATATTAGACCTCACTCTTGCGAATGAGAGTGTCAAACCCACGAATAATACTATATAATAGATGCCTTCATAAATGAAAAGATGCTGAAAAGATCAGGAACCACTTATGTATCAAAAGATCAAAGACGCAACTCTGAAGACGGGTGAATCGGTGGAAATGGGGATCTTGATGGGGGCCAACTCTGACTGGAGTCCAAGGATTGAGCATCTGTTGGGGCACAAAGGAGAGCCGTGGAACTGGCAGATCCATCAGTGCCTAACTGATCCAAACCTTGGCATTGAATCTCGCTGCCACATCCTGTCCAAGGGCGGACGGCCATTCGCCAACATCTGCACGTTCGAAGCCAACGGAGTGGGCATCTTCGGACATGTATTCACGGTGCCGGAAGAACGGAAGAAGGGCGCTGCGGACCTGCTGAATCTGGCGGTTATGGAGGATTTTCGACGCAGGGGCGGAAAAGCCCTTTACCTGGGCACGACATATGATTCGCCCGCTTACCATATCTACATGAAGCACGGTTTTGTCAGCGTGGAGCCCAAGAGCCCTTACATGGTATATGCGAAGGAAGGGCAAGCGGTCTTCGAGAAGTCATTCTTTGCCGCCGGTCCGACCGTTGTCGAGCCACTGGCTTTCAAACATTGGCCCGTTCTCTCTGCCCTGAGCATGATGCAGCATCCTGCCCGGTTGCGGATCCTGGGAATGAAGATCACGAGCGCCTCATCCACGGAAGGCGGTGTTTTGGAGCTTTTGAAAGAGGCTGACGATACGGGTGAGCCTGTGCGCGGACAGGTTGCCGTTCTGAAGTCCACTGGTGCCCCGGTCGCCTTTGCCTGCTGGTATCCGGAGTATTATTTTTCACCAGCCGTTGTCTTGCTGGACGTCTTCTATGCTCCCGGGTTCGAAGATGAAGCTCACAAGGTCATCGCCGCACTGAATCTGCCCAATGATCGAAAAATCGTCTGCTACTCAGATTCCGCCTGGCCGCAGAAAGGGCGGGTCCTCGAGCAATTGGGTTTTGAGGCGGCAAGTACGCTCCGCAAACATCTCAAGAGTGGAGATACCTACCTCGACGTCACGATGTGGTCGCGATAGCGCAGTCCGAGGACAGATATCCTTTCGTTTTTTGGGCTTTTTCTTGGATCTTCTGCGTGAAACTGGTGTTACAGACGGGTATAATAAAGAGTCTTAGTCATTAAGAGGAGTAATTCGAATATGATCAAAGCTACTGAAATCAGGCGCGGTATGGCCCTGAATATGGAAGGCACTGTCTACGTGGTGGCCGAGTTCCAGCACGTGGCCAAAGGAAACTGGCGGTCGTATATTCAGCTCAAGCTGCGGAACCTCAAGACCGGACAACTCATCGAGCAGCGGATTCGCTCCACTGATACCGTGGAGGAGTCCTTTGTGGACAAGAAAGAGTTGGAATATCTCTATTCACAGGGAAAAGAACACGTATTCATGGACCATGAAACGTACGAGCAATTGCCGATCGCGGATGAGATCGTGGCCGATATCATGCCCTGGCTTAAGCCGAATACCAATGTCGAAGTGGTGATTTCGGAAGGCTGTATTGTGTCGGTGGAAGCGCCGAATACGGTGGACCTGAAAGTGATCGACACGCCTCCCGTCGTCAAAGGCGCCACCGCAACGAACCAGAACAAAGATGCCATTCTGGAAACCGGCGTGCGGGTCAAGGTCCCTGGTTTCATTGAAATTGGAGAAATGATTCGCGTCGATACTCGGACCGGTGAGTACGTGGAACGAGTGAAAGAGTAACCGTAATGAGTGATTTTTTAGGGAACATTCTCAAAAAAATCTTCGGTTCCAGCAGTTCGCGGTACGTCAAGAGCAACCGTCAGTTTCTCGCGAAGATCGATGAGTTGGAGCCCGAATACGAGAAGTTGTCGGACGAGGCCCTCAGGGCCAAAACCGACGAACTCAAGGCTCGCGTTGAGGAGAAGAAACGCGAGGTCTTTCGGAGTAAGAGCCTCGATGATCTTCTGGCGGAGATGGCCGAAGTCCCGGAAGATCGGCGTAAGCAACTCAAACGCGAGATTGTCGCCGGCCTGAACGCCTGCGCCGCGGTTGTGCTTCCGGAAGCGTTTGCCCTGGTACGCGAAGCGGGCAAACGCCGGCTCAAAATGCGCCACTTCAATGTCCAGATGATCGGCGGACGCGTTCTGCATGAAGGGAAGATCGCCGAGATGGCCACGGGAGAGGGCAAGACCCTCGTGGCGACCCTGCCGTGTTACATCAACGCGATACTGGGAATCAAGGTCCACGTGGTTTCCCAAAATGACTATCTGGTCAAACGCGACCGCGATTGGATGGCTCCGATTTATGAGTCCCTGGGATTGACCGTCGGCGTAATTCAGTCGGACATGTCTACGATTGGTGACGAACGAAAGGCGCAGTACGGCTGCGATATCACCTACGGAACCAACAACGAACTCGGATTTGACTACCTTCGTGACAACATGAAAGTTCGGCGGGTGGACCAGGTGCAGGGACCGCTGCATTATGCCATCGTCGATGAAGTCGATTCGATTCTTATCGACGAAGCCCGGACCCCGCTGATCATTTCCGGTCCGGCACGGGACGATGTGAACCGTTACCGCCTGGCGGACCGCATCGCGCGTTCGTTGATCGCCAAGCAGCAAACGGCCATTCGCGAGACCCAGTCGCGGATACGCGATCTGGATGCTCTCAAGAAACGCGCCCTGGGGCTGGGAATCCCTGAAGGAAAGGTCGAAGAGGGGGCCAAGAAATTTGCCCAGGACCCCTACTGGCTGAAGGAAGACGAAGCCAACGCGATTGGTCATACCATGTATTACATCGTGGAACGCGACCACAAAAAGGTTCACATGACCCATGACGGAGTCAGCGTGGCCCAGGAAGAAGCCAATATCGGCTCCTTCTATGTCGGGGCGAATATGGAGTGGCCGCACCTGATCGATACCGCGCTGGCCGCTCACATCGTCTGGGAGCGGGACAAGAACTATGTGGTCAAAGAGGGTGAAGTCATTATCGTCGATGAATTCACCGGACGTCTGATGGTCGGTCGGCAATGGGCGGATGGCTTGCACCAGGCGGTGGAGGCCAAGGAAAATGTTCGCGTCAAGGAAGAGACGCAGACCCTGGCCACGGTCACAATACAGAATTTCTTCAAGCTCTACAGCAAGCTCGCCGGAATGACCGGTACCGCCATGACCGAGGCGGAAGAATTCATGAAAATCTACGGGCTCGAAGTGGTCAGCATTCCCACGAACCGAGCCGTGAACCGCATCGATCATAACGACCGGATCTATCGCACGGTCAAGGAAAAATACGAGGCCATCGTCGAGGAAATCCGCTCCATTTCACTCCAGGGCTTCCCGGACGATCCGGAGCTGATTTACAGAATGGCCCAAGCCCTGAGAGGGGTATACGAAAAGGACCACGCCATCAGTTCGCGGATTGACGAGGCTTTGAAAACCGTCGATAAAGACCAAAAACAATGGCCGATCTTGCGTGACTTGTTGAAGGAACTGACGCCGGAATTGCCCGGCGGCCGACCCGTGCTGGTGGGTACTACGTCGATCGAGAATTCAGAGAAACTCTCCACGCTTCTCACTCGGCGATACGGCATCGATCATGAAATCCTCAATGCCAAGAACCATGCGCGTGAGGCCGAGATTGTTGCCAAGGCCGGGTTCCGGCATGAGCCCAAGCATGGCGGGCGGAACTTGGAGGGGAACGTTACGATCTCGACCAACATGGCGGGTCGTGGTACCGACATCAAGCTTGAAAAGGGCGTAGTCTATTCCAAATGCATCGGCGAACTCGGAGCCAGCGAACCCGGTGTCGTTGCGACCAAATGCTGCATCCACTGCCCGGAGTATGACGGCGTGTGCGCTCACTGCTTCAAACCGAAAGTTGACTCCAGGTTCCCGCAGATGGGGCGGACGTTCTGTCGGATTGAGCCCCCGTGCGGACTGCACATCGTCGGAACGGAGCGTCATGAAGCCCGTCGTATCGACAATCAGCTTCGCGGCCGTGCGGGTCGCCAGGGAGACCCTGGATCGAGTCGTTTCTTCCTCTCATTGGAAGACGAACTGCTGAGACTCTTTGCCGGCGATTGGGTCCTCAAAATGCTTGACTGGCTGGGCATGGAAGAAGGCATGGCCATCGAGAACAAGCGGATCTCCAAGGGGATCGAAAGAGCTCAGAAGAAGGTTGAGGAACGCAATTTCGCGATGCGGAAGAACGTTCTGGAATACGATGAGGTGATGGATTATCAGCGCCAGGTTTTCTACCGCCGGAGACAGCAGATTCTCGAGGGGCGGAATCTTGACCAGTTGATCTGGCCCATGATCGAGGAAACCGTTGACCTGGCGGTCGAGAATTTCCTGGATCCCATGTACCCGGCCCAGTGTGCCGCCGAATGGGCAAAGACGACGATCGGCGTGAGCGTTCCGCCCGGAAAACTGGATATGGATTCGCTCGACGCCTTGGCTGACAAGTTCCGCGAGGTCGCCCGTGATGAGGCGCAGTCCTCCATTTCCATGACCATCGGGGAATATCTCGATCCCGATATCGATCGGAAGGAATGGGACTATCGTGGGCTGGCGAAGTGGGCGATGAGCCGCTTTAACGTATCCCTGTCCATTTCGCAGTTGATGAAAGAAGATCCCGCGGAAATCGAGGAAAAGCTGATCCAGGCGGCGATGGAGAGAATCGACAACTACGATTTTACTCCTCTGAACCGTTGTCTGGACCCCAACTATGCCCTTTCCGCGTTGGCCGAGTGGGCAAAGAACAAGTTTGCCATTCCTGTCCGGCTGCAGGATCTGATGGATAAGAAACCGAATGAGATTCGGCAAACGATTCTCACTCAGGTGCAAGCTGCCTATCATCGGCGGGAAATCGAATTTCCAGTCGATTTCGCCCTGACGAACACGCTGATGTCGCAGGAGAAGACCGAGTCGGCATACAGCGCCGCTGCCCTCGTCGACTGGGTCAATCAGAAGTACAATGCCGGGTGGACGTTGGAGTCCCTTCAGAATAAGGACATCAATCAGATCCGAAGCGAGATCGTACAGTTCGCGGAATCCTATCTGGACAACGGCAAACTTGAGCAGGAGATCGATCTGGCCCTTGCCCAAAGCAATGGGCAGCGTCAGGAAGTCGTTCAGTGGGCGAGAAAACGCTTCCTCATCGAAGTTGACGGGCAGGATCTGTCCCAGGACGAGCTTCGTCAGCGGATCTACACGCAAGCCCGTTCCTTCCTCCGCAGCGAGATGACTCGCCTGGAAGAGTTCATCCTTCTCAATATCTACGACAGCGTCTGGAAGGAACACCTGCTGAATATGGACCACCTCAAGGATACCATTGGTCTTCGCGGCTATGCCGAGAAAGATCCGAAGATCGAGTACAAGCGGGAAGGGACGCAGACGTTCTACCGCATGCTCGATTCGATTCGCGAGCAGGTGACGAACCTGATCTTGAAGGTCCAGGTATCCGGCGGCGGCTCGCTCCAAGCCCGATCCGTGTGGCAGAATCAGCAGGCCCAGCATAGCCAGGCGGCGGGAGCCTTCACCGAGGAAGACCGTCAAGCCGCCATGCAGAATCAAGGCGAGGCGCAGGAAGTCAAGACCATCAAGCGCGACAAGCCCAAAGTTGGACCGAACGACCCCTGCCCCTGCGGATCAGGCAAGAAGTCCAAAAAATGCTGTGGCAAGCGATCGCTATAGCGGCTTGCAGAGTCAAATCGCCAGCTTGCGCCCGAAGTCGTCCGCTTGTTTCCTGACGTCGGTCCGCTGCTCCATGTCCTTGGGTCTCGCAGGGGCCAGCGGTACCAGCAGCGACTGGTATTCGCATTTCATGAAACAGGCTGCCGTTCGGAATGATTCATCCAGTTGATTGAGCCCGGAATCCAAATCGCCGGCCGCCGTTGCGATCAGGCACATCATCTTGTTGTGAGACAGTCTGTTCTCCGCAGGCTCGCCCGTCTCTGGGTCGAATTTCGCCAGCGCGAACGTCCGGTCCAGGAGCAGTTTGAGTTGAGCGCTGGGACCAAACCAGAAAATCGGCGTTGCGAGTACGAATACGTCAAACTGCGGGATGCGGGCAATCACCTTTGATGCCTCGTCGTCGATCACGCATTCGTATTTGTCCGATTTCTGGCAGGCCATGCATTCCGTACACCCATTCGCTTTGTACGTCATCGCCGCCGCGTCGACGACTTCCACCTCTGCGCCCGCTTTCTGCGCCGCTTCAACCACCCATTTGACGACGGTATTCGTATTCCCATGTTTTCGCGGACTTCCACATACAACGATAATACGCTTTGCCATGATACATCCTCCACTACAAGCTGAGACCTACTCGTGTCCCTTCTTCTTCGGCAGTGTCACCTCAATATCCCGGCCCATGGACGGCATGGGGATCGTCAGTGTCTGTCGCGAATCCGCAAGCGGACCTCGGTACCGGTAGACTTCCAGATGTACGCCGTTCCAGACCGGACCATTGTCTATCGGAAAATCCATCAACCGCTCGAACGATCGTGCATCCCTCAAAACCTTCCGCAGAAGCTGGGACGGACGCGGGAAAAAATCCTCCCAGTCCGGAATGACCGGCGGAGCACTCTCCACCACCACATACCGGATGCCGTAATCCCTGATCAAACGCAGGACATCGCTCTCATTTTGCACGTACTCCCGGTATCCCCACCGCTTCCGGGCCGCCCGGGAATAAAGCAATTTGCTCCCGCGAAGCGTATAGATATCGCCCTCCGCGCCCTGGGCTCGACGCATATCAAAAATAAACTGACCTTCACGCGTTGCGTCGACCAGGACCAGATTCGAGTCGCCTTTTTCGCAGATCAATCTGGCCGCGGGATCATAGCTGGTCAGTCGCTCCGGATCTTGTCCCCAGCCATAGGCGAACTGATAGAGCATGAGAAATGTCAACAGCGCTCGTCCCGTCACCTTCAAGCGTGTCTTCTCCAAGCCGTGGCACAGGCCGCCCACCGCCAATAGGACACCTGCCGGCGTGATCAGATACAGATATCTCGGTTCCTTGTAGGAAATCACACTGGCGAAAATATAAAACACCACCGCCCACAGGGTAGCCACCCTCAGCCTCTTGACTTGGCTCGCCGATGCGGCAAGAAGGAACCCCAAAGCGGCGAATCCGACCATAGGCCAACCCATCACGTCCTCTTGCGGCAAGGATTTCAAGTAGAACAGCCAATTGTCGATCCCCAGCAGGTGACGCCATCCGCCATCTTCCCACACCAGATACTTGCTGAGCGCGGCATATCGGGCACTCATCACCATATAGGCGCCGATCACGAGCAAACTGACGCCCCCAGCCAGTGCGTGCGGTGTGGAGAACGTCTTCCTGATCCCCAGTGATCGCACCAGGTCGAGAAGCAAGACGACGCCAAAGAAGATTGCCCACTGCTTGGTGAACGTCGCCAGTACCAGTCCGACGGCCGTCAGGACAAGCCAGGTTACGGATCGACTGGTCTTGTACTGCAGATAGCAGCCGCACGTGGCCAGGAGCATTGCCGTTGTCGGAACCTCCAGCATCACCTGTCGCGACCATAGGACAGTTCCCGGCAAGCTCGCCCACAGTCCCGCCGCCAGAAGTCCCGCGGTGCGATCGAATAACTGCCTTGCCACCCAATACATGGCCAGCAGTCCGCCCACGGCGAAAAACAGTACGCTCAACCGGGCAGTGAGAACCGATATTCCAAAAATAGCGTAGAATGTCGCCTCCACCGTGGCGAAGAAGGGCGGATAGAAGACGATCATTCCCAATGACGGATATCGTGCGTAATAATCCTGCATCCATCCCTTGAGATGGCCGATCGGGGCGGCCTTGGCGAGATCCAGAACAAACACCCCGTCCATTGCGTGCAGCGGCGCATCCGACCAGCTGAACCCGCCCACGTGAATCTGTCGGGACCACACAAGCAGGCTGATCGCGACAATCGCAACCAGCCACCACCAACTCTCAAATCGAAACCAGTTCCGGTAGTCTTTCATGAGATCCTTACATGATCGGGATTCTTGCGACGCTCTCGCAGTCCTCAGTCCACGATTTGAGGTTGCGTCACTCCTCGGATCGCTTTCACCCTCAGTTGTACCAGCCCCGACCCGAGGTATTCATCCAATGTCGGTTCGAACGCCAACTCGCACCGTCGTTCATCCATCAACATCTCCCGCTTTTCCGCCTGATTGAACGCAATGGTGCGGAAAACCCGGTCTCCCCATCGGATGTTGAAGCTCAGATGCTTGCCGTCCGAACCGACGATCTTCGGATCGCCTGCCAACTCGACAGCCCCCGATGAGAATCTCGGCCGGGCATTTCCATGTCCAAAAGGCCCCAATCGTCTCAGTTGCCATATGAAATTCGCGTCCATTTCCTCCGGTTTACCGTAGGCATCGATGTCCAGAAGGGGGACAGGTGAGACTTTGGCCATGTGCCCCTTGGCGTGTTCCTGGAGCGTCTGCATTAGCGAAAAGATTTTGTCGGCCTGCAGGCGAAGCCCCGCTGCCATCGCGTGCCCGCCGTAACCGGTCAAATGTTCCGCACAAGCGGTCAGACCGGCATTGATGTCATATCCCGTTACGCTCCTGGCCGATCCTTGTCCTCGCCCGTCGCGGATCGCGATCATCACGACCGGCTTGTTGAACCGATCCACCAACTTCGATGCCACGATCCCGATTACCCCCGCGTGCCATCCTTCCTTGGCCAGGACCAGAATGGGGATCTCCTCGCCCAATTGCCCCTGATATTCCGCCAGTTCGATCGCTTCCTTGGTGATCCGGTCTTCGAGTCTCTGGCGGGCCTTGTTCTGCTTGTCCAGAAAGTCCGCCATTCTCCTGGCTCGATCCCGGTCCGATACGATCAAAAGATCCAACGCCTCTTTGGCGTGCCCCATTCGGCCAGCTGCGTTCAACCGGGGCGCGAGGACGAACCCGACGTGGTAGCTATCCACCTTGCTTCCGCTGCTCAGTCCTGCCGACTCCAGAAGGGCCTGCAATCCGGGCAGTGTCGTGTTTGAGAGCCGTTCCAGACCGAACTTCACAAGAATTCGGTTCTCACCCGTCAGCGGAACAATATCGGCGATCGTTGCCAGTGCCACCAGCGCCGTCAGTTCCACCAAAAGGTCGCGAAACCGGTTGTCCACGCGGCTGCCGCCCGAGATATCCCTCGCCACCGCCCATGCCAGCTTGAACGCCACCGATGCTCCGCACGGATTCTCGCTCAACGTCTGGCCCACTTCCACGCATCGTGAAGGATGAAGGACCGCGTAGGCATCCGGCAGATACAGATCAGGAGCGTGGTGGTCGGTGACAATCACCGGAAGACTGTGCTCGCGGGCACACGCCAGGGCGTTGTGATCGCGAATGCCACAGTCGACGGAAATCAGCAGTTTGGTCCCCTCGTCGATCAGATGTTTGACCGCTCGGGCGTTCAGGCCATAGCCTTCCTCGATGCGGTGCGGAACGTAGACGTCTACCTTGGCGCCCGCCCGGCTCAAAACATGCCACAGGATCGCCGTTCCTGTGATTCCATCGACGTCGTAGTCACCATACACGACAATCGGTTCCTTGACGCGGATGGCCTCGCAAATACGTGCCGACGCCTTCTTCAGATCAGGCATGTCCTCCGGTTCCAGCAGACCATTGAGCTTGGGATCCAGAAATCTCTTCGCCTGCTCCACATCCGTCAGACCGCGATTGTACAGTACCTGCGCGATGGTGGGGCTGATTCCCAATTTTGACGCCATCTCTTCGGCGCCTTGCCAAGGCTTCGCTATTCGCCAGACCCGCTCCAAACTCACGTAACCTCCACCGTGCTGGTTGTCGGCCAGACAGATCAATATTCGCCCAATTTATCCGTTTTACCGGTGATTTTCCAACAGCAATTTTATCTTTCCAGGAGGCCGGATATCCATTCCTCATTTCACACAAAAAGATACGCGTGAGGTTCGAAACCGGGTAAGATAGTCTTGATGCTTGATGAATAGGAACGACCATAGAGCAAAGGAGATCTCAAGTGGCGCTGATCCAATGCAACTTCATGTCGGAAGTACTGGGCCTTTCGACATCGATGAATGTCATACTGCCGCAACCGGCACTGAATCAACCCGGAAAGCTTCGAGGTGTAAGGGCCGGAAGATACCCGACGCTATACCTCCTGCATGGCCTGTCGGACGACCATACGATCTGGCTGCGGCGAACGTCGATTGAGCGGTACGTTGCCGATTTGGGCCTGGCAGTGGTGATGCCGGAGGCGCATCGCAGTTGGTATACCGACTCTGCGACCGGAAGTCGCTACTGGACCTTTGTCAGCGAGGAACTTCCGTTCATCGCCAGGTCCCTGTTTCCCTTGTCATCCGACCGGAAGGATAACTTCGTAGCAGGGCTTTCCATGGGAGGCTATGGTGCTTTCAAGATGGCCATGCGATGTCCGGACGTATTCGCCGCCGGGGCAAGTCTCTCGGGAGCCTTGGATATGGCCCATCGGGCTTCGATGGTCGAGGATGAAACCTGGAAACGGGAGTTGCGGAATATTTTCGGCGACTTGCGGAGAATTTCAGGAACGGAGAACGATATCTTCCACTTGGCCAAAAGATTGGCCCGATCAAAAGGACCCAAGCCGAAGTTGTTCCAGTGTTGCGGTACGGAAGATTTCCTGTACGAAGATAATGTGCGATTCCGCGACTATGCGGGCAAACTCCATCTCGATCTGACATACCAGGAGGGTCCCGGTGACCACAATTGGGCCTATTGGGACCAGATGATCCAGCGAGTCTTGGCTTGGCTTCCCCTCCGGAAATGAGACGTACTTTCGGATCGGTCATGTCTGCGAGTTGGCTGCCGGCGAGTGCTTGGCTTGGCGAGAGCGAGAGTGGACCTGCTTCCTTTTACCTGCCTCATTGGGGCGACGCGCTTGGCCTTATATCCGAATCACTGGCCAAACACCAATAACTTCTTCCGAACTGTGCGCTTCTTCGGTGTGGTTCCGGTTAATCGGTACCAGGCGGATTCGCCCGTTCCGGACGAAGTGGGCTTGTTGAAATGTGCACCCTTCTATAAGAACGGGCCTATTGGGTGAGATATTACTTCCAGAAGATTCTGCTTCACTCAGTTGCGTCGGTGGATCGTGGTTCGCATGCCTCCTGTGCAATCGAGGTGACTTGACTGGTCAAGTCAATTATGCTAAAATCAAATTTATCGATAAGTGGGGCTGGGGTAGGCATGAAGTTTTCTGGGGTCCTGTAGCGCGAATCAGATTATGCAACCGTGGAGGTACATCATGTCAAGCAACTCAGACTACAAATTCCATCCAGACGAGACTTCCGAAATCACATCCTGTCCAAAATGCGGCGCGAAGGATCTCTTGAAAGAACGCCTGCCGGGCGGGGAGGTGGAGATCCTCTGTCCCAGCCTGAACTGCGACTTTACCCATGTCAGTCTGCCTTCCGGGGCCAGGAATGTTCCTCCGCAGGAGAACTTTGCCCGACGAGTGGCCGATATGGATCAAAACCGGCTTCGGGATGCCCTTCAGAATTTAGACCACTCAGTCCAATCGCTGACGGGCCGGCAGGCCCGTTCCGCTCGTCGGCAATTGGCCATCGTCAGTGCCAAGCTTCACGAGCATGTCGAGGAATCGCATGAGCAGAAGGAAGACAAACAGACGCCGCATGCCGCATCTGAATCCAATCAGAAAGTACCCCCGCAATTACAGACTCGAAAGGCCGCCGCCAAACGTGTCCAGGGAATCCGTGAGTACTACCGACGGAAAAAAGAGGCAGCGATGAAAGGTGATTCGCCCGCCTCCTTCGGTGAGATGATGTCCGCGGGTACTGGGCACAACCGATGGCTGGAATCGCTGGTGAAGTCGCTTCACGACGAAGCCGTTCGCCATGAGCAGGCCGCCCAGAGCTATGCTCGAGTGCCAGACTTGTTTCCCCTGCACATCGAGCACTCCGCCCGGGCATTTGAACTCAATCGCATCATAGACCTTATCAGTAACTATGCTCAGGTTATGTCCGGGTGACGGCGTACGGGGATCGACTCCGGTTTGCAGATCGTCTCACAAATAGTTGCACTTCTGACCTCAGAGCCTATAATCGCCTCCAAAAACACATATTTGGAGGTGACCTGAATGTCCGGCCTGGCTCTGAACGAAGACGCAGATCATTTTTTCTTCGATCGCAACCCTGAGAAGATGACCGTTGACGGGCTCAACGAACTGGTCGATCATTACATCAGCCCGCAGATGAAGGAAATTTTCTTCAACGTCAACTCCATGCGGACGAGCTACCGCAGCCGGGTGTGGACGGCCATCTGGGACGGGTTCGATCCGTCCCTGGGGGATGATCAGCCGTTCTTCGCCGACTGGCCGGCGAACGAAATCGCCCCTGTACGAAAGGGCGTCTACAACGCGTACCTACTGGATCTGAAAGGCATCGATCTGTTCAAGGTGTGGATCGACCGGACGCGATACCACGGGCGCTCGCCGTGGCTCTCCATGAGAATGAACGATGTTCATTGCACCGATCGACCCGGCTGTTATGTTCACTCCCCGTTCTGGAGAGATCATCCGGAATATCGCCGGGTGGACTATCGGTTCGAGTCCTGGTCCGATCGCGCCTTCGACTATGGACGAAAGGAGGTTCGCGACTACCACATGACCCTGGTCCGAGAGATTCTTGACCGGTACGATTTCGATGGTCTGGAACTTGACTGGATGCGATTCGGATTCCACTTCCGACCGGGCTTCGAGGAAGAAGGCCGAAATCTGCTCATCGAGTTCCATCGTGAAGTTCGCGACCTGGCCAACGCCGCCGCCAAACGCATGGGACATCCCGTGAAGATCGGCGTACGCGTTCCTTCACGCCCCCAGACCGCCCGAGGCCTGGGCCTCGACGCCGTCGCCTGGGCCAAACTCGGCCTGGTCGACTACATCGTCATCACGCCGTTCTGGGCCACCGCCGAATTCGACATGCCCGTGGAGTTGTGGAAAGAGCTTTTGCATGGAACAAACGTCACTCTGGCGGCGGGATTGGAGATCAATCTCCGGCCGACGCCCAAAGTCTGGCCCAAATACGGTGCCGGCTTCACCAACACCGCTGAGACCGTGTTCGGGGCCGCCAGTTCGCTCCTCCATCGCGGCGCCGACCGTATCTATCTCTTCAACTACATGGATTCCGTGACCACCGTCAGCAATCCCGAAGATTACCCCAGGATCCTCAATTCCGCCGGGGCGCTCGAGACGGCCGCCGCCGGCTCCCGACGCCATATCGTCACCTATTCCGATACGTGGGCGCCGGGCGAACCGCAGGCCTTCCCGCTCCCGGAAACCTGCCGAAAAGGAAAGACCGCTGCCTTTCGAATTCATATTGGCCCAAAACCGACCAAGGGCACAAATCATGTCTTTCTTGGTCTGGGTGAGGATGGATCGCTCGACGACAACGCCATGGAAGTTCGGGTCAATGGCTCTCTCTGTCCAGCCAGCACTGTTTCCGCTCCTCAACCCATCCACCCCATCGTCCAGAAGACAGCTGGTTTCGATATCCCTGCCGGTGTCCTGCACGATGGATATAACCTGGTCGAAATCACAAGCAGCTCGGAGAAAGACCATCAGCTCGTCTGGGTGGAGATCGTGATCAGGCCCTGATGTTATCTGACGGAGCTCGGGCTCGATCCGAACTTTGCTGATACGTATTGCTGTGCGGGGATGTATTCCGCATGTTCTGGTGCTATAATGTGCCTTGGTTGTTCTATCTGACTAAGCTGAGGACTGGCATGGAACCATCGATACCGAACAAAGAACCGCAATTGGCTTTTCAACTCCGCCGGGCACACGAGATATCTCTCGTTTCTCTGGGAGTCATCGTCTCCGTTGCCATCGGGATTGCATATCTGGCCGTTTCGTTCCGGTGGAACGGTTTTCTGGGCTTTCCTCTGGACGATCCTTGGATATTCCTCGTTTTCGCCCGGAATATTGCGGAGCATCACGCATTCTCATATTTCCGGGGCGAGATGGTTACATCCGGTGCTACCTCTCCGACATACACGTTTCTGATGGCCCTGCTATGGAGTCTGTGGAACAACCCTTATGCAATTTCCTATGCGGCTGGGCTGTTCTTTATGGGTATTCTGCTCATCTGGTGCTACAAACTGGCGAAGGTGAATCTGGGGGGAATATGTGCCGCCATCTTCCTCCTGCTGTTAGCGGTTCAGCCGCGGCTGAACCTGATTTCCGTCTCCGGAATGGAGACAACCATGTTCCTCTCCCTGCTGGTTGTCGATTTTTACCTCTACCGCGTCGGCAGGTGGAAAACTCTCGGTGTGTTTCTCGGGCTTACCGTCTGGACGAGACCTGACGGCTTTATCCTCTGGCCGGTCTTGATGGTGGATGTCATCCTTCGTCGAATTCTCCGTTGTGAAGCGGGCGATCCTGATGCGACCAAGTCCCATATAAGAGGCATACTGATGTCGTTCGGTATTGCCGTGGTTTTTGTCATGGGCTACTTCATCTTCAACTACGCCCTCTCCGGCGGCATATTGCCCAATACATACCAGGCTAAGATTGCCTTTCATGGCAGTGAACCCCGTTCCCGATTTCTTGTCTCGGTGCTTTCTCTGCTGGCCCTTCGGGATTTCATTTTTGTCTGGCTATTCTTCCTTGTTGGGCTTTTTTTCGCCGTTCGCGACATGGCTGGAAGGCGGTACAACCCTTTCCTGGCGTATTCGATGTTCGTTACGCTATTCATTGTGGTTTACTTCGTGAAAGTGCCTTACACGCATCGCTTCGAGCGATACCTGTTGCCCGTGATTCCGTTCTATATGCTCGTCGCCATGTTCGGTGCGGTCTGCCTGTCTCGATTCGTCGTGGAGAGGATAAGAGTAAGTCCGAAGGTCGTGATGATCGGATGGCTTCCGATCCTGCTTGCGCTTGTGGGACTTTCCGCCTACTGGAACTGGTACGATGTCAAGTTGTACACATATTTTTGCCGGCTTCATCAAAACCTGCATGTGGCCGCCGCACAGTGGATCAAGGAACATACGCCTCCGGACGCGGTCATCGCGACGCACGATGTCGGCGCTATCGGTTTCTATTCCGACCGGCGGATCATTGATCTGGCGGGCCTGGTGACTCCCGAACTGGCCTCACGGATCGGCCGTGGCGATTACACGCAATGGCTGCCTGGATACCTGGAGAAGCATCATGTCGCCTATGTTGTGGTCCTGGACAGTTGGTTCCAGGTGGTCAACGATCTTCCCGTGTTTGCGGAAGGCAAAGTTGATCCTCTGAAGGTTCACCGATTCGATCCGTACGTCACGCATTTCCAATCGCGGGAAGTATCCCGGATCAACCGTCAAGCTACCGAACTTGGAGCTGCCGGCAACGTGCGAGAGGCACTGCGACTGCTGGAGGAGTCCCGTACAGAAGACCCGAAATCTTCCCAGACCCTTTTCCTGATGGGCGTCATGCATGAATCGCTCGGTGAGACGGGGCTGGCAAAGTATTACCTGGAACGGGCCCTTGAGCTTTTTCCTCAGTATCCGGAAGCCAACTATGTCCTCGCAAAAATCAAGTACGATGAATATGACGCCAGAAACGCCAAGCCTCATCTCGACGCGTGCCTGGCCGCCAAACCCGACTTTGTTCCTGCCTATGAACTGCTCATCACGATCGCGGAGTCGCGTGGAGACTCGAAGGCATCAGAGACGTACCGGGAAAAATTGAGGGCCATTCAAGCTCGACAAATCGAGGAAGACAAACGGGCGGGACGGGATCTCGGACTGTAGTCAGATGCCGATCCGCTTGACTCGTCGGCCGAGGGACGTCGTGACGACGTAGGGAATCGTACCCAGAAGGTCGGCAATGCTTTCCACGGAATTGGGGGATTCACGCCGATTATCGTAGATGATAACTTCATCGGCGGCCTGCGGCATGATACCTCGAGCGATCAGATCGGTCAGGTCCAGGATCGTCTGGTCCATGCTCACACGCCCGATCACGGGAACAATCGTGTCCCGGACGATCATCTTTCCCCGATTCGATAGTTCCCTGAAGTATCCATCGGCGTATCCGATCGGTACGATTCCGAGCGTGGTATCGCGCTTCGCCTGAAACGTGCAGCCATACCCCACATAACTCCCAGCCGGGATCGTCTTGACGAGCGTTAGCGAACTGACGAGCTTGAGCGCCGGGCGAAGGTCGGGCTTGTTGTGCATCTGGTCGCTGGCGTGGTATCCATAGACGGAGACGCCCGGCCGAACCATCGCAAAATGGGCCTCGGGAAGATCGACCGTTGCCCCGGAGTTGGCGGCATGGATAATCGGGATAGCGATCCTTGCCTGTTTGAGACGTTCCAGGAACTGGGTGAAGCGGCCAAGCTGAACCCTGGCGAAATCCTTGTCCGCGCAGTCGGCCGTGGCGAAGTGAGTGTAAAGCCCCTCAATCTCAATCGCTGGCAGCGAACGGATGCCCGTGATAAGTTCCCACAACTCGTCTGCCGCCAGTCCCATCCGGCTCATGCCCGAGTCCATGGCAACGTGAATGCGAACAGTTCGGTTTGTCTTCTGACCCGCCCGAGCCAGAATCTCTGCGTCCTGTCTCCGCGTGACGGTGATTCGAATATCGTTTTCCGCGAGGTATTCCGCGATGCATTCCCGCTGGCCGGTCGGATACACGCTGAACTCCGAGCCAAAGACCAGGATGGGCTTCTCCCATCCAAGTGTGCGGAGTTCGCTCGCCTCCTCGATACAGGCCACCCCGAGCATGTCGATATTGCACTTCCGCATAACGGGCAAAACAATATCCGCGCCATGACCATAGGCATTCGCCTTGATCGCGACGCAGACTTTCCTTCCATTCGACCTTGACCGCAGCAGCGAGCAATTATGCTCAATAGCCGACCGATCGATCAACGCCTTGATATATGCACACGACAATTCCATGATCCCTGTTAAGGTAATCAAAGGACTTCAGGTTGCAAGCAAATTCGGGATGGGATGTGGGCGTGAACGAATTGCCGGGCGGCATGTCAACCCGGCCACGGGTAGGCATGTCTTCTTTTCTTGTGACGCACGCACTCTTGCGTGCGGACGCCTCTTGCATCCGCGAATAAGAGGGAAGCAACTGCTTGGACAAAATCCAATCGTGGCTCCCTTTGTGATCTCTGCGGTGGAAAACAGTCCGCCGTCTACCGGTCACCGCCTGTCGCCTGTTCCGTGTCGTCGATCAACCCCTCGGCGGCCAATCTGACGCACTCCTCGCACGTGAGCTTCCGGTGCTTCTTGATCTCCCGGCACGCTTCCGAACCGGCCTTGGCGACAAAACTCTGGATCAACCGCTCTCTTGCCGCAGGGTCGGACGTAAGCTCCAACGCGGCATGCAATGCCCCGCATCGACCTTCTGGAGCTCGGCCGCCACCCATGGCCTTTGCAGTAATAATCATCTGTTCCGGGACGGCCTTGGCAACCTGAAAACCTCGAAGAATGCTCTGGGCACAGTTGTGGTTCTCATGTTTGTAGGCCCGAAGGGACCTCTCTATCGGCATGATGGGTACTCCCAAAAGTGGTGCTATAAACATGGCCTCGCGCACATGGTCGGCTTCTCCATGAATTTGCCGGTGGCCGTCACTTTCACCTTTCCGTCCTGGACGATCTTCGCCTCGACCACGTGCAATGGCGAATCGGAACGACTGACGTGAGCGAATACCTCAGCCGGGTGACCCACCACCACGGGTGACCGAAAGCGAACATTCAATTC
Organism: uncultured Phycisphaerae bacterium; assembly: GCA_964563935.1. GTDB lineage: Bacteria > Planctomycetota > Phycisphaerae > JAAYCJ01 > JAAYCJ01 > JBAZZQ01. Next base: position 1,703 of record CAZLZE010000090.1, on the reverse strand, counting down.
CGCCGTCAACGCCACCACCTCGTGGGCGAACAGGCAATTGGTCATCGCTCCATCCATTATCGAGGAAATAACCCCGCCGTGGAGAACGCCCGGATATCCTTCGTAACGCTCCTGGCAGTCAAAGCGCGAACTGACATCGCCGTCTTTGGCCAACATGAACTCAAGATGCAATCCGTGTCCATTGGCTTCCCCGCACACGAAGCAATTCGGATGCGGCCAGGTCGGAAACGGTTGTACGCGAGACCGCTTCACGTTAGTGATCACAGACGTTGTCTCCGGTCTTCAATGTTCCATTGAGATAGGCCTGGACCAGGTTTTCCGGCGTGTCGGCCGATGCGCCGACCACGACCTTGATCTGGTTCTCGGCAAACAGCCCCTGCGCTCGCTGACCCATGCCCCCGGCGATAATCACGTTGGCGCCCTTCTCGTGCAGCCATCGGGGGAACAGACCCGGCTGATGCTCCGGGGGCTCCAGCATGGTGGTGCTCACGATCTTCTTCGTCGCCGGATCGACTTCCACCAGGGCAAACGCCTCGCAATGACCAAAGTGCATGCACAGTCTTCCCTCTGCCAACGGTAACGCAATACGCATGGACAACTCCTTGTTTGTAACAGGTTTCGATTCGGATTTCGCGTCCACCATGAGTGGACAGATGATTTCGGCAAATATCCCTGCCGTTCGGGTGTGGGCATAATGCTCCACGAACGGCGTTCCCGCGTCGCCCGAGTGCACGATCGCCGGGTCCAGCGGCACGCGACCGAGGAAGGGGACGTTCATCTCTTTCGCCAACGATTCACCACCGCCGGTTTTGAACAACTCGATATGCTTTCCGCAGTCCGGACACAACAGTCCGCTCATATTCTCGACGATTCCCGCTACCGGGAGCGATACGGCCCGGCAGAATGATACCGAGCGTCGAACATCGGCGACGGCCACATCCTGTGGCGTCGTTACCACCACGGCCTCGGCCCCAGGTCCGATCAACTGCGCCGCCGCAAGGGGCTCGTCGCCCGTTCCCGGCGGACAATCGACCACCAGATAGTCCAGCGTGCCCCAATTCACGTCCTGGAGAAACTGACGGATTGCGTGGTACTTCGCCGGTCCGCGCCAGATCACCGGACTGCTGTCTTCCTCCAGCATGAACCCGATGGAAATGACCTTCAACGTCTCGCTCACTTTGATCGGCGCCAAACCGTCGCCGTCAGACGTGAGCCGACGACCTTCCAGTCCCATCAGTTTGGGGATACTCGGTCCGTGAACGTCCACGTCCAGCAACCCCACGTTCTTACCTGCCAATGCCAATGACACAGCCAGATTCACCGCCACCGTGCTCTTACCCACCCCGCCCTTGCCGGAAAGCACCAGAATCTTGCGCCCGATCCGACTCATCCGTTCCTGAAGGATGAGTTCCTCCATCTGTCGCGTGCTTTCGTCCTGATTTCCCGCACGTTGAAACTCACATGTACCCATAAAACCCTTCAATCCTTCCTGCGCCTTATGCCATAAAGGCAAAAGCGCTTGATATATTTGTCCACACTCGTCGGATGTCGTCCGATCCACCCGCGGTGGAGAATTCCACCATGGATCGCTTGTGAATTTGAGCCTGAGTTGCAGCCGGGTCGTATCGAACCTTGCCCGCCAGACTCAAGTCCATCTCCCGAACCCGCATCTCGATCTGATCGGTCATCTTCGAGTTGATGTC
>CAZLZE010000089.1:0-21893 GCA_964563935.1 uncultured Phycisphaerae bacterium | reverse complement strand
CGCAATTCCACGATCGGATCTTTGTCATCTTCCAGCGACTGCACACCCGCCGGCATTATGCCGGGTCGGGCATCGGCCTGGCCATCGTCAAACGAATTGTTGAGCGACACCACGGTCAAGTTTGTGTGCTATCGACGCCTGATGAGGGATCCACCTTCTCCTTCACTCTGCCCGTATCCGCAGGCTGAGAAGTCTGATGCAGAGGCAAGACTACATAAGCCATTTATTCACAACTAGCTACCGGGCATATTAATCTGCAGCCAAATCGAGATTGACAAAATCCGAAATCGGTCCTAAAATATCGATCGGATTAGTAGATATTCGACTGATTCAATAAGGACTGGCTGCAATGAGCATCTCGCAGAAGTGTCAATATGCGATTCGAGCGGTTTTCGAGCTGACCAAACGAGGCCAGGGCAAATCCGCCACTATCGGAGAAATCGCCGAGGTACAGGCGATTCCACCCCGGTTCCTGGAGGTCATTCTGGCCCAGCTCAAGCAAGGTGGTTTTGTCGAGTCTCGACGGGGCGTTCAGGGCGGGTATCGCCTTGCCCGAGACCCCGCTGCACTGACCGTGGCGGACATTATCCAGTTCATCGATGGCCCCATCGACCCGGTGAAATGTACACTCGACGAACAGGAGGCCGATTGCCGGCTTGTCGGACAGTGCGTCTTTCTAAGTCTGTGGAAACGCGCCCGGGACGCCGTCGTACAGGTTTACCAGGAAGCCACCTTCCAAAAACTCGTCGAGGAAGAGCAGCAAATGGCAGGCAGGTTCATAGCCAATTATTCCATCTAGCTCGTTAAAGGAAAGGAACAATCATGGCGCGAATTTTCGACAACATCACGGACACAATCGGTAACACGCCGCTGGTTCGGATCAAGAACTTGATCCATTCACACGCGACGGTCCTGGCCAAGATGGAGAGCCACAACCCGATGAATTCGGTCAAGGATCGCATCGGATTGGCTATGATCCTGGCAGGAGAGCGTGAGGGCAATATCAAGCCCGGTACGGTCATCGTGGAACCGACGAGCGGAAACACAGGGATCGCCCTGGCGTGGGTCTGCGCCGCCCGAGGCTACAAGTGCATTTTGACCATGCCCGAATCGATGAGCGTGGAGAGACGAAAAGTCCTGCGGGCGTTGGGCGCAGAGCTGGTGCTCACACCGGCCGCCGACGGAATGAAAGGCGCCATCAAAAAGGCGGAGGAACTCGTCAACACGATTCCAGACAGTTACATGCCCCAGCAATTCAATAATCCGGCCAATCCCGAGATCCACCGCAAAACAACCGCGGAGGAAATATGGAAAGACACCGATGGTCAGGTGGATATCCTGGTTGCCGGCGTCGGTACGGGCGGTACGCTGACCGGAATTTCCGAGGCCATCAAATCCCGCAAGCCGTCATTCAAAGCCATCGCCGTGGAACCCGCCCAGAGTCCGGTGATCACTCAGAATCTGGCGGGCCAATCGCTGCAGCCCGGACCCCACAAGATCCAGGGCATCGGCGCGGGGTTCATCCCGCAGGTTCTGAACACGAAATTGATCGACGAGGTAATCAAGGTGGACCAGGATGAGGCGATCGACTGGGCCCGACGCGCCCCGAAGGAAGAGGGACTCTTTGTGGGCATCAGCGCAGGCGCTGCGCTTAAGGCCGCCAGTATCGTGGCTGGTCGACCGGAGAACAAGGGCAAGACGATCGTCGTCATCATCCCCAGCTTCGGCGAACGATACCTGTCCACACCGCTATTCAGCCATCTGGACCAGGAAGATTGAAAATCCCGCAACGTATGTTTGTCGGCGTGCGTCATGGCGCCGAGCGGGTGACGTACTATTCCTGAAGTGAAGACCCGGCCGAAATGTTATGTGCTGAGCCCCCGATCAGGTCGAAAGCAGACTCCGCAAAGCATCTGTCCGCCCCAGACCCGGCGTAAGGCTAAGCTACCGCGCGTTCCGTTGAGTCTCCCTCCACGGGTCATTACGAGGACGGCACGACCGGGTCTTCCGCCTGACAGCATCCGATCTGGACGACTATTCCTGGCCCACAAATGTAAAAGAAACTGAAAATGCTTTCCAGCTTCTCAAGAGAAGTCTTCGACGAAGCAGACCGGTGAACTCATGCCAATGCACATTCATCCGCCAATCTCCGTACCATGGCGTGACCTGCAGGATAGATTTCCAAACCCACCATCGCCTCTCCCCTCTCCGAGTGGCATGGACACATTGCGATGACGGCGTGCGGTTCATCGATGTTCGAACCCCAGATCGCCACCGCCGGCAAAATGCAAAGGCGACTCTCTGACGCTCTCGGCATGATCCGAGATCCGAGAAGAAGACGCTTCGGCTTTTCAAATACGGAACGGGCAAATGTATTCTGATATTCTTAAGAATATCAGAATAACTATCGCCCCAGGTGGCATAACACCGTCTTGGCGGCCATGTCTTCACCGGCACCTTGTATCATATGGGTTGCCCTGCATCGCTCTTCGATTTCCCAGGCACATTTTTCGGTGGAATGGTTGGAAAATACATCCACAGATGACCGAGGTTGTCGTTTTCACCGAAGATCAGGTGACCGTCCGGATTGACGACGGCCGCGGCGAACTGATAGCCATACCGCCGGCGCTCGAGGACGGAAATGGCCACGCCCAGATCCCTCAGACCGCTCGTTTCCGGATCGACAACAAAGAGATGCGCAATGCCTTCGCCACAGAATCCGTAGACGCGCCCGTCGGGAATGACAGCAAGGCAGTGAACCGGATACAACGGAGCTTGAGCCACGAATTGGCAGATTTGCGAACCCGGCGAGAACGAGAAAATCCGTCCATCGCTGTCGACCAGGTAAAAATTCGCATTTCCAGCATCGTAAGCCCAGACCAGTGGACCTTTACCCCACGCACCCGCGGGCAGCGACACGGCATGGCGTATGAGCTTTCGAGAGGCCGGATTAAAAGTCCACAAGGTGTTGCCGGCATCCAGCCCATAGACATCCCCCGTTGCGTTCACCATCAAATGCGAGGCGGAATCGATATCGACCACAATTTCACATCGGCCTTGATCGATGTCCACGAGAAACAAATGATGCTCGGAGATCCCGACCGCCAGAGGCGTGTCCGCCAGTCCCACAAGGTCCAGCATCCGCTCACCGGCAACGCTCCACGTCGCGTCCTCATATGGCCGGCGAATGAACGACCATTCCTGAAGCAGATCGGATTCGGGCACAGTCTCGGTTTTTCGGAACACGATCCGATGGCCGCCGGGTCCGTTGATCGCCGCCGCAAGCCGCTCTTTGCCGCAGGCGATTCCCGCACACGCTGTCGCGCCTTCGATCACGCCCAAGTCCCATACGAGGCCCGTGGCCCCTTTGAACGAGGCGGCCAACAGATGCGACCCTTTTCCGCTCGTCCCGCCGTAGAGCACGCCCGACGACGCCAAGGTCAGGGCGGTGATTCGACTCTCCTCCAGTGGAATAGGATCGGTTATTCCTGGAAAACATAGCGGGAACGCGACCATCAGACCTTCTTTGATGAACGGCCCGTGAGTCGGGTGAACAGGAGGCGATGGTTGCTCATTTTGTGTATTCATTGTGGATCACCCCCACATTCGCAGATTACGAGGTTGCGGCTTGACGCGTTGCGACTCGGGCGGCTGGACTCGGAAAACACCCGCCGGCCACGCGGACTTCAAGACATTCAAATGGCCGAAGAAAAAATCACCGTTTCGATCAACGGCGCCCCGTGAAACATACTGGGCGGCCTTGCCGTCGGGGCGTTTGAGAATCGCCACCAGTTCCCGCTCCAGCGTCTGTTGATTCATGCGCCACACGAGCCCGTCCATGACGTTCTCATACGGATTCGTGCCGATGGGTTCGGGCCAGCGAGAAGCCACGTAATACAAATAGCCGTCGGGGGCGACGATCAATCCACCGCAGTGATCGAAGTACGTATTGACCGGTATGGTGCGGTTGTATTCCTGAGTCACAGGTCCCAGGTCCTCCACGCGCCCCCACGAACCGTCCATCGGCCAAATCCGCATCAATCGCGGATACCCGCACCAGGGAACCGCGTAGACACAGCCTGATTCCGGATCGGCCGCCGCGTCGTAAAGCACGCAATGCCACCCCGTCTGAGGACCGGAAAAATGAGGCAGAACATACGGCGAAACGTCCATGCGGTCCGTGTGCGGATCGTAGCGAACGAGATGGCCATAATCGTCGGACATCCACACGCGATGTTTGGCGTCCGAAAACAGGACCTGAGAATTGATCGATCCGATTCGGCCAAGGTCCCGGACCTGCCGCTTTTTCAAATCGTAGACAAACAAGTGATCAAGCGGATAACTAAGCGCGTAAAGCCGCCCCGCCTCTTCGTCGTGCAGCAGGCACCGACAACCTTCCTTGGCGAACAGCGTGTCCCACCAGACGATCTGCTCCTTCTTCACGTCGTACGCAACAAGCGCGCTGCCGCGGAAGCACCGCTTCGGATCATGCCAGCTCAGCCAGGGATTATAGAACGTTTCGCCCGCAGGCGGTCCGGAAAGATGCGTGGCCATGTATACCCGATCATCGGACACGGAAGGAACGAAGCTGTAGTGGACCTTGCACTGCGTGGCCCGACCCGAGTCGCGAGGATCGTCCACAGCAATGTCCATATCGAAAAGGTTTTCCAGCGTGTCGTTCTTGTCATTGTATCGAGCAATTATCACCCGTTCGCCCGGCGTCGTCTCCGAACAGGCGGCGGCATAGATCCGCCCTTCCGGACCGGCCGACAAGGACCAGCACGTATCGCAGTTCGGATGATTGACGAATGGATAAAATTGGACCTTATAGCCGGAGTCCGGAACCTGATGTGGCCCAGGTATGTCATTCGCGTTCGCCATCGTTGCCTATATCCTTTCCCTGGAGAGAACATCATCCGGTATCATTCGGGATCGGCAGGATTCAAAGTGTTGCCCGACCGTGCTCGTTTTCGTGAAGTCCCACAGATTGGTGTTCAGTTGACGAAGGGCGAAGGTCGCCGAAATCAGACTGTGCGTCCAGCCGGTCTGCGTCGTCAGTACGCCATAGCCCCAGTCGCCGTCGCTGCCCCAGTAGTCCCAGCGTTTGAAATCGAACCCGCGGTACCACGTGCCGCTCAGTTCCGGTCTGGCTTCGCTTCGCGTCTGCACTCGAATCAGAAAATCCGCCATCCGATCGGCGGATTGTGCGTAGCGTCGGTCGCCGGTTACCCGGGCCGCCTCGTGCATTCCCAGAAACGCGAAATTGAGCGTATAGAGCAGGTCTGTACCCGGATCACCCGTCTGATATACGATCGGGACCTCTTCCTGGCCGTACTCTTCGTTGCTGCGAAGCGGATGGACGATGATCCGCCGGTCCTCGGGACGGATTTCCGTCGATTCCTGGTTCGTGACGACCTGAAAGATCGCGCCGCACGGGTCTTGATGGTCCATCAGAAACTTCGCGACCTCACTTAACCACCGGCGATGCGGCTCGCGATCATCGACCCTCACCAGCCACGCCAGGGGCAAGAGCAGATGCGCATAGTCGGAGTCGAGGCGCCCGGCTTCGGACTTCCACACGCCCGGATCACAAGTCATCATCTCCGTCAGCCCGTTACACGCCCGTTCCAGCAGCGGCGAAAATCCGGTCTTGTCGTAAAGCCACAGAAACACGCTCCACATCATGGCGTGGAAATGAGCGTAGAGATCGACGCCGTCGAAATCCCAATAATAGCGCCAGCCGCGATTGCGAAGCTCGTCACGTTCCAGACACTTGTTCGGCCGAAATCCCCGCCGACCCGTCGTGCGAAGGTCCGCCAGGATCGCCGTGCAAATCGCCTGGTCCCATCGATCGCTCCCCAGCGCCGCACCTGCCGCCAGCGACCCGAGAATCGTCCGCGCGTTGTCGTCGCTGAAAAACAGCGAATCCGCCCCCGGCTGCGTGCACCAGCGAATCAAACCATGGAGCGGGTCGTTCGCATTTGACGCGTCCTTGCGGAATATCTCAGATCCAACGTACGCAAAATCCAGCAGATTCTTCGCGATCGCGGCGCAAGCATTGTCCTCGAACAGCCGTGCGCCGAACGCGGCCACCATGGCCGACTGACAGACGCTGTCGGTCCGAACGATCCCCCCTACCGGCTGACGGCCGTCCAGATAAATCTGCTTGGGTGAATAGCTCTCAAGAATTCCGCGGGAACCATCGCCGACCTGCCAATCGTCCGGCAAAGGCTGCAGCGTCTTACCCAGCGAGTCCAGGTACCGCTCGCCCGACGCGTGTACCAGCAATCGGCAGTCCGCGATCCATCGGCACGCCCGTTCGAGAAGATCACGTTCCGCCTGCTCCGGCAACGGTTCATCCCGTCTGTAGGCATATCGCACCAGAGGAACCCATTCCAGTTGCCGCGGACCGCGGTCCGGCTCGAGCCAATGTAGAATCATCTGCCACACCGCCTGCCAAGCCGCCTGAGGTCCGGGCCGCGCGGTAATGATATTGCTCAGCTTCGTCGTCGCCACCAGAAGGCGACTCGGTTCCGGCTCGACAAGAATCGGATGCGTCTGCGTTGGCAGACCCAGCACAGCTTTGTCAAAACCGACCACACGAGCAAGGACCAAGTGGGATGCGCGAGATACCGTCGGAAGGTAATGGCAGTTCCAGGACCCCAGGATACTCATCCGCTCAAGCGCAGGCGAGAACGCGTCGGACGTCACAACGATCCGTTCCACGATCGAGCCATACGGCCCCGTCTTCAGGAAGGTTGGGACGCCCATCTCCAAGCCGGGAATCGCAGTCGGAAATTCAACGTAGAGGCGAAGATCCTTGGCTCGCGCCGGCGCCCACACCGCGTCGCAGATTTCACTGGTCGAATCGGGATACCCGTCCGCCAGAATCAGGACGCCCGATCCGAACGGAGCCCGGTCGACGGCCTCGCTGACGCTGTCGCAGCGAAGACAACTGTCATCGCCGGAGGACACCACTCGATACAGATCGTTGTCGACTGCACATTTGAAAACCAGCATCACTTCGGCCTTTCACTGAGTTGATCGACGATGAACTTCTTGAACTCGCCGCCGAAGAGCTGCCGCGTCGGCTCGACATCGGAGAAAAGCTCCTTCACGCCCGTCTGACTGTGGCGAATATGCTCGATTAGCACACGCTCGGCTTCCGCCCAGTCCCGGCGGATCAGGGCCTCCAGAATCTGGCGATGCTGACGCACGCTCACCACACCCGCCTCGCGATCCCGCTGTTCCCAGCGAAGCAGAACGTCGTTGTAACTCCGGTAGCGATCGAAGAAATCCTTGATGAACAGGTTCTTCGATTTCAGAACAATGTATACATGAAGATCGTTGTCGCTTCGGGGCATTTCGCTTTCCGTCACCGGCAATATATTGCGCTCCAGGAAATAGTCCAATTCCTCCTCGACCAGGCGAGTCCGGGCCAGTCGCAGCGCCCCGATTTCCATGGCTTCTCGCGCCTCGGCGAACATCAGGAGGTACTCATATCGAAACGGCCGAAGACTCCATCCCCTCCTTGGAACGTGCGTCAGGATGCCCACACCGGCCAAACGTTCGAAAATCTGCCGCATGGCCGTGCGACTGATCCCGTACTTCGCCGCCGCGCGTTCCTCGCGGAGAAAAATCTCCCTGCCCTGAAAACTGAGCCCCACCAGATCGTTGGCAACCTGGTCGTATGGATTTGTCGGACGTTCGGGCGGCTCCGACGCTACCCCACCTTTCGTTCCCACCTTGGCTTCATTGATCGTCAACCGTCCGCCTTTTCCCGGCTTTTTCAAGTAGCCCTCGCGGATCAACTTCTTCAGGGCCAGACGAATCGGCGTCGGACTGACCTGATATTGCTCAGCCAGACCTTCCAACGTAAGCTTCTCCGGAATCCCGCGACCGCTCCGAATCCGGTGCTTCAAATCCTTCTCAATATACTCCGTCAGCGACATACCGACAATCTACTTGACATTGTTGTCAATGTCAATATATTGGTTGTAGAAACATATTTTTCTTTTATGAGGATCGAGGTGGTTGACGGATGGAAGCACTTTCAAGCAAGACGTTCTCATTGTCGTTCGACTCCAAGACCGGCCGGCTGGCCGAGATACGCAATCGACAAACGGGTAACTCATGCCTGATCAAGAGCACAGGGGTGGGCAGCCCCTTCGCCGTTTACTACGACTTTCACCGCACGTTCGGGTTTCCCGGCATCCCCAATGGGCCCGAGCCCCTGCCGGCTCCGGGGGATCTGGCCAACAAGGTTTTTTCGCCCGCATCGGCCGAAGCGGTAACAATCAAGAAGAGGAGCGACGGTCTTTGCCTGACCTACCGTCAAGGTCCCTGGCAGGCGGAGTTGACGGTCGCGATAGCAGATGACTCGTCTGTTTGGAATCTCAAGGTGGAAAACATTTCTGATTGCCCTTGTCAGATGATGGGAGTATTCCCATTCCTCAATGGCATTCGTCTGGGCAAGGGTAGAGAGAATTTGATGGTGGTTAACGATGAGGCTGGGTATGTTCGTCCGCTATGGACCGCAGGCAAGGAGCGGGGTGGTATCTACGGCCAGGGAGGCCAGATGAGCATGCAATGGGGATGCATGTTCGACGAGCAGACCAAAGACTCGCTGGGTTTCATCGTCGAGGACAAGGACCTTCGCAACAAGGAGATTATCTACGACAAGCCGTCGGTTCAGGTCCGCTACTTTCCGCCGACCGTCCTGAGCCCGGGCCAGACGATAGCGTTCCCGCCGGTCCGGCTCCTCGTGTACACCGGCGACTGGAAAAAGACGGCAGGGGAATATCATCGATGGTTCACGAAGAGTTTCCCGATCGCCAATGCTCCCGCATGGGTCGCCGATGCCGACATCCATCGCGGCCGATGGGTGCTGAAGCGTGGCCAGGAGATGCCTGGCCTGCCCGAGGCGGCGGTTCAAAACATCGCCTACTGCCAATCGAGTTTCTCCGAGATGCCCGCAATGGTCCTTCGCGAGCCGGCGGACGTGTTCGAGATCGCCTTCTTCAGTCGATCCGGCATGGGCCCCAAGGCATCGGGGATGCGTTTCACGCACACTGACGGCGATAACGTTGTCCGCGAGGATCTTGGCGGGATAGCGGCCATGCGCGACGGCATCCGCGGCATGCACCGGCTCGGATCGCGTCTGACGCTCTACATCGAAGGCTACATCGTCAGCGACGATGCTCAGCTCGCCCTGGACGGACGCGCCCACGAGTGGGCGGTGATGAATAAGGACGGGAGCAACTGCGGTCCGTACACCTGGTGCCGATGCCTTCACATGTGCCCGGGTTCAGCCGGCTGGCAGGATTATCTGGCCAAGACTTGCGCCGGATTGGTTCGACGAACGGGCGCCGACGGGGTTCGCCTCGATTCATTGGGAGCCTATTTTTTCCCGTGCTACAACCCCAAACACCGGCACGACAGTCCGTTCGATTACAACAAGTGGATATGCCAATTGCTGGAGAAGGTGGCCGTCGCGGTCCGCAAGGTGAATCCGGAATGCCTGCTGACTACTGAATTGCCGACGGATTTTTTTCGCCAATATTTCCACGGGTCGCTGACTCAGTACTTCAATGACGCCCCGGTGGCGATCACTCGAGATGTTCCGCCGATGCGAGTGGCGTTACCCGAGTACCACGTGACCCTGCACTGTCCGCACGGTCCGGTTTCGGCTTCGCTGGCGGGCTATCCCGGGGGTTCGCTGTACTGGAAGGACCCGAAGGCGTTTGCCGCACTCGAACGGAAATGGCGAGGCGCCCGTTTTCCGGTCGCCGACGTGCTTCGATGGGGAAACGCCGCCCACGCCAACCCGCAGGCTGATCGAAAGGATGTCGCTTGCCGACGGTTCAGCGTTCCCGGAATGGATGTCGTGACCGGCGCGAGGTATCAGTATCCCAAGGTCAAGACGGGCGGATACCTGGCAAGAAATGCGAACATCGATATCAAGAAGGATCGGGTGCGCTTCGACGTGCGAATCGACGATATGCCCGGAAAACCCCGGCATGTGTACCTGGTTGACATTCTGAATCAGACAGCCCGCGAGATTCGCGGGAAGGGTAACAGTTTTTCCATCGACTGCAACTGGTTCGTGCTGGTCATACTGTACGATCAGGACCGGCCATTGGCGTGGATCGATGCTTCGACGCTCGGTATTGACGACGGTGAGCTTCGCATGAACGTTGAGGTTCTGGGAAGGACAACCGCCAAGCCGCTCCGGGTTCGTGTCACATCGCCGAGCCTGAAACTCGACGAAGCGATCATGATTCCGGGACCGGTTCGATTACGTCTCGGGAAGAACGCGCCGGCGGGAACGCACCTGGTAACACTCGAGGCCAAAGGCGTGCTGGGAGCAAGAGGATTTGTCGAAGTAAAAACCGAATGACACAAATGACACGGGGAAAGGAAACCGCAAGCAACCAGGATGAGAGAGATAATGGTCGCGGTCAGAGTCGAACTGACGACCCTGGGTTTATGAATCCATAATCGTGATTGCAAGTATTTGCAATTAAACGCTTTACTTTGTGGCATAAGGGCTTACAATCGCAACAGAATCCCGACCGTAGCCCAAACGTAGCGTAAACGTGCAGGACTGTTGCAAATTTTGTTGCACATCATGAAAGTTGGTACTTTAAGAAAAAGAAAACTGGCTTATTGTCACAGTAACAGTTGCAGTAAACTTGATCAGAAAAAGGCTTCCACAATCACCATTTAATGGTTGAAATTTAACCATTTAATGGTTAATATTCATCCATGTACCAAAGAAACATTACCTCCAATCTTATGGACGCATTGTCGGATACGCCCGTGGTGTTGATCAACGGAGCCAGGCAGACGGGCAAAAGCACCCTGGTGCAAATGCTGGCAACCCAGAAGCATCCTGCTCGGTATCTGACTTTGGATGATGCGGGTGTCCTGTCCGCAGCCAAGGACGATCCGTCAGGATTTTTGGCTGGTCTAAGGGGTCCGGTCGTCCTGGATGAAATCCAACGGGTTCCCGAACTTTTTTTAGCCATCAAGTCCCAGGTGGATCGGAATCGTCAGCCGGGACGATTCCTGCTGACGGGTTCGGCGAACGTCTTGTTCTTGCCGAAGTTGGCAGACACGTTGGCAGGTCGAATGGAAATCATTACCCTCTGGCCATTGTCCCAGGGGGAGATCGAAGGACGCAAGGAAGGATTTGTCGATGCCATTTTCTCCCCAACCCTTCCTGAGTTTTCCAGCCAAGGTCTGAAGCTATCGGATTTGATGGATCGGATGTTAAAGGGAGGGTATCCTGAAGTCAATCAACGATCAGCCCAGGTTCGTCGGGATGCCTGGTTTGGTTCTTACATCACCACGATTTTGCAACGGGATGTGCGAGACCTTTCCAACATCGAAAGCTTGACGGCGATGCCTCGCCTGCTCTCGCTCTTAGCCTCTCGGTCGGCATCGCTGCTGAACTTCTCGGAGTTGTCACGCAGTACGACTCTTCCTCAAAGTACATTAAAACGGTACATTGCCCTTTTGGAGACCACGTTCCTGGTGCAGTTCCTGCCCGCATGGTCGGCGAATATGGGCAAACGGCTGGTCAAGTCGCCCAAGGTTTTTTTGACCGACACGGGATTGATGGGGCATCTGACGGGATTAAACCGAGAGCGATTGGAGCACGAACCCCATTTAATGGGTCCATTGATGGAAAATTTCGCGGTGATGGAACTGCGAAAACAGATCACCTGGAGCCGGATACAGCCGAAGATGTTCCATTTTCGAACGCAAGTCGGTCAGGAAGTGGACGTAGTTCTTGAAGATTCCCAAGGTCGGCTGGTCGGCATTGAAGTCAAAGCCAGTGGAACCGTTACCTGCAAGGATACCCAGTCCCTGCGGTTTGTCGCCGAGAGTTTGGGGAAGAGGTTCGTTCGAGGCATTGTCCTTTACACCGGCTCCGAAGTTATTCCCTTCGGGGCAAATATGCATGCCGTACCGATCAGTTCCCTCTTTAGAGATTGAACACCTTACCAAAAGGCGACGTGGAACAACAGGTCAACACCATCGGTTCACGCGCCATAACGGCTGATTGGACACGCACCAACTTGACAGGAATTTTAAGACTTCACCGGGTCTCCAAGACTCTGGCGTCGATTTCTGCTGTTGCAAGACTGTTGCACAGCCCATCCGAGGCAGACATTACGAAGAAGGTAGTGTCGTAAATCATTGGAATCTGAAGAATTGTGTAATGGCCGCGGTCAGAGTCGAACTGACGACCTTGGGTTTATGAATCCCATGCTCTAACCAACTGAGCTACACGGCCGATCAACTTTAGTATAGTATTCTAAACGACTTTCGGAGCGAAAATCAAGTCCCAGATCAGAAATCTTCGCTCTCGGTAACGAAAGGGACCGCGATCCCTGAAGTCATTATCCGAAAGGCTTTCGGCCCTCGACCCGGAGGGTGGCCGAGCCGTAACTGCGATACTGGCTGGGGGACAGGCCCTCGACCGCCTTGAACACGCGTGAAAAGCAGTGAACGGTGGCGTACCCGACACGGTCGGCGATCTGGGAGATCGTCAGATTAGTTCCAATCATCAACTCCTTCGCTTTGCGGGTCCGCGTTCGCGTCAGGTAGTCTCGCGGCGAGCAATGATAGTGAACGCTGAAAAGGTGCCGAAAGTAGCTGGGCGAAAGTCCCGCAACTTCCGCCGCCTGTTCCACGCTGATATTCTTGTGGCTGTTGTTTCGGAGGAATTCCGCAGCCTTTTCCAGCATGGGCGCGTGCTCGTCCTGCTGGTCGGAGAGTCCCGACTGACCGCGGAGAATTTCCGCAAGGATTTCCATCATCAGGCCGGACAGTCTCAGGAAACAATACGGCTGAGCTCGCGCCGCTTCGGAGCAGATTTCGTTGATCAAATCGCCCACCCGCTGATTGCAGACCGAGATTTTTCCGCAAAGGTCCGCCAGGGGACCCGCCGGCAGCGGAGGATGGCGCAAGACCGCGAACTCGTCCAGATTCGTCATGCCTTCGGGGATACTGAAATCCCAGTGGCTGACTTCAGGACGATAGATCAGGTCGAAATGGACATACGGACAGAGCATCGACGGAGGAAAACCTTCCATGGCGTGGGGCACGGCCGGCGGGATCCAGAACAAATCTCCCGGGCCCGCGTCGTACGACGTTTCGCCGACCTCAAACCGCCCTCTTCCTTCGGCGATATAGACAAGAAGGAAATCGAGCAGACACCGGCGTTCCATCCGCCAGGCCGGGCGGCGATGATTGCCGCAATGCCGGACAAAAGGCCGAACATAGGCGAGAATCTCGATTCCACGGTCCAGCCCTGGAATGTGGCTCTGGTTTGACTCCATACGTTCCTCAAAAAGGCGATTCGGGTACAAGATGATCGTTTTAACCAAAGACAATACCACCCCGTCCGGGGATAATGCAAGCGTTAACAGACTTATACAGGAGCCACGACGATGGACCGAATTCCGGAAAGCGTTCGAAGCCAGATCAACCATCCCCAGCCCGACATCGACCAGTTTCTGAAGGTCATTCGCGGTCAAGCCCAACCGTCCCGCGCACACCTGGCTGAGCTCTTCGCCGATCAGGAAATGATGGCGTGGATCACAGAGCACGTTTTCGAAAAGAAATGGGTCCCCGCACCATCAACTCCGAACCTCGAACAGGCCAAGCAGCATCTTCTTTGCGAGATCGAGTACTGGTATCGCATGGGTTACGACTACATCCGCGTCAGCGGGGGACTGTACTTCGCCACGAGCTGCCGCCTGTCGGAAGACACCGCCGACCTGACTCGAGGCCAGCGAGGGTGGACCGAATCGCGTACCGGCCCCATTCAGAACTGGGACGACTTTAACCGCTATCCCTGGCCTGTCGTAACGGACGACAAACTCTGGATGTACGACTTCGTCGCCCGGAATCTGCCCGATGGGATGGGACTCATGATCTGCCCGACGAGCGGATTCCTCGAGATGCCGCTGGATCACCTGCTCAGTTACGAAGCCCTGGCGTTGATGGCGTATGACAACCCGGAGCTGGTCAAAGCCGTCTTCGATCGCGTTCGCGAATGCATTGTCGAGGTCTATCGACGCGTCGTCGATATTCCACGCGTTGTCGGTTTTTTCCAGGGCGATGACATGGGCTTTCGCAGCGGTACGCTGATGTCGCCGGCGTTTCTGAAATCGCATTCGCTCCCCGGGCACAAGACACTCGTCGATCTGGCCCACGCGAAGGGCAAAATCTACTTCCTGCACGCCTGCGGAAATCTCGAAGCGATCATGGACTACCTGATCGATGAGATCGGAATCGACGCCAAGCACTCGTTTGAGGACACGATCATGCCGGTGGAAGATGCCTTCAGCCTGTACGGACAGCGCATCGGCATTCTTGGCGGACTGGACGTGGATATTCTCGCCCGTGGGGACGAGCAGAAGGTTCGAACCCGCACCCGCCGGATTCTCGACCGGTGCATGGCCAACGGACGATTCGCTCTCGGATCGGGCAACACGATCACCAACTACTGCAAGCCGGAAAATGTCCTGGCCATGTTCGATGAGGCGTATCGCTGGCGATAACCTGTTCGTCGATTACATTCCCAGTTCCTGCCGCGACACGGGCTTGATTTGACCGGCATGAAGATCGTAAAGACGGGCGTTGGTCTTCTTCATCTCGTCGATCATCTCATGGTAGGGCTGATCGCAGACGTTCATCAATCCCTGATTGAAATTCTCTCCGTCAGGCCGGCCCGTGACCGGACTGTCGTAGCAGAGGAACCAGCCAAAGCCCACCATCAGCGGGTCCGCCGCGAGATTCTCCACGTAGTGGCGATAGTGCAGACCTCGATGGCGCTGCGAAGGAACAAATCCATTGAGGCCCGACAGGCCTCGGCCCGGAGCGGAAAAAGAAAATTCCAGGAGCAGAATCGGTTTGCCTGCCGACCGGAATCTCTGGATCCATTTCGCGTCGCTGCTGTAGTAGTCCAGGCTGATGGCATCCAAAAATTCCGCTCCACCCGTGTCCCATTCCGTACTGCTGCGCCAATCCACGGTCAGCGAAGAACCGAGAAACAAATGATTCGCATCGTATCGCCGAATCACTTCCCGCACTTGGCCAAAGTACGTCCGAGAGGCCAGACGAATGAAATCCGCCACGTCGCCCGACGCCAGTTTTCCGACGTCGAGCGGCGTCTTGACCAGGTCCGCCCACGCCTGTGCCTGCGTGCCGAGCTTCCGGTTGATCGCAGCCAGATCTCCCTCGCTGCGATCTTCCAGAAACTTGACCAAGGCCTCCTTCGCCGCCAGACCGTCCGTCCGCAGCCCCACTTCCTTCACGACGTTGCCGTTCCAGCCCAGTTCGTTCTCGAACGTGTGTCCGATCAGCCAGGGATCGTCCTTCATATTTCGAAGATCGTTCTGCACCCCCTTCTCGACCGCAGATGCGAACCCCGGATCGAACGGGTCGCACGGGGCATAACCACTCTCGAACCGAACCTCAATTCGGCGGGTCGCACCGGGCCACAACACCCAGACATACGGTACCTTCAGCCGTGGATGCTTCATCCACTTTCCATTTCCATTGAACCCCCAGGCCAATAGTCGTTTTCGCATCACCTCCAGCCAACGGTCCTCAAATCCCGGTCCGTACTTGCGCTTCAGGTTCGCGGTCAGAAAATTCACCGTCCCCGGACCGTCGCCCGCGGCATATGCCTCGGAAAACAGCTTCCGGTCCGGCAACTCCCCAAACGCGTTGCGAGCCAGCACCGTGCTGGTTCCCCAGGTATTGGTCGCAACATCGTCCACGCCGCAGAGAATGAGCCGATTACCCTCCGGCGTGATAAACCACCACCGTCCGTCGAGTTTCTCCAGCCGGAAGAATCCCGTGGCCTTGAACTTCGCGTTTCTCCGATCGGCAACACACCGACACGTTCTTGATACCATAGCAGTCATATAGCGGCCTGGCCGCCACCACCACGAGCAGCTCGATCAGAGTAAAAGATTTCGAACTTCGCATGGCGGATTTCGGACGTAAGGCCTTCACCCATTTCAGCATTTTGGTCATGATCTCTTCCTTCAAATCCGACATTCGAAATTCCACCTCCGAAATCAGATTCGCTTCACTGAATCCCTCGAAACCAGGCGGTTCGGCAGGACGATATCCACAGGTGCGCCGTTCTGAAGCTCCGGGTTTTCGCACAGCCGCACCATTTGCTCCACCGCGATACGGGCCAACTCATCAAACGGCTGAACCACGACCGTGTGCGGAGGGTTGAAATACTGGAACACCGGAAGGTTCTCCATCGTGACTACCGACAGATCCTCGGGGACTCGAATCTTGTAGATACCCGATAGAAGATGAATCACATCCAGGCAGGTATCCTCGCTGAAATTCAAGAGGCCCGTGACTCCCTTCTGAAGCAGCCGGGACATGACCTCATAAAGCCGGTGGCCGATCGTGTATCCGACCAGTTCCGGAGAATACGGAATCCCCGCCTTCGCCAGGCTCTCCCGGTATCCTGCCAGCCGATTGCGGGCGCCCCAGGAATCCGGCTCGTTCTCAAGATAAGCGATTCGCCGATGCCCATGATCGATCAAGTGGTCCGTCGCCAAACGCGTCTGCTCCGCGTGATCCCACGACACACTGTGAAAACCATGCTCCTTCAAAGGGCAATTCAATGTCAGAACAGGCAGCTGCGGAAACCCCTGAAGCATGGAGATCCGCTCGTCGAAAACGATCCCGATCACCCCTTGAACGTTCGACTGATAGACCAGATCCAGATTGTCCACGTCCAGAAGATTGATGCTGTACTTGTGATGAGACAGATACTTCGCCAGCAGCGCCACCAGCGTTGTCACGTAACCCACCGAAGAAAAAGGACTCACCCGACCCGTGATCACGGCAATCTGCGACGTCTTGACTCGAGGGACAAATCCCAGTTCTCGCCCAGCCAGGAATACCCGCCGGCGCAGCTCCGGAGCTACGTCTTCCTTCTGATTGATGACTCGCGACACCGTGCCCAGAGATACCCGAGCACGACGGGCAACATCCTGAATCGAAACCTTGCCGTTCCGCAACTTGGTCCGTCTTCGGTTCGACGATCCAGCCCTGCGTGATTCTGCAGCTTTGCGTTTCATGCCATACAGTATATCATGAAATGTTTTATCGTGCAATGAAATATTTCATTGCCGACCACAAGACACAAGTCTTGCCTTTCAAACAAATTAGATCATACTTCCGCCAGCAGAACGCGTTTTCCGCCCGCCTCGCTGCTCCGGTCCACCGCCGCAATGAACTTGATGACATTCAGCGCCGACTCAAACTTCACCGGCCAGGGCGTGCGATCCTTGATGCACTGCAGAAAATGCCCGATCTCGCGCACATACGCCTGTTCATACTCGAACGTATCCGGACCGAAGCTGGTGTAGGCGTATTTGCCCGTATCGACCTTGTATGATTTAGGCCCCTTCAGGTCCCAGTGAATCGTCGAATTGTTCCCCACCAACCACAGGCCGCGATCCATCCCCCGATTCACGCCGTCAAAATGCATCGTGACAAGAAGGCCGCTCGTAAACTCGACGATAATCTCCGCGCTGTCGTACGAACCCGGCGTCAGTTCCAGATTGCTTCGCAAGCTCGTTCGCGCATTGACGGCTGCTACGTCCTGCTTGAGCAGCCAGCACATCCACTGCAGCTCATGTCCCAGCATGTCGATGTTCGCACCGCCCGCCGATTTGTCGCTCACGTAAAACTGCCGATAGTCCTCCCACGAATGCCAGTCGGGAAAATACGACGTACACACGCCCCACCCGGTCACCAAGCCGCCCGTCACGTCCTGCTTCAACCACTCCACAAGCTGCTCGGAACCCGGATGAAAAATCATCTGCGAACCCACAGCCCCCACAAGACGATTCTTCTGTGTCACCGCCTGAAGCTTGTCCAGGTCCTTGAGTTCCAGCGCCAGCGGCACCTCGCAGAACCAGTCTTTCCCACTCTCCGCCGCCGTCAGACAATAACCGGTATGGGCGTTCGGCCACACGGAAACAAAAACGGCCTGGACGTCCGACTTCGTCATGTCTTCCGCGCGATCGGTCGTCAAAATACCGTGTTTCCTCGCCGCCTCCTCCCGCCGGTCCTGCCGGCGATCGAATCCCAGAATCTCATCGGGCTTGACCCCGTTGGCCAGCAAACAACGCACGCGACGACGACCCATCGAACCCAGTCCGGTGGCAAAAAACATGCATAATCTCCTTCTTTTCTCGCACTAAGCGCCATTATGCTGTCATAACAGATTGAGGCAAGAAGAAAATCACGCATACGGAATTTCCAAGCTATTTCGCGGCCGCGTGCTGCATCGTCGGAGGAACCCGAAACCGTCCCGCCGGATAGCCCGAGTACCTGTAATTAGAACTCGATCTTGTAGCTTGGTTCTTTCGAGTCGTACTTGCCAGCAGTGCTCCCGCCGGAATCCTTCAGATCCTCACCGATGGAATAAACAATTTTCTTCGCCGGCGAATACCGCAGAGGATTACCGTCAAAATCATCGAGCGGAACAACCTCAAAATACTCCGGAACCAGTTGCTCCAATCGATCCGGCAGCTTGCCATGTGCCAATTTGTAGCACTTCAGCGCCACCAAAACCTGCGCCGCCGACACGGAAGCATTCTCGGCGCATTTTTTCCGCTCGATTCGCTCGATCGCGGGCGCCGTGACACTCCGCAGTGATTTGCCAATGCTGTTCGGAGCAAGAAATAATCCCGCTTTCCCCAGGACGCTCGATGGAACGCTGAAGTCAACCCGTTCCATCGCGGTCAGGTTCTTCGTTCCATTCCGGATGATAACCCGATACATATCCGCATAGAGGCGTTTGGTATCATTGGGAAGGAAAAAATAGGGCATCCGATAAAACGCCGGCGAGCCAGTCTTTCCTCGCCATATGTCATCCACCACCCGGCAATTCAGTTCGTACTCCGCCTTGTATATATCACCCCACACTCGTCCATTCACATAATAGCAACCCAGGTCGGCGATGTAGGGCTTCAAATCATTCGCAGATAATGACGCCTTGGTCACAATCGAATCAAAGCGTTCCAGCCCCAGTCGCTTCACCGCAGAACCCACCAGGAAATGCAGCAGAAGCCCTCCGCCTTCCTCAAATCGATGTCCACATCGAATAAGTTTCATGGCTTCGTCCAGGGCCGCCTTCTCCTGTCCCGTTTTCAGCAGGTACGCCGAACGAATGGAAACAAGCTTGCCCATACCTCGCATCACCGAAAGCAACGGGTCCGTATCCGTAATACTGCTGGCCGCCGGGATCTGGAAATGCGGCTTCGCCAGTCCCTGATCAAGGAGTGCAAAAACCGCCTCATGTCGTTTCAGAAGCTGTTCGCCCCGCTCAGGCCCCCACTTCGAATCGCGCAGCAACGCCTCAATCTCGTCATTACGTTTCCGAATCTCCGGCGGAGCCGGCTTCCCCACTGCCTGCCGATATCCGGGATAAAACGCCTCCGCCGCCCTGCAAAAATACGTATGGCCGTTCTCCGCGTCGGAAATCTTCGCACGAACAAGCCGCAAATCGCTGTCATCGGACGCAACCCTGTCCCGTCCAACGACCGTGATCATCAAAACAAGGAACAGGATGATCCCCGCGCTCACGCCCACCCGCCATTTTGCTTTCCTGCTCATGGCAATTTCCTCTCGCGACATCAATATACGCCAAAGGAGCCGGCCATGCAAGGATACGATTCTTCATGGACGAGGCTGAATGGTCGAGACTCAGTTCTTGGGGTAGACTTTCGGAAAATCCTTTATCCCCAGCAGCTGTGCAAAAATACGGGGAATGTCCGTATTGTCGTGGACACCCATAAATCGCCGGGCGCCGGGACCGAACGCATACAAAGGAACCGTGATGCCCGTGTGACCTTTGCTCGTCCAACCGATGCCGACTTCCACTCCGTCCGCGCTGCCGCCGACAATCGCCATTCCGCCCGTTTCATGATCGGCTGTAACGATGACCAGCGTGTGTTTGTCCCGGGCGGCAAACTCGAGCGCCTCCTTGACCGCCAGATCGAAAAGCAGCGTCTTGCGGATCGCCCCAGCCGTATCGTTTCCGTGCGAAGCCCAGTCAATGTCGCTGCCTTCGACCATAAGGAAAAATCCCTTCGGGTTCCGATTGAGCAATTCAATCGCCTTGGCCGTCATCTCCGCCAACATCGGCTGAGGCGATTTTTTCGTGGGTTCTTCCATGGGCAACAACCCCACCACCGGGCTATTCTTGGCCGAGCGCAATTGCTCGCGATCCGAAATCACCTGATATCCGTTTTCCCTGGCCTGGGTCGCCTCGGCGCTTGGCTGGGTCGTCGTCCCCACGCCTCCGCTCCCAAAAAGAACGTCCACCTTGGCCCGGATCATCTGCTCGTAGATCTGCGGATACAAATCCCTTGAAGGCACGTGCGCGGCAAACGCCGCCGGCGTCGCATGAGGAAGATTACACACAACGGCCAGACCCGTCGCCATCTTCTTGTCCCTCGCCGCTTCCAGAATCGTCAGAAGTTTCCTTCCGTCGGGTAGCAGAGAAATCATCCCGTTACCCGTCTTGAACCCCGTCGCCAACGCCGTCGCAGCAGCACCGGAGTCGGTAACCAGGCTGCCTTCAGAATATGTCGTAACAAATCCCGTCACCGGCATCCGGTCCATGTGAAGCCGTCCGCCCGGTCCGACCGCCCGAATTCGGGCTGCGGATACCTGAGCCATTCCCATCCCGTCCCCGATCATAAAAATCACATTCTTGACCGTCCCGTCCTCGATATCCGGATAGGCCGACCGATCCGTCGGCGGAGTGTAGAACCAGTACTCGCCCATTGCCCGCGCTGCCGGCTGAGCCGGCGAACCAGACGCCGCCGACTGAGCAAATAAAGCCGATTTCTCCGCGGCGAAACCGCCAACCAGACACGCCAGCAACACAACACAAACAAACTTGCTCCAAACGGATCTCTGATTTGTCACGATGGTTGATCTCCTTGCAATTTTCCTGATATCTCGTGCGTCCACAACTATATATTGTCAGGAATACCCTGTCAACTGTCGCTGCCATGCACAAAAAGTGCACCTGCCCACGCGTGCAAACGTAATCTCGTATTTACTCACAAAGTTTTCCCCGCTTTTTGAGAGACTTTCTAACTTCAGCCAACGATTCCCGTTGCTCATGAGCACGTGATCGGGCCGTCAGACTGTCGAAAAAGTCCTCCCAAATATCACTGTGCTCTTGCAGATCAATCAGCACGGACTTCTTCTTTCCCTTTTTATCAACGAGGAACTGAATGCCCTTCATGGAAATCATCTCTTTCTGCTCTGCCCACCAACTCAAAACAAAGTTCGTATTCAACTATACCTGAAATTCCATCACACCTAAAATAAAAAAGCCCGTATCAGCTTTTCACCGATACGGGCTTTTTCGATAATTAATGTCGGCCATCACCTACTTTCACTCCGCCTTAAGACGGAACTATCATTGGCCGTCAGGGCTTGACGACTGGGTTCGGAATGGGACCAGGTATTTCCCCTAACGTAAGGTGACCGACAAAGTCGTATCGAACCCTCGCGGCTTCGACACGATGAATATTAGCATAGGTGTGAGGCGCTTAGGCGCCCGCTACAAATCAGGCACATCCAAATCACGTTTGGACGCCCAAACTTCCATCAGCTATTGATAGAAGTGGTCAAGCGTTCGTCCGTTAGTACCGGTCAGCTTAAAGCCTCTCAGCTCTTACACCTCCGGCCTATCGACCTGGTAGTCTACCAGGGGACTTCACCCCTTGCGGGGATCGAGACCTAATCTTGAAGATGGCTTCACGCTTAGATGCTTTCAGCATTTAGC
Source organism: uncultured Phycisphaerae bacterium (assembly GCA_964563935.1). GTDB lineage: Bacteria > Planctomycetota > Phycisphaerae > JAAYCJ01 > JAAYCJ01 > JBAZZQ01. Next base: position 19 of record CAZLZE010000089.1, on the reverse strand, counting down.
CTTTCCCGACTTAGCTAAC
>CAZLZE010000088.1:0-21941 GCA_964563935.1 uncultured Phycisphaerae bacterium | reverse complement strand
CTCCGAGCCGCCCTAACCGAGGAATTGGTGGAGGAAAACTGGGGATGAGTCAGCGGCATTTCCTATTGACAATCCATGTCAGGAGGATACGATTTACCGTAATTTACGGAGCTAAACAACAGGCCAGTATAACTGAAAGGAATGCCAAATGAAATCGGCGCTATTCGTATGGGGCGGATGGGATGGCCATGAACCCAGGCAGTGCGTGGACGTCATGGCGGAGGTTATGCGAAAAGAAGGCTACAAGGTGGAAATCTCCGACACGCTGGACGTCTTCAAGGATAAAGAAAAAATGCAATCCCTGAGCGTTGTCACGCCGTGCTGGACCTGCGGCGAAATGAACGGCGAACAGACGCAGGGTCTACTCGAAGCCGTCAAGAGCGGTGTGGGCATCGCCGGCTGGCACGGCGGAATGTGTGACGCGTTCCGCGGCAACACAGGATATCAGTTCATGACCGGCGGCCAGTGGGTCGAGCATCCCGGCGGCATCGTCGAATACACCGTCAAAATCACCAACCACAACGATCCGATCACAAAAGGCATCAGCGATTTCAAGATGAAGTCGGAACAGTACTACCTGCTGACCGACCCGTCCAACGAGGTCCTCGCGACCACGACATTCACGGACAATCCGTACCCGTGGATCAAGGGCTGCGTCATGCCCCAGGTGTGGAAACGCACGTACGGCCAGGGGCGGGTCTTCTACTCGGCCCTGGGACACGTCGCCAGTGACTTCAACGTGCCCGAAATGAAAGAAATCATGCGGCGAGGTCTGCTCTGGGCAAGCCGATAGACATTCCATTCTGGATTGAAGGAAACAACCATGAACCTTAAGAAAGCAAAAGTTGGAATCATCGGATGCGGGGCCATCAGTCCCGCGTATTTTAACGCATGCAAGATCTTCGACATTCTGGAAGTGGCCGCCTGCACCGACATGGACCTGGACAAAGCCAAGGCCCGGGCGGCGGAATTCAACGTGCCCAAAGTCTGCACGGTGAAGGAACTCCTGGCCGATCCCGAAATCGAGATCGTCGTCAACCTGACCGTTCCCAAGGCCCATGCGGAAATCAACATCGCCGCCCTGGAAGCAGGCAAAAATGCCTTCTGCGAAAAACCTTTCTCTGTCACGCGGGAGGAAGGCAAAAAGGTGCTGGACTTGGCCGCGAAGAAAAACCTGCGCGTCGGCAGCGCCCCGGATACCTTCATGGGTGGCGGCGTGCAGACCTGCCGAAAACTCATCGACGACGGCTGGATCGGCAAGCCCATCGGTTTCTCCGCCTTCATGATGTGCCACGGACATGAAAGCTGGCATCCGAGCCCGGAATTCTACTACGAAGTCGGCGGCGGTCCGATGTTCGACATGGGCCCGTATTACCTGACGGCCTTGGTGAACCTCATGGGTCCGGTGAAGAAAGTCACGGGCTCCACGAAAATCAGCTTCGCCGAGCGGACGATCACGAGCAAACCGAAATTCGGAAAGGTCGTAAAAGTGGAAATCCCCACGCACGTCATCGGCGTGCTCGAGTTCGCCAACGGCGCAACCGGAACGCTCACGACGAGTTTCGACGTCTGGGCCGCGGAACATCCGAACATCGAAATCTACGGTACCGAAGGATCCATCAAGGTGCCCGATCCGAACGGAACCGGCGGACCGGTGTGGGTGCATCGGGCGGCCTCCGGCAAGTGGCTGGAAGTCCCCCTCACGCACGGATACACCGAAGGCAGCCGCGGAATCGGCGTGGCGGATATGGCCTACGCCATGCGAACGGGTCGGCCGTACCGGGCAAACGGCGATGTGGCCTTCCACGTCGTCGATATCATGCAATCCATCCATGAAGCCGCCAGAGACGGCAAGTACATCCAACTCTCAAGCACGTGCCACCAACCGGCGGCCCTGCCCCTCGGCCTGCAGCACGGACAGTTGGATCAATAGCCTCGCGCCCCTCTTGGTCTTATGTAGGGGCGGGTCTGAGACCCGCCCTTACTTTTTCAGATCGCACGTGAACTTCTCGATCATCTTCACCGGATTGTACGACATCTTCGCCTTCCGCAACCCCTCAATGCCCAGGTCTTCCTCCCGATTGACATACGTCATCTGCGGACATTCGTTCTCCAGAAACTGCTGGTTGATCATCTGGTATGCGCCGCGGATATCCGGGTCGGCCTTCTCGACATGAATGACCACAGTGTCGCTCGTCAGCGGCTCCCCGAACGTAAACGCCACCGTCTTCCCGTTCACCTTCAGCACACCGCCCTGAAAACACAGAATATCGTAGTTCCTCGCAGCCTCCAGGATTCCCTTCTTCTCATTCTCCAAATCTTCCTGCGACTCACAGTTCCGCTTTTTGCACCACTCGATTTCTGAACCCACCACATCATCAAGCAAGTCAGGCAGAAGGGGGTAGTATCGATAATCGTACGTCTGCTGAAAAATGTTCACGTGGTTGCGCTTGGGCTTGTACTTGCTGCCCTCCAGGCGGATCAGTTCCTCAACCGAATACACGTAATCAAAACGATCGCGCTCGGGAGCAAACACGAATCGCCCCGGCCGAGCTGCTTCAACCTCTTGCACGGTGTCCTGCGTGATCGCCCGCATCCGGAAGGGGATGTCCCGCCTTGAAAAATCCTCGACCAACCGCTCGAACGCCCCAGCTACGTCACCGACCCCGATCGGCATCATAGCCAAAGGCTGCTTTCCCGGATACGTAACCTGAATATGCAAAAAATCATCCGCCACGGCATAGTGAATCTGGCGGCTGTAGTGCCAAATGAAAAAATTCGTAAACGTATAGTCCGACGCCTCAGGCCGACGCAACGCAAAGAAGCGGTCGAACAGATCCTTATCCCCGATGGATATCTCTTTCCAATCCATACGCCTTCCCTCTTCTCTTTCTTTGTGACGTACGCACTTTTGCATGCGTCTGCTTCTCTTGTTGTGGCGCACGCTTTGGCGTGCGGTCCTTCTTCTCCGGATGTCCTCCCCGTTCATACCGATGCGTATCCTTGGCCTTTCATACACGCCCTTACCAACACGATAAATCATCCTCCCCCATATCATAATCCTTAATCCGCACCGGGAGAATCTCAAAGTTCCCCGCCTTTCTCCTTGGCGGAAGCCGGCTTGTGAACCGCATGGCCGCAAAACAATCAGGGGCACGGCCTGCTCAGTACCGTGCCCCTGTGCGTTATCTTTATCACCGCGTCCTAGACCAGGAACCCGATCGTCGGAAGCTCGCCCACCAGCGGAGCAACGTAATCACGGAAACTGTCCGTGATATTGTTGCCTTCTGCCGTAATGTATTCCTGCGGCAGCGACTTGGTCTGTCTCGCAACATTTGTCACGTCCGTTGGGAACGTCTCAATCGCGTACTTCTCGCCGTTGCCGATCCGCTTGATCGCAACCGATCCGCTCTTGCCTTCCTTGATCGCGTATTCGACCGCCCGCTGACCGACCAGCCGGCCTTCCTTGGCGTCCACTTCGCTGTAGATGCCCGCGAACGACCGCTGGAGATATCCGAACGTATCCGCCCGCACCCGCAGCTTCTTGCCCAGGTTCTTCTTGATATGCTCTGCCAAAAAGTCGCCCAACGCTCCCGTTCCCGACAACTGCACGTTGCCGTGAGCGTCGCGCTCGCCTATGTTGGCGATCTTCGTCGTAATCGCGTTGCCGTCCTTGTCGTGAATGCCCTCGCTGACCGCGATCACGCACCGATTGTACTTCTTCATCATCGCGTCGACGTCCTTGAGGAACAGGTTCTCGTCGAAGTTCACTTCGGGCACGTAAATCAAATGCGGACCGCTGTCCTCACGCACGCGGGCGAGAATCGACGCCGCCGTGAGGAATCCCGCGTGCCGACCCATGATCACGTTGATCTTGATCCCCGGCAGCGACCGGTTGTCCATGTCGTCGCCCATGAAGGCGGACGCCACGAACCTCGCCGCCGACCCGAAACCCGGGCAGTGATCGGTCACTCTCAGATCGTTGTCGATCGTCTTGGGAATATGATAAACCCGAAGATCGTATCCGCTCTGCTGCGCCAATGCGTTGACGATGTTCGCCGTGTCAGCCGAGTCGTTCCCGCCGATATAGAAGAAATAACGAACGTCATTCTTCTGGAATACGTCGAAAATCTTCTTGCAGTATTCCGCGTCCGGCTTGTCACGGGTGGATCCCAACCCCGCCGACGGAGTTACCGCCACCGCTTCCAGTGTCTTTTGGTCCACCTTGTCCAGCGCAATGAAATCTTCATTGATGATTCCACGCACCCCGTGATGGGCGCCCAACAGGCCCGTGATCTCGCTGTGCTTGCGCACCTGCTCGATTACGCCGACCAATGACTGATTGATGACCATCGTCGGACCGCCGGATTGCCCGACCACCGCTTTACCCTTTATCTTGTCTGACACAGCACAAACTCCTTTATGTAAACATTGGTTTTGCCAAAACCAGAGTGCAACCCTTTCTTATAGCGAAAATGCCCGAAAAATTCAAAGTCTTATTCCGCCCCGTGCCAAAAAATCTGGAGTCTTCCCCATGGCGGTGCGAATACCCGCGACGGCAGCGGCACAACGCCGCGCCCTTTCTCCTCTCTCCTCAATCGCTCTACAGCAGGAAAAACAGAACCGATCCGTCCTCTCGCGTATCCATCTGCGTCAGATAACTCGGTGGAACGTCGAAAATAACCGTCTTGCCCGTGGATTGCTCAAAACTACTCCTCAACTCTTCGACGAATTCATCCAGATGGTCAGCCGTAAACTGGTTGACGTGAAATAAAACATCCACAACCGAGCAGTAGCTCAAATCCTGTGCCTTCTCCCGCAAATGTGACCGGACAAACGCCAGATGATCTGCCTCCGTGTCCACGGGGAGCTTCGCCTTGATGCTCGGATCGCAGTCCGCATTGACGGTCCAGTCAAAGCTGTCGATCAAATACGCGTGATACGTCAACCCCAGATCCCACGCCGTCTCCCATCCATTCCTTCTGCCGATCACGCTCCCCCCAAACGGCTGACGAAAAACCGGCGAGAGAATTTCCTCCGCCGACAGTCCCGCCGACACGCCAGCTTCGTCGACGTACGCCTTCAGCTGCCGCAAATCCTCCACCATCAGTGGCTGGCTGACAGCCGAGAGATTCTCCGGAATCGCCCACATCGACGCACCATGATTATACGCATGATATCCCATGATCTGCCCTGCCTGGTGAATGGACGCAATCCCCTGGCCGAACGCATCCTTCAGCACACTTTCATTCTCCGCACCGCCGGGCCCCATGCAATAAACCCCACCCCTCGCCCGCTGCCGCTCAAGCCCCGACAGAATCTGCTCCAACGGCCCAAGCAGGACCTGCTTCTCACTTGCCTTCGCCACAGGGTCCGCAATGTCCGCGCGCACCGGACCGTCGTCAAACGTCAAAACAACGTACATCGCCCCTTCTGGAACGTCTGCCGGTGACGACGATCCAACCCCGCATCCGCTTAAGAAGCACACCAGACACAAAACGACGGCACAACAACCTGACAAGGATTTAATTCTTCGCATCGCATAATAATACTTGCATAAAACGGAAAATACGCTCGAAAAAACCGACAATGGCAACTTCCCCGCCTTTCCCGACTTTGATATGATATCCCCATGAAAAATGATTCGACAACACCAACGACGGACCGGCTCCCAGCCGGTGTGATCTTCGATATGGACGGAGTCCTCCTCGACTCCGAACCCTTTATCTGCAAAGCCGCCTGCATGATGTTCGCCGAACGCGGCCTGACCGTTCAGCCCGATGACTTCCTCCCCTTCGTAGGCGCCGGCGAAAATCGCTATATCGGTGGCGTCGCCGAAAAATACCACTTTCCCATCGATATCGAACGAGAAAAAAAACGTACCTACGATATCTACCTCGATATCATCAAAGGCCAGCTCCATGCGCTCCCCGGCGTCCACGAATTCATCAAAACGTGCCGCGATCAGGGAAAGAAAATCGCCCTCGCCTCCAGTGCCGATCTGCGCAAAGTCCGAGGCAATCTCCAGGAAATCCAACTGCCGTTCTCAACCTTCGATGCCGTCGTCACCGGCGAAGACGTCGTCCACAAAAAACCCGCCCCGGAAATCTTCCTCACTGCCGCCGCGAAAATGGGCCTCAATCCTGCCCATTGTCTGGTCGTCGAAGATGCGGTCAATGGCGTCGCCGCCGCCAAGTCTGCCGGTGCCAAGTGCTTGGCCCTCACCACAAGTTTTACCGAAAACCAGCTCTCCGCCGCCGACTGGTTCGCCCCTAATCTCGCCCATGCGCCCCAGCAAGCCATTGCCTGGCAATGAGTTATGATAACGCCTGCGTCTTCTCCTCGCGTCCCGCATAAAAAATTGAAAGATATTCCCGCCGGGGGACAAGATAACTCATATAGATGCTTGTTTTGGGTTGCTTTGTTGAAAACATGGCTCTTGTACCGTCTTACGGGTATCGCGTGGTATCTGTGAGTAGTTAAACCGGTGAAAGGTTTCTGAAGGATCGGGACGGGCATTGACGATAGATGCCCATCCTTCAGTGTGGTCAGGATGACCGCGTTAGGGCGACCCGTGAGTGGTCGGCCTGTCGCTTGTGACGGTAAACGGGGTGCTCTCAACAAAGCTAAGCTGTGGAAGGAGCGTTATTTATGAAAAAACAAGGCTTCACGTTGATTGAGCTCTTGGTGGTCGTTGGGATCATTGCCATCCTGGTGGCGATTCTGCTGCCCGCCGTGGCCAAAGCCAAGGAACAGGGCCGTAAGGTCACCTGTGGCAATAACTTAAAGGAAATCGCTGTTGCCCTTCAGAATTACGCCGAGGATTTCAACGATATGTATCCCTTGGCAGCCATGGACCCTTTGTGGGAGCAAACACAGGATCATCCTACCGATCCCTTAAAGCGAATGGGGTGGATGCGACGTCTCTTTCCCTATGTCGGCCAGCAATGGAAAGTCTACAAGTGTCCGTCTTTTGCCCGAAATCCGGATTACTTCAATTACTTCCTGGGAACTCGAGCAGGCTTTGCCAATCGCTACATTGAGCTGGCAGGGGCGCCCATCTCGGAAGACGAACGAGTTATTCGATCCCGTGTTGCGACCAAGCGCGGCTGGATTGAGTTTCCTTCTGCCCACGTTCTTGGCGGCGACTGCAATCGGCAACCCTTTGCGGTGACGGATTGCGATCGGGATGACTACACCCAGCCGTGCCTGGGATGGAGCGATATGGCGGCGGCTGATACGGAAACCTGGTGGGAACCGTGGCATAACGGTGGCCTGAATGTCATCTTCGCAGATACCCACGTCAAGTGGTTCGTCAAGGAAACTCCCAACGAGATGACTTACGCGTATCACGATTACCGAAGCTGGGAAAACGCCATACTTCCATAATGAGTAGTACGCGAACTGAAATCATGTTCTGAAAGATAAATAATGGTTATCCGCTCCATCTGTGCTTACCCTTGCATTCGACATCGCAACAAGTTACAGTAGATAGGTTAATGGGCAAGATGGAGTGGATAACAACTACACAGGTCCTGCAGGCTCTGAAGACATCCGAAGACAGTGAAGTCTGGCAGATGTTTCATAGCCATTTTTACCCCGTAATTTTCAACTTCGGTCGCAAGCTCGGACTCACCGAGCAGGACGCCGAAGATGCCGCCCAGGAAACCATGGTCGCCTTCCTCAAAGCCTATCGCAAGGGAAACTACGATCGCGAGAAAGGGCGGCTGACGCAGTGGCTGTTCGGCGTTGCCCGCAAGGTTATCATGAATCGCCAGAAGCGGGTCAACCCGGAAAAACAGATGCTCGACAAGACGACTGGCACTTCCTTCTGGAACCTGCTGCAGGATGAAGACTCCACAGCCGCCCGGTGCACGTGGGACGCCGAATGGCGGTCTATGGTTCTGAAGAAATGCCTCGACCGGGTCCGATGCGAGTGCGGCGAAAAAACATTCCAGGCCTTTGAAATGTACGCCGTGTCGCAACTCTCGGTTGACGAAGTAAGCCAGCGGCTGGGTATGTCCAAAAACGCCGTGTATATCGCCAAAAACCGGGTACTGTCCCGGCTGCGACAACTTGAACATGATTTCGACGATCTTTGCGAAGGTTCGCTTGCATGAATTGCCTCACCCCCGATATGGTGGAACGTTACGTTTCCGACCAGCTCAACGGAAATGAATTATCGGCCATCGAAAAACATCTCAAATCCTGCGCCAGCTGCTCAAAGAAAGTAAAAGACGCGATCGCCAACGAGTCCATGCTCTCGGAGCTGCGATCCCTCCAGATACGGTCCAATCCGCCGCTCAAAAAGGCGCCGGAACGCGAAATCAAACCGATCACCATCGAGGATGCTCAAAGCTTTCTCGGAAAACGATATCGCGTGGTCAAGAAAGTGGGCAGTGGGGGGGCGGGCGAAGTCTTCCAAGCCATTGACGCCATCCTGGAGCGCCCCGTGGCCATCAAGTTTCTCGCCCTCAAACCTTCCGACGCCAAAAACGCCAACCGGTGGAACGAAGCGAAAATGATGGGCCAGTTCAGCCATCCGAACATTGCCCACGTGCATGAAATCGGTTTGGTGCAAGGCTGGCGGTTCATCGTCATGGAGTGGGTGGAAGGCCTGCCGCTGACCGAGGCGTGGGCCGAGTTGGGACTCGAACCACGGCTGAGAATCTTTTTGGATATCCTCAACGCCGTCGCCGCCGCACATCGCCGCGGCATCGTGCATCGCGATCTCAAACCATCCAATATTCTCGTCACCGCAGCCCTCGACGTCAAAATCCTGGACTTCGGACTCGCTGTTGCCGTCGATACCCCGGGACCCGTGGAGCGACGCGTCTACCGCGGAACGCCCGCTTACAGCGCGCCGGAACAAATCTCCGCGCCCGCGACCATCTCCCCAGCCACCGATGTGTTCGCCCTGGGCATCCTGCTCTACCAACTCCTGACCGAAACGCTCCCTTTCCCGCAAAACGAAACAAAAGAACTCTTCAAAGCCATTTTGCTGAAGTATCCGGAACTGCCCAACGCCATCAACGAAAAAGTCCCACTGCCCCTGCAGAACATCTGCCTGAAAGCTCTGGAAAAAGAGCAGGGCAAACGCTACGCCGACGCCCAGGCCTTCGCCGACGACATCAACCGATACCTGCGGGGAGAAATCGTCTGGTCCAGACCGTCCTTCCTCATGGACAAGATCCAGCAGGAAGTCTACTACCACTGCCAGAAACTCAAATCCTGGTACAACAACGAACTTATTACCCAGAGCGAATTCGATCGCCTGGAGGATATCTACGAGCGAATGATCTCTCCACCCGATCCTTCGATTATCGAGGCGCGGAGGCTGTCGCTCTCCCAGGTCTGCCTCTACCTTGGCGGATGGATCGCCATCCTGGGCAGCTTCGTCCTGTTCTACGACGCCTGGGAACGGGTTCCTCCGCAGTGGCGCCCGACGCCCGCCATCGGGGCCGCTGTCCTCATGGCCCTGTCGGGTCTCCTGCTCTGGCGAAAAAACGAAAGTCGACTATCCGTCGGGTTCCTCGCCACCGCCGCCTTGCTCATCCCCCTGGCCATCCTCCTTGCGCTCGGGCATTGGCAAATCCTCAACCCCAACGACTATCCCTGGGGCAAAGAAGAACGGCTGAACATTCATTCCACGCTCGTGCTCGGAAACGCCCAACTGTGGATTGCATCGAGCTGCTGGTTCATTGCTTCCGTCATCTTCTTCAAGGTCACGCGATCTTCTGCCTTTGTGCTCTACGCCGTCATCGCCTTTTTTGCCCTGCTCACCGTCTGCTTTACCGTCTACGGTCTTCGGACCTGGCCCCCGGATGTCATCGCCGGGCGATACCTTTACCCAGCCTTGTTCCTCTTCGCGTGGGGAATACTCATCGATCGAAAAGGACGATCCCTCTACGCCGGGCCGCGCGCGGTCGTGGGCTTGGGCGTGACAATCGGCACGCGGTCGTTTATCGCCCAGTCAAATCAAACGCTCTTCGGCTGGCTGGGGGTCAAGCAGGGTTTCTTCAGTCCGTCCGAACTCAAATTCCTCAGCTTCGCCTGCAATGGCGTCTTCTACCTGGTCCTGGCGGGAATCTGCCGGAGCACGGGCACGCGACTCCAGCGACGGATCGCCGTCTTCCTGAACTGGCTTGGCCCCGTTCACATCCTGGCCCCGCTGCGAATGCTCGACAGCAAGGACATGCCCCATCGCCTCGCCTATCGAGTCCTCCTGCCTCTAGCCTCCATGGGCTTCGTCCTGGGCAGTGTCGTTCGACAGATGAAATCGTTCTTCTTCTCCGGGCTCCTGGGCTTGGCCGTCGCCGTCCACGTTCTGACGGAAGAACACTTCAAGAAAATGTTCGCCTGGCCCATCGCCCTGGTCGCCGCGGGCGTGGTCTGGATGTTCATCTCCTGGCTCGTTCCCCGATTCAAAGCCCGGCACACGCTTCGACGCAGGACAAGTCAGGAACTGTAATGAACAATCCCGTATCTTTATCCGGCCCGAAACCTGTTCCGGTTTGATACTACAGCGCGCCCACAGTCCTAAGCCACGACTGGGCCATGAGTGCGTGGCCCGCCGGAGACGGATGCACCCCGTCGCCCGCCCAGAACGCTGGTTCACGATGCGTGGCGGCCTGTGCAAAAATACCGTCAAACGGAACTAGCAGGCACCCATACTCAATGGCCAGGTTCCGAACCACGTTGATCTTCGGATCCAGGTCTTCTCGCCACGTCAAACGGTCCGCCGGAACCGGCAGAACAAACGGTTCGCACAGAACGATCTTCGCCTTCGTCCCCTTCCGCGTCTTTTCCAGAAGATCCCGATACCCCTTCTCGAAATCGCTCGTCGATGTCGGGTCGTTAGAGTCAAACCGCCGCCACACGTTGTTGATCCCGATGAGAATCGATACCACGTCCGGCTTCAGGTCGATACAATCCTCCTTCCAGCGCCCCTGCAGGTCAACAACTCGATGTCCGCTGATTCCCCGATTGAGGAATCGGACTTTCTTTTCCGGATACAACGCGGAAAACCATGCGGCGATCAATCCGACATATCCCCAGCCGAGTTCGTTATCGTTCTCCCGGCTTCGACCGGCATCGGTCACACTGTCACCCTGAAACAAAACCACACTGTTCTCGCCAATCGTCATACCCATTGTGCATCTCCTGTTTAGCTGAAAATGAAAACATCAAACCTAACCATGACAAGGGAGGTATGCAACAGTTTTGTGCCATCGACGGACAACGATTGGATCGGGGCGGCTGCTAAAAATCTTCCAGGTCCAGTGTCGACGAATTGTCGGCCTTCACCGGTGTGACGGCGGTGACATTCTTCGGCGGACGGTGGAGCACCGAAAAACGGATCGCTCCGTCGAGGATCGCGTACTTGGCGTCCTTTCGCATGGGAATCCCTTCAATTCGGAAATACCCCTTCGCCGGGTGCTGCGTATAATCGCACCAGGGACCGAAGCAGCCTTCCGTGATGGGAACCAATCGGCAAACCTGGGGTTTGGGAGCCTTGCCTTCTTCCGTCCCGAAACTCGGATTGTGGATGAAAATCGTCGGTCCGTTCTTGGCCTTCGGGTCGACTCCCACCAACGTCACATAATGTCCACCAAGCCGATTGTAGTGTTTCTTCTTCTTGTCCAGCGTATACCATCCGACGGAAATGATGATGTTCGAGTCTGCCTGCGTCCCTTCCTTGAGCCACTCCACCGAAGGAGCCTTCTCCTTCGCCGCGAATCGCCCGCCGTTACGCCATCCCTTCCACTCCAGGATGATATTGTATCCGCGGTCCTTGACGTAGCGTTCCAATCCTTCCATCGTCTCTATCGGACTGGTGCCTGTCTCATGGTCCGTATTCATGTAATCTTCCGATCCCAGGCATCGGATCAGTTTGTATTGGGCCTTGCTCGAGTTGTCGTCACCGGGAATCAGATCGGGGAATCCGTGCTGGTCGAGCCAGACCAGAATATTCGAAATGGCCGTCGGAGCGCAATACTGTGATCCGCCACCGGGAAGCTGACCATAACGATCATTCAACTGGCAGAAGTCCGGCATGACCTTGACGAACGGCGGACGTGACGCATCACGCGACGAGTCCTGCGGTTTTCGCAGTTCGACACCGTACGTGGATAGGGAATGGGCGCAGAGCACAAGGGCGATGGAGATGGCTAACTTCTTCATGTCAAAACAATCCTCTTCCGTATTCCGACCACTTCGCGATTATTTGCCGACAACTGAGGAGGAGTTAATCCGAGGCTCTCTGGCAAGACTGAAAAGTCACTAACCGAATTTTCGAATATTATAAAACCTTCATCGGAAAAAATCCAGAATTTAGTTGAGGTTAAAGAAAAACGGATCTGCTGAAATATGCGGCAACGGGTGTCGGATCAATGTATTCTTCTTGATTATCAACGAAACTGCCGCGTAAAATCTTCCCTCAAAGGCATAAGGAGTTTCTGTCAATGGTCCAGTCTTTCGATTATGCGAAGTACCACGCGAAGGTCGATCAAATCGTCAAACGAAGCGGCGGGCTGAAGGGTGTGCTCAACAAGCAATACATTCCCGTCACGCAGTCGACGCTTGGCAATTTCTGCGTCGAGTGCAAGGACCGCGAGCATCTCCTGAAACTGGAATTGGACGGTATGGCCGCGACCCTGGCCATCGATACCGATTGGATCCCTTACCTCGAGCCCTGGCACGGCGTGGGCGTATACGCGGAAGCCTTCGGCTGTCCGTTCGAATGGCGAGACGGCGATTCTCCCTGGACGCATCCAATTGTCAGCAGCATTGATGATCTCAAAAAACTGCGAGCCCCTTCCTTCGACCGCGCCAAAATGCTCAACTTCGTCTGCGATACCGTCGCTTACTTCGATCGCGAAACCGGCGGCGAACTGCCCATCGCCCTCACCGATACGCAAAGCCCGCTCGACAATGCCACCCTCGTCTGCGATACCACCTTCTTCTTCCTGGCCTGCTATGAATACCCCGACGAAATCAAGCAGCTCATCCAGTGGATCACCGATCTGATGATCGAGTCGGGCCGGCGGCAACGGAAACTCATGCGGAACCAAGCCAAGCCAGGCCACATCATGTGGTCCGCGCCCGATGGCAGGGGCATATCGGTCTCCGAGGACAATCTCGTCATGTGCGGAACCGATTACTACCGCGAATTCGCCGAGCCGTACAACCTGCAGTTGGCCCGTGCGTTCGACGGGCTGGCCGTCCATTCCTGCGGGTCGTGGAAACAGCATTTTCCCACGCTCAGTAATACCCCCGACATCTTCATGGTCGATCTGGCCGCCCATCGATCGCTTGATCCGAACCCCAATGATATCCAGGACGTTCTCCGTGGCTTCGCCGGCTCAAAAACGCTCGTCCAGATTCGCGTCAACTACGAAAACGACGATCCGGAAACCAGCTTTGCCTGGATTGATAATCTGCGCGGGCCCGGCTTCCCCATGATCATCCAGCTTCCCTTCAACGGAGACCCCAAAATCGCCAACCGCAACTATGCTATCCTCCGTAAAAAACTCGACGCACTCGTCAAACGCGACTGGTAGCCGATTAACCGGTGCCTCCCTGTATTTTCTGCAGGGACGGGTCCCAGACCCACCCGCCAGATTTCCCTGAAAGATTCCCACTCTTCCTGCCAATATATCCCTATGGTCAAAACAAGCTCTTTGTGGGAGAAACAAACATGAACGGGAAAATTTGGTTTATCGCCGTGTTCCTGGCCGTCGTTCTCCTGGGGTGCGAACCGCGAAAAGTCGAGATTCAGATGAATCCGGAGGCTGACTCCGTAGAGCGCAGTATCACTGCTACCAACTTCTCTGACGAAGACCTCGCCCGAATTGCCAAGGCATATCCCAAACCAACGCCCAAACCCGACACCATCACCCAGCCAGCCTCCCAGGCAAAGGCCGCCATCGACATACTCATCGAGTAACTACAACTGGTGTCATGACATCTTGAAAGAGCCCCGACCGTGAGGAAGCCTGTCTTCCGGCTCATCCGATCACACCGGGCGGTGACCAAAAGGGGGGTAAAAACCCTGGCTCCCCTCAGAAGACGACACTCCTCCCATATTTTTCCGCCCAGGCGTTGAATTTCAGGGTAAAATACGTTATATAATTATGTTTTGCCCCATAGTGGGGATAGTCTCTAGTACCATATATGTTTGAAGCATTAACAGACAAATTGAATGACGTCTTTCGTAATCTTTCCGGCCGCGGGAAGATCAGCGAAGAGAACGTACGCGAAGCCCTCAACCAGATCAAACGCGCCCTCTTGGAGGCCGACGTCAACCTGGAAGTGGCCCGCAAATTCACTGACGCCTGCTTGGAAAAGGCGTTGGGGCAAGAGGTTATAAAAAGCCTCCACCCCGGCCAGCTCATGGTCAAAATCGCCCACGACGAACTCGTCGGGCTCATGGGACCCGTCGATACCCGCATCTACTACGTTCAGCCAGGTCCCACCGTCATCCTTATGGCCGGTCTGCAGGGCTCCGGTAAAACCACCACCTGTGCCAAGCTCGGAAAGCTCATCGTCTCCCAGGGCCGAAAGCCCATGATGGTGGCCTGCGACCTCCAGCGACCCGCCGCTATCGAACAGCTCAAAGTCCTGGGTGAACAAACCAATATTCCCGTCTATCTCGAAGAAGGTGAAAAGAATCCGGTCAAAGTGGCTCGCAACGGTGTGACCGCCGCCATGAAAAATGGCAATGACGTGGTCATTATCGATACCGCAGGCCGTCTGCATATCGATGAAGAAATGATGCAGCAGGTCGCCGATATCGCCAAGACCGTCAGCCCGCACCAAATCTATCTGGTTTGTGACGCCATGACCGGCCAGGACGCCGTCAACAGCGCCAAAGCCTTCAATGAACGCCTTGAACTCGACGGTGTCATCCTCACCAAATTCGACTCCGATGCACGCGGCGGCGCCGCCTTGTCCGTCAAAACCGTGACCGGCAAGCCCATCAAGTTCCTCGGCGTCGGTGAGAAACTCGACAAACTTGAGGAATTCCATCCCGACCGTATGGCCGGACGAATCCTCGGCATGGGCGATATCGTCTCCCTCGTCGAAAAGGCCCAGGAACAGTTCGACGGTGAACAGGCCGCCAAACTGCAAAACAAAATGGCCAAGGGCGTCTTCACCCTCGACGATTTCCTCAATCAGCTTCGAAGCATGAGAAAAATGGGATCCATGAAGGACATCATCAAGATGATCCCCGGGCTGGGCTCCGCGATCCCCTCCGCCGACATCGACGACGGCGAAATGGTGCGAATGGAAGCCGTCATCCAGTCCATGACGAAAAAAGAACGCAAAAATCCCGATATTATCGACGGCTCGCGCCGCCGGCGCATCGCCAAGGGCTCGGGAACCGACCCCCAGGACGTATCCGGACTCGTCAAGAGCTTCCTCCAGATGCGAACCATGATGAAGCAGGTGGCCAACATGAGCTTCATGGACCGCCTGCGATTCGGCACCCAAATGAGCCAGGGAGCTATGCTCACTGGAAAAATGCCAAAAATTCAGGTACAATCGCCCAGAATGTCGGCCCGCGAAAAACTGGCCCTCAGGCGAAAACGAAAGAAGAATCGATAAAACGTCTTTTGGGCTGACAGCTGAGAGCTGACAGCGGATAGCTTTTTATTTTTGGAGAATTGTAGTGTCAGTAAAGATCAGATTGAAACGGTTTGGTCGGCGTAATCGAGCCAGTTATCGCGTCAACGCCATCGACAGTCGCACCGCCCGGGACGGGCGCGTCATCGAAGAACTCGGATTCTATGATCCGGTAAGCAAGGACGCGACGAAGCAGTTTTCCGTCAATCGCGAACGCGTGGAGTACTGGCTCAGCCAGGGCGCCCAGCCCAGCGATACGGTGAAAAACCTGCTCATCAAAGCCGGCATCAACGCCAAATCCGGTGCCAAAACCCAGGCCAAATAAGCTGGGTCGGACCAGGTGCTTAGTGCTTGATGCAAAGTGCTTTGTGAACGAATCGCACTGAGCGCCGTGCACTCGGCACTCTGCACTGTGTGACATGAGAATCGATTTACTGTCACTATTTCCGGATCAAATCGACGCGTTTCTCCGATACAGCATTATCGGACGTGCCAGAGAAGAGAACCGCGTCGAGATCGTTTGTACCAATATTCGAGACTACACGCTCGATAAGCACCGGAAGGTCGATGATACGCCTTTTGGTGGCGGGCCTGGGATGGTCCTCATGCCTCAACCCGTTTTTGACGCGGTCGAGGCCGTCGAAGCCATGGACCCCAGGCCGGCAACGAGGATCCTGATGACTCCGCAAGGGCGGGTGCTCAATCAGACCCTCGTCAAAGAACTGGCAGCCAAAGAGCGACTGCTCATCATCGCAGGGCACTACGAAGGCTTCGATGAGCGGATCCGTATGGGCTTAAATCCGCTGGAGATCTCCATCGGTGACTATGTGCTCTCCGGCGGGGAAGGACCGGCGGTCGTCTTGGCCGATGCCGTCATCCGCCTGCTGCCCGGAGTCGTCGGAACCGAGGAATCGCTCGAACAAGAGTCGTTTTCGGAAAATTTGCTCGAATATCCGCAGTATACGCGGCCCCGGGAGTTCCGGGGAATGAAAGTGCCCGAGATCCTCCTGAGCGGGGATCATGCCAAAATGGCGGCCTGGCGAAAACAACAGGCCCTGGAGCGTACGAAAAATCGTCGCCCGGATTTACTTGATAATCGAGAGTAAAAAAGATAGAATATAAACTTTTCGGCACCGGTCGTTTAGTGCGGACCGGACCAGGACAGGACGATAAAGGAGACCGAACGTGATTAAGCGGCAATTAGCAGTCGTGGAACAGAAATACTTCACTACGCCTCGACCCGACCTCAAAGAATTCGCCGTCGGCGATACCGTCGATGTGCATGTGAAGATCAAAGAAGGCGACCGGGAACGTATCCAGATCTTTAACGGCGTCGTGATCAGCAAGCGCGGCCGCGGAGCCAACGCATCCTTCACCGTCCGGCGAATCGTCAACGAAGAAGGCGTGGAACGCAGCTGGCCTCTGCTCTGCCCCAGCGTCACCAAGGTCGATGTCCGCCGGCGAGGAAAAGTCCGCCGCGCCAAACTCTACTTCCTCCGCGATCGCAAGGGCAAAGCCACCAAGGTCCGCGAACTGCGGACAAGCCGGGAAGAGACCGCGTCGGCCGCCGAAGCCGCAAAGAAATAACAACGCCTCTTTCCGCTATTTTGAAAACCAACGCGGCAGATGCAGCAACCCTGTACCTGCCGCTTTTCTTTGGATAGGGGGCTGTGCAGTTCTGAACCTCAGCCCCTGATTACCGGGGAACCGGGATGATCATCGAGGAAATAGCTTTCGACATTATTGAGCGGTTTGCTGCCAGAGTCATACGCGGCACGTACGCCATCCTGGAGAAAATCTTTCGCCCGCTCTTTCCCGCCCGTTCACCTTCGCAAATGGACGACGGCGAATTCGGCGCCTGGGCCGAAAATCAGGCCGCACGCTTCCTGAGAAAAAACGGCATGACCGTTCTGCACCGAAACTATCGAACGAATATGGGCGAACTCGACGTCGTCGCCCGCGATAAGAAAACAATTGTCTTCATCGAGGTCAAAGCCATCCGCGATATGAACGGAGAACCCCAGCTGAAAGTAAACGCCGACAAACGCCGACGCCTCATCACTGCCGCCAAAGCGTACATCACGCGACACCGGCTTCACGATCGTCCAGCCCGCTTCGATATCGTGACCGTCCAATGCGACAAAGAAGGGCAGCCCATCATCCGCCACGAAGAGGACGCCTTCCATGCCCAATAAAATCCGGACCTCTAAAATCCAATCCGGGTGGCATGGCTTCGCGTCTTCGCTAAGCCATGTCCCAATGTCTCATATCGTAAGAATCGAGAAACCCAAATGACCGCCCAACTAATCGATACACACGCGCACCTGACATACTCCCCGCTCGTTGACGAACTCCCAATGGTCCTCGCCCGCGCCCGCGCCGCCGGCGTGACTACCGTCATCACCGTCGGAACCGATCCCGACGACGCCCGGTCTGCCGTCGAACTCGTGGACCGCAACGAAGGCCTGTTCGTCGCCGTCGGCATCCATCCGCACAAAGCCGACGAGTTCCAAAATGTCGACCTGCTCAAGCCCTTCCTGACCCACCCCAAAATCGTCGGCCTCGGTGAAACCGGTATGGACTACCATTACCAATTCGCCGATCGCGCCAACCAACAGCGGCTCTTCGCCGCCCATCTCGAACTTGCCCGCCAAGCCGATCTGCCCGTCATCGTCCACTGCCGAGAAGCCTTCGACGATGTCCTGGCCATGATCCGCTCCGCCGGACCAAATCTGCGAGGCGTCTTCCACTGCTTCTCCGGTGATCAGCACCAGGCCCGCCAGATCCTGGACCTCGGCTGGTACGTGTCCTTCTCCGGAACCGTCACCTTCAAAAAATCCGACTCACTCCGCCAAGCCGCCCAGGCCATCGGTCCCGACCGCATCCTCACCGAAACCGACTGCCCGTATCTTTCCCCCGAGCCCGTGCGAAAAATGAAAACCAACGAGCCCGCCAATGTCCTGCACACCGCGACCCTCCTGGCTTCCCTCTTCAACCTCCCCCTCGACCTCTTTGCCAACACCGTCCGAAACAACGCCGCCAAAATCTTCCGCCCCCTCAACACCCTTACTTAGCAGCCGACACCTGCCGGCTTCTCCTCTTATTGCGGCGCACACTTTAGTGCGCGTCTTTCCTTTCTTCTCTTCGCAGGGTGCGTCGTGACGCACCATCTCCTTCCCCCGTCATCCTCCGGCTTGACTGGAGAATCCAGAATCGTCCCCTCGGACGACCAACAAACCTCTTTTCTCCTCGTTTAGCCGTCGTCGGTACGACGACGGCCCCCTTTTCCTCTACCTGCCTATCTCACTATTGCCTCTCTTCCTATTCGCGTTCATTCGTGCCATTCGTGTCTCCCCCTCCCCAAAAATCCTTGCATTACTCCATGGACCGGCTATCATGCGGGCTATCCCTTATTTTCTGAACGCAAGGAGAAATAAGATGATCAACCGTATCGGCATCAACCTCTATACGTTGCGCGACCTGCTCAAAACGCCGGCCGACATCGCCAAAACCCTCCAAGCCGTCAAGAAAATCGGATACCCCTCCGTACAGCTATCCGGCATAGGTCCGATCGAGCCCGCCGAACTCAAAAAAATCACCGACGACCTCGGGCTCGTCATTTCTGCCACGCATACGGGCTATGACGACCTGATGAACAACCTCGACAACGTCATCGAGAAGCACCTCCTCTGGGGCTGCAGGCACGCCGCCGTTCCCGTTACCCCAAGCCCTCTCCAAAGCGCCAAGGGCTACGTCAAATTCGCCAAAGAAATGACCAAAGTCGGACAGAAACTAGCCAAAGCCGGTATCACCCTCAGCTATCATAACCACTCCTTCGAATTCAAACGCTTCAACGGCAAGCTAGGGTTGGACCTGATCTACGACAATTCCGATCCCAGGTACCTCCAGGGCGAAATCGACACCTACTGGGTCCAGCACGGCGGTGGTGATCCCGTCGCCTGGTGTGAAAAGCTCAAAGGCCGCCTGCCTCTCGTCCACCTCAAAGACTACGGCATCACCGACAACGGCCCGACCTACGTCGAAGTCGGCCAGGGCAACCTTGATATGACCGCCATTATCAAGGCCTGCAAAAAGGCCAAAACGCAATGGTATCTCGTCGAACAGGATGTATGCCCCGGATGCCCCCTCGACAGCGCCAAAATCAGCTACCGAAACTTGCGGCGAATCATGGAATCTATTGCCTAAGACGGTGGATTTTCCAAAATGGTTATGGTACAATATTTCATCTGTTGACCTATGGTTGACTGGCCGGGGACGTAGCTCAGTTGGTAGAGCAACGCACTTTTAATGCGTAGGTCCTGGGTCCGAGTCCCAGCGTCCTCACTCGAAAAAAGGCCGTTGCCGGCAATCCCGGTAACGGCCTTTTGCTTTCACAGATAAGTTCAGCCATGAACAATACATCTGAGATCAGAACGTGATACGCAGGCTTTCGATGAAAGGTGATCGATCATGATTGGCAATGAGGCGGCCATGCGCACCGAACGCATCGGCCGGCTGCTGTGGCGGTTTTCCATGCCTGCAATTGCAGGTCTTCTCGTCGGTACGCTCTATAACATCGTGGATCGTGTCTTCGTCGGGCGGGGCGTCGGAACCGAAGCCCTGGCCGCCGCGACCGTCGCCTTTCCCATCATGATGATTCTCAGTGCGGTGTCTGTGCTCATCAGTGTCGGAGCCACCTCGCTGATCTCAATTCGACTCGGTGAACGACGACTGGACGACGCCGAACGAATCGCCGGAAATGCCACCACGATCCTCGTCCTCGTTCCCGCCGTGTGCACCGCGATCTACCTGGCCTTCGCCAAACCCATTCTCGTCCTCTTCGGTGCCAGCACCCAAGTCCTTCCCTATGCCATGGACTTCATGCGAATCATCATGCTCGGCGCCGTATTCGGTAGCATCAGCTTCGGAATGAACAACTTCATCCGTGCCGAAGGCAGCCCGCGGTTCGCCATGCTCACGCAGGTCATCGGAGCCGTTATCAACGCGGTGCTCAACTACGTCTTCATCTTCCAACTGCAAATGGGTATCAAGGGCTCCGCCTTGGCCACCGTGATAGGCCAGGCGATTTCCGCCGGCTGCGTGCTCAGTTACTTCTTCAGCAAACGCAGCGTCGTGAGAATTCGGCTGCGGAACCTCACGCCCACCCCAGCCATCCTTTACAGCGTCGCCATTCTGGGCTTTGCTCCCTTTGCCATGCAGATCATGGGAAGTTTCGTACAGCTGATTCTCAACCAGACGCTCAAGTCTTACGGAGGCGATCTGGGTATCTCGGCCGCCGGGATCATGATGAGTATCGCCATGCTCGCCTTCATGCCCGTGATCGGTATCAGCCAGGGCGCTCAACCCATCATCGGATATAACTACGGCGCCCGCCAATATCGCCGCGTACGTGAAACCCTCAAGAAAGCGATCATCGCCGGTACCGTGTTCGTCCTGGCCGGCTATCTGGTGATGCGATTCTGGCCCGTCGCCATTGTCGGACTGTTCTCCAAAGACGTCGCCCTGCGAGATCTCGCCTCACACGCCCTGCGAGTCTTTTTCTCCTTCATGCCCATTATGGCGTTCCAAGTCATCTGCGCAAACTACTTCCAAGCCGTAAACAAACCCCTGCCCGCGACCCTGCTCGGGCTCTCACGCCAACTCCTCATCTTCTTACCGCTCCTGCTCATCCTCCCGCGAATCTGGGGCATCGAGGGAGTCTGGCGCACCGCGCCCATCGCCGACGTCCTGTCTGCGATCGTGACCGCTGTCTTCATCTATCGCGAAATGAAAAAACTCCCCAAGACCGACCCGCTCCCATGTCCAGCCGACCCGGCGCGAACGTAAGTCGCCCCAGGCCTGATCGTCCGGCTCGCCCGTCGCCAACAGTCTTGTCGATGGAACGCGACGAAATATCGCCTTCAATGTCCCCGCTCTGTGACGTTCCCCTCCGACTCAGCGAAGAATTTCCCGCGTATCCAGAACGCCACATTGACCAGACCGATCAATACCGGCACCTCCACCAACGGTCCGATCACCGCGGCGAACGCCTGGCCGGAGCTGATCCCGAACACAGCCACCGCCACCGCGATCGCCAACTCAAAATTATTCGAAGCCGCCGTAAACGACAGCGTCGCCGACTGCTTGTAGTTGGCTCCGACCTTGGCGCTCATCAGGAACGTCACCAGGAACATGATTACGAAGTACACCAGCAGCGGCACAGCGATCCGAAGAACATCCAGCGGCAACTTGACGATATACTCGCCCTTCAGGCTGAACATCACCACGATGGTAAACAGCAGGGCGATCAGCGT
>CAZLZE010000087.1:0-22028 GCA_964563935.1 uncultured Phycisphaerae bacterium | reverse complement strand
AGCGGGTGATGAGATTCGAACTCACGACAACAACGTTGGCAACGTTGTACTCTACCAACTGAGTTACACCCGCATAACTAACAATATTTTATATCGGCTAGGGAAACGATTTCAAGAGAAAAATCCCTAATTTCCTCGCCCTCATCCATTTCTTTTCTTGAACCCCTCTTTCAGGGGATTATAATACCTTATTACGAAGACTGTTACCGAAAGCATTCCCGACCGTGGTTCAAGAATACAAGGACTGAAGGAAACGCATGCGTGCATTGCGGATAGTGCAGGTGGCCTCGCTGATTCTCATCGATCTGGTCGCGTTTTATACGGCCATCGTCCTGGCGATTCTTTTTCGAATCTATCTCATGCCTGGCATCATCACTTACGCCGTTCCCTGGGTTGAAGATGCCTTCTACAATGAGGAATTGTACTGGGCTCATCTGGAAATCTGGTGGATTCCCCTCACTCTGGTGCTCTCCATCGCGTATGCGGCGCTTTATCAACGTCGGATTCCCTTCTGGGAAGAGATGTGGCTGCTCTTAAAGTCCGTCAGCGTTGCCATTCTGGTCGTTCTAGCCTTCGTCAGTCTCGAAAAGCTCGGAGCTCAGGTCTCGCGAAGCGTACTGGTCAGCTTGTGGATTATCCTGCTCATTATCTTTCCCCCAATCCGCTTTCTCGGAAAGAAACTCCTCTATTATCTCGGGATATGGCGGGAGAACGTGCTTGTCCTCGGCGCGGGCGACGCGGGAATCGCCACCCTGCGCGGACTGGAACGGGAATCGACCCTCGGTTACCGCGTCATCGGGTTCCTGGACGATGACGTCCAAAAGATCGGAACCACCATTCGGACACCCAAGGGCGAGTACCAGGTTTTCGGATCATTCAAGCACTTCAGCAAGTTCATTCATCTGATGAAGATCTCGACCATGATCATCGCCATGCCGTCCCTGGACCCCCAGAAACAGGCAAAAATCGTCGGTGAAGTCCAGCGCCATGTGGCCCGCGTGCTTGTCGTTCCCGAACTCAAGGGAATCGCGCTGCTGAACACGGAACTGCGCGTGCTGTTCATGGAGCAACTCTTCCTCCTGAATATCCGGAACAACCTCAAGTCGCTTCATGCCCGGATCATCAAGCGGTGCTTCGATTTCATCGTCTCCACGATGACGATCATCATCTTTGCCGTTCCGTTGCTGTTAATTTTCCTGGCCGTCCGGCTGACCTCGCGGGGCAAGGCGTTCTTCATACAGCACCGCCCGGGCAAGAATGGCAGGATCATTCGCATCTACAAGTTCCGGACGATGTATGTCGATGGCGATCTGCGGCTGCAGAAGGCCCTGACGGAGGATGAGCGTCTGGCTCATGAATGGAAGGTGTACCGTAAGCTCAAAACGTACGATCCGCGGGTAACACCGGTGGGAAAGTTTCTGCGCAAGTGGTCGCTTGATGAACTGCCCCAGATTTTCAATGTCTGGAAGGGCGAGATGAGCATTGTCGGACCACGTCCTTACATGATCAACGAAATCGAATCCCTTAAAGAGGCGACGGATATCATTCTCATGGCCAAGCCGGGTCTGTGCGGGCTCTGGCAGGCCAGCGGACGAAACAACTTGTCCTTTGAGGACCGCGTGAAGCTCGAAAGCTGGTATGTGCTCAACTGGTCGCTCTGGCTGGACGTAATCCTCATGCTCAAAACGATAAAGGTTGTCTTTACCGCCGAAGGGGCGTATTAGGCGAAGAATCCAAGCTGCAAACGGGGACGTGGGGCGGCAACTTTTCCCGCTATTTGGGAGGATACATGATGCGATCCGTGTGGGCGACGGTGGCGGTCTTGGTTCTGCAAAGCCACATGGCGGTCGTGGGCTGTGCCGATACGATCGACCACACGCGGCCTCCGAAAGAGATTCTTGTCGCGATTCACGAGGCAGGTGGGTTGGCGTTTGCCGCCCATGTGGGCTGGCCGGAGTACGCGTGGCGAACCGAGACGCTGAACGATTGGCTGAGTTCCGGGATCGACGGATTTGAGCACCGCGGTCAGGCGCTCCAGTTCTATCCGGGATGGAAGAAGATGGAAAACCTGCCGCGAATCATGTCGGGCACGGATTCACACAATACTTCCTTTGGGGAAATGCTGCGAACGATTGTCTTCGCCAGGTCCGATGACCCGAAGGATATCGTCCAGGCACTCAAAGACGGGTATTGTCTTGGACTGACCTTGGAAGGGGGCTTTGGCCCCGACCGCCTCATTGATGTCTTCAATACACTCATGGAGAAAGGCAGTTATCTTCAGGATGAGTATGAAAATCGCCTGATGATACGGGGCAGGTCCCTGTCAAAGCTCTTGGAGTACAAGCCTGTTCGGATTGCATCCGGCGGGACTTCGCTGCGTTAGTTGAATCACAATTGGCGAACCAGGTCGTCCGGCGAAATGTTCATCTGCTGCAGAAGGGGGGCGATGTCCTTCATGAACCGCTGTCCGTCCTCCCAGTAGCCCGCGGTGGGAACCAGCCCGGGCTGGGCGCTCTGCCAGAAGCGATTAAACTGCATCATGAACAGCTCGCGGAGATATTTGCTGACGATCGACGCCCACGCGATGAGCATGTGCCGCTGCTCGCCCTTTTGACTGAACGACAGGCGGATCGTCCGCGGACCGTCCTGCAGGATGTATTCGCTTTCGTTTTCGCCTTCCGTGACCACGGAAAGCCGGGCCGTTGGGAACACCCGCAGCAGATTACGGACGTACGAGTCCTTTCCGCCTTGCTTATCCACGCAGACGCGGACGTTGGGTTCCACCGAGATGTTGAGGACCTCGTGGATGAGCCGTGCCGTCTGGCTGAAGAGAATTTCTGACTTGTTCTTGATCTGGCGGACCAGGTGGTTGTATTTCTTTTCCACCAGGGGGACGGACTTGACCGCGACCATCGAGGCTCCGACCGAGGCCAGGTCCCGCGAGAGCACATTGACCGCCAATCGCAGTCCATCCGTCTGGGCCCGGTGCGGCAGCGGCAGCGGCTGATGGCAATACCATCGTAGGGCCAGGTGCGGATCGGGTTCCAGCGAGATCGCGGACAAAAGTTCGTCCAACGCCGCAGGGAGCTTTCCCGCCGTCAGGAGCACGGCCCCCAAGGCACTGCGCTCCAGTTCGCGGATGTCGCGGTCGTGGCCGTGAAAGAGCTTTTTGCTGTCGGCCACCACCAGCCGTCCCTTGGCCCGAGCTGGACGATCGCACAATCCGCCCGAAAATAGATCCCAAAGTGGAATTCCCGCCACCTCGTCCGGCAGGGTCATCGCCACCGCCGAGACGACCAGCGGGCCCAGCAGCGGACCGTATCCGGCTTCATCAATTCCAACCAGCAACATCGAAAAGAATCTCCTTACACCAATTGTAAGCGACTGCTGCATAAAAAGGCAGGGGTTTTCCGGACGGGCACGCAGGGGCGAATGACGAATTCCGAATGCCTGATGACGAATCAATGACGAAAAGGCAGGCTCGCAGCGTGGCTCCGGTCGGATCATTCGACATTGGTGCTTCGTTATTCGTCATTTTGCGGCCCGATCCCGCCGACATGATGTGTGATCTTTATATCCTCACGCTCATCCGCATCGAATAACGGGTTAGCGGAATGCCACCATCTTCGCGTCAGCGCAGGAGAGCGGCTTTCTGCCGCCGCGCTTCGCGTCAAGAAATAGCACCTTCCTCAAAAGCTGATGACTCAAAGCTTAACTGAAACCTGATAACCGACAGATCCTCATCCTATCTCAATTTTCTTGCTCAACGAAACACATCGCGTCCCCGGCTGACCGCCGCCCACGGAGATGACAAACTCGCCCGGCTCCAGCACATGATTTCCCTGCTCGTCAAAAATCTTGAACGATTCGGCTGGCAACGTGAAATTCACCGTCTTGGTCTCGCCCGCCTTCAGATGCACCCGCTCAAACCCCGCAAGCCACCGGGTCGGAACACGTACCGACGCTTCCACGTCGCTCACATACACCTGTACCACCTCGTCGCCGTCCCGGCGGCCGACGTTCTGCACCTCTATGCTTACGCGTACCGTCTGCCCGGCTGACGCCTTCGTTGGCTCGACCTGAAGATGACAATACTGGAACTGCGTGAAGCTCAGCCCGTACCCGAATGGATACAGCACCTCGCCCGTAAAATACCGATACGTCCGATTCGTCATGTTGTAATCTTCAAACGGCGGCAATTGGTCCGTCGACTTGTAGAACGTTACCGGCAGCCGTCCGCCAGGGTTGTAATCCCCGAAGAGTACATCCGCCACCGCGGTTCCGCCTTCCTCGCCCGGATACCACGCCTCTACAATCGCCTTCGCGTGCGACTCCGCCCAATTCACTGCCACCGCGCTTCCGTTCATCAGCACCACCACGATCGGCTTGCCCGTCGCGTGCACCGCTCGCAGCACTGCTTCCTGCGGCTCAGGCAGTTCAATCGTCGTCCGGTCGCCCTGACTCCGGTCTCCATCTTCCACGCCCTCTTCCTGACCTTCCTCGCCTTCCGCCACCTGGCCCAGCCCGCCCACAAAGATCACCACATCCGCCTTTCGCGCCGCCGCGACCGCCTCCTCCACGCCACCGTCGATTGGCTTCATCACCTTGCACCCGCGGGCGTAGATCACCTCCGCCGCCGTCTTGCCGCGAATTCCTTCCAGCGCCGTCACCGCCTTCGAAGGCGTACCCATGTAATTTGCGCACAGCACCGCCACCGAATCCGCGTTCGGCCCGATCACGGCGATCGACTTGATGTCCTTCTTATCCAAAGGTAGGAAATCATTCTCATTTTTCAGAAGCACCATCGACTCCCTCGCCGTTTCCAATGCCAGAGCACGATGGGCTGCGCAGTCATTCACACTGTATGGAATTTTCGCGTACGGCACCCGCTCCTGCGGATCGAACATCCCAAGCCGGAATCGCGAACGGAACAAACGCTTCACCGCCTGATCGATCGCCGACTCGGGCAGCAGACCCGTCTGAACCGCCTTCACTAACCCGTCATACGTCCGCCCGCAGCAAAGATCGCATCCGCTCTCCACCGCCACTGCCGCCGCCTTCTCCGAAATCTTCACCACCTTATGGCCTGCGTAAATGTCGTCGATGGCTCCGCAGTCCGACACCACATACCCCGTGAACCCCCATTCCTTCCGCAAAATGTCCTCCAGCAGCGTCTTGCTCGAACAGCACGGCTCGCCGTTGGTCCGGTTATACGCGCCCATGATCGATTCCGCCTTCGCTTCCTGAACGCATGCCTTGAACGCGTACAGGTATGTCTCGCGAAGGTCCTTCGGATTTGCCTTCGCGTCAAATGTATGCCGCAAATTCTCCGGACCGCTGTGCACTGCGTAATGTTTGGGCGTTGCCACCGACTTTAGATACTTCGCGTCGTCTCCCTGTAGACCCTTCACAAACGTCACGCCCATTCTCGCCGTCAAATACGGGTCCTCCCCGTACGTCTCCTGGCCGCGACCCCATCGCGGATCGCGGAAAATATTGATGTTCGGCGTCCAGAACGTGAGCCCGAAATAGATCCCTCGATTTCCCTGACGAATTGCCTCGTGATACTTCGCCCGCCCCTCGTCCGAAATGGCCGTCGCCACGCGAGCCATCAATTTCAGATTCCACGTCGCCGCCATGCCGATCGCCTGCGGAAACACCGTCGCCACGCCCGCTCTCGCTACTCCGTGGAGGCATTCGTTCCACCAGTTATATTCCGGTACCCCAAGCCGTTCGATGGCCTTCGCCTCATGCACCATTTGCGAGACCTTTTCTTCCAGCGTCATTCGCGACACCAGGTCGTCCACTCGCTGGTCCACCGGCAGATCGGGATTCATATAAACGGGATTATCGCCCTGGTTTGTGGCCATAGTTGCGGGTCTCCTCATGTCAAAAGCTTGATCAAAAATACGTTGCCATGAACATATCAAGCTGTCCGGCGTCGATCAAGGCATAAAAAAAGCCCCCGACGCAAATCGAGGGCTGATGTAATCACGATGCCTTTCGGTCTACGACTACGACCTGAATCTCCGCCGCAGGATCGCAGACCCGCCCACGATGAGCAACGCCATTGTCCCGGGCTCCGGAGCAACGCCTGCATGATTCAGTATCTCATTCTCGCTGAACAGCGACACATTTGCGCCCAACTCGTTCATCGCCTTGATAAACTCATTTGCCACCAAACCCTGCATGATCGTTCCGGGATGAATGTGGTCGCCCAGAATGATCTTGTTCGGATCATTTCCATCGGCGTTCAGATCGATCGTATATCCACCGACAGTGTAATTTTGTCCCGCCTTAAGCTTCGCCAGCACGTCCAGACTCACACCATAAACGTCCGCAATGGCAATGCGATCCGGGGCTATGTTGTGGACTTCCGTTTCGATCCGCTGATTGTAGGCCGCGAACGCATCCGACACATACTGCCGGCGAGCCGGGTCCGTAAACAACGTCCGGATGACCGGCGTCAGTTCCACGTCCGGAGCCGTCCCGATCACCATCTTCACATTCGGGTTTGCCGCCAGAATCGTATTCACCGCTGTCTTTACGTTGTTGACCAACGTATCCACCACCGGCTGCCACACCGCCGGACCGCCCACGTAGATGTTCTGGTAGTTCGTTACCACCGTTCCCCATTCCTTCGCCAGATCGTTATTCCCCACCATCAGACAAACCAGCGTCACGTTGCCCGAATTCACCTGATTGGCAACGCCCGTGTGCTGGTTCTGGTCGATCATATTCGACGACGTCGCACCCGCACGAGACCAGTTGTACTCATACCCCGCATTTCGTGGCTCACCCCGACTCGAACTCGAGAACGATCCGAAATTCAAGTGACGATACGTCGCAAGTTGTTCCAGCCAGTTTCGACCGGCACTGTGATTTCCCCCGTCGGCAAACTGATACTCATCGGTTAGACTATCACCGATCGCCCCAATTCCATCAAGCAACCCAGCGTTCGCAACGGATGATAAGAATACAGACAGGCACAAAAACAACAGGATGCAGACTCTCTTCATGACACTCTCCCTCATCAAAAATCGCGATCTTAACTAACTAGTTAATCAAAACACTGTACCAACCCATAAGGTAAGTGTCAATAAGGTTTATTCAGGAATGAAAGGAGATTTCTATGGGAGGGTCGAGCTTGCCCCTGGCTTACGTCAGATATCACGCATACAGATCAATCTGGCTCCCTGACGTAACGCTATTCTCGGACATGCTTTCCGCGACTTCCGCCGCGCCTTCCAGCAGCGATAGTACCGCTTCCCCCTGCATCTTGGCTGCATCTATCGCCTTGACCGCCACACGGGTAGCGATTTTTTCGCCCAATTGCATCGAGTCCAACTGCGTTTGTACCAGACGGTTATTCACTTGGCCGATCGATGACATGACAGCTTCCTCGCCGCTCTGCATTGGCGGCTACTCTCCATATCGGCCAAATCAGCCCCCCGGATGAGCAGTTCACTCTTGCGGATTCTCTCGCCTCATCGACAGACTCTCCGACAACTCGCTCTCTGGAACAACATTTCGAATCTCGGTCGTCCGAAACACATCGACCCCGGTCCCACGCCCCTCGCCGTTTTCCACCGCTGTCGGCTTCTTCCCGTCATGTCTCACAACGCCCGATACCCCACCATCTTTGCCCGCTGCACTCCCACCAACCAGATCCTCTGCTGCCGCAAACGCGGACGGACTCACTTTTTTTGCCACATTCGCGTCTGTTGCCGTTTGCCCCACCGCCGCCTCGTCTGCCGAGTTCCACGCCGATGATGCACCCCATTCCATCAATCCCGTATTTAGAAACGCTCCAGCGCCCGCCGGAGTAATTAACGATCCCATCCCCACCTGACCCAAAACCAGAACCAGACACACGCTTGCCAATAGAACAAGACTCCATTTTCTCATCGCCTGCTCCTTTCCATTCCTTTCTTGATGAACCGGAACTCGTTCCAGATGCTCAAGTTACCGCAGCCAATCAAATAAACACCGGCTGCCGGTAAAAATAAAACCAGCGAGACAGATTTTTGAAAAACTCTCTCTCGCTGGACTCGTTTCCGACTCAAAACACGAAGGTCCTTGAGGCCAACTTTACGGGTACAGTATAGGTTACATGTAAATGAGTGTCAAGAAGTTTTCAATGTTTTTTCTTAAGAATTACACCTCTTCTAGAAATGAATCTCTCATCCACTCCCAGGCTTAAGTCTTCCTTTCAATCTTCTTCCTGTTCGGCAGAAGATCCCAAGAATCGTTCGACTCGAACCCGTCGAGCCAACCGCAATTCACGGCGATGCTTGATCTGACGCAACACGCGATCAAGGGCATGGCCCACCGCCAACGCTATATCCACATCCGTCGCCTTGGCTACAATGATGCCCGACGACTTCAACTTTACCTTCATCTCACACTGCTGATCTGCGCCTCCTTTGGGTCCGTTTACGTCCGTCAGCAACACCATCACCCGGTCGATACGGTCCGAAAACCGTCGCAGGCCGGCTTCTAGCCGCTTCTGGACATAATCACTCAATTCGGGGGGTAATTTGAAACTCTGTGATCGGACGATCATCTGCATAACGGTCTCCTTTCTCAATACCTAAAGAAGAGACGTATCACACCTAATTATACGTTCGGGAAACACGCAGGTTCCGCCCGACTGCCTCAGTCAAGACCATCATCCTCAACCCATTTCGCCTGCTTTTACGTACTTTCTCGCCCGCAAATAGACAATCTTCTCACTGCTTTCCGTTCCGTGCGCACCGCGTCCACTTTCTCCAATAATTCTTCTTGTCAACTCTCTCCAAACCGGTTAATCTACATTTACATACACAGGTGATCCGGTTTTTTGCGCGGTCCGTAAGCCCCGGACACGTATCTCAATTCCGGGAAACGGGAGAATAAAACCAGCGACATCATCACCCCCGCGCAAGAAGAAACAAACGTGGTTCAACTTCTTTTTTTCAGCAGGGAGGTACCGTATGAAGTCCGTCCAACAGATCCTGTCCGCCAAACCTCGTGAAGTCTGGTCCGTGTCCCCCTCACAGTCCGTCTATGAGGCCCTTGAACTCATGGCTCAGAAGGACATCGGAGCCGTGCTCGTCCTCGAAAACAACAAGGTCATCGGCATCTTCTCCGAACGCGACTACGCACGAAAAGTTATCCTCAAAGGAAAATCCTCCAGGGAAACCACCGTCGGCGAACTGATGACACGCGACGTCCTCTACATCCGACCCGACCAGTCGCTTGAGGAATGCATGGCCCTCATGACCGACAAACGCATCCGACACCTGCCCGTCATACAAAACGACAAACTCATCGGAATCGTCACCATCGGCGATGTCGTTAAAGCCATCATCTCCGATCAGGAATTCACCATCCACGAATTGGAAAACTACATCTCCGGCGGTTACGGTGCCTAGCCCGGACCCCCATATCACTGACCGCGAACCAATCAGACGCACGCTCGCCGGACGTGCGTCTGATCTCTTTTGTCCCCACACGACCTCGCCTGCAAGGCAATGTGCAGAATGGTTATTCGATGTGCCTTTTGGCACTTTTACATCAAAGTCGAACAATGGGATGGCACGTAGATCAGCCGTTCCCGCTTTTACATCAAAGTCGAACAATGGGATGGCACGTAGATCAGCCGTTCCCACTTTTACATCAAAGTCGAACGAAGTAATGGCATGTAGCTGGCTGCAAACCACTTCCTTGATCGCGAGAATAGCGACGCGAGACTCTTCGGTCAGAAGGCTCGACCATCGGGCACGATGGGGAATTCCAGCGGCAAATTCCGCGGATCGGGCTGTCCATAGGTCGAATTTCCAGATTGCCCCTCCAGTCGGGTCCGTCACATGAAATCCCCCGTAGAGGCCCTGATCCGTTCCACTTGGGTCGCGATAGGCGTTAACGCAACAATTTCCATATCCATTCGATGCCGACCAGTCGTCGTATTTACAAGTTAATGGGAATTCGCCTTGCACTCGGTTGGTCTCGTCCTTATCCCGTCCAGCATTCGCTTCATTCCCCCATCCGGACGCTTGTTCCAAGGGCGTACCTAATACCGGCGGACACGGTCCACCCACCAAGACCTCCCTTGGAGGAATCGCTGCGTCAGGCTCGCCACTTCCGGCGTATCATTGCCAGCCCACCGAAGGCCAGAAGCCCCATGGTAGCGGGCTCAGGTATCCCTGAGTATACCATGTCATCCAGACTGTAGATTTGCTGATGGATGCCACTCCCGCCTATCAACCGGACGGAGGTGAAGGGAGTATCAGAGGTGAACCCCCAGAATTCGCCACCGTAACTGTTGGAAATGGTCCCTACGTAAAGATTGGAATCGGCTATGTAGACCAGCAGGCTATTTCCAGAACCGCCAGGGCCACCCAAGGTCCAGTTTCCGCCGAATCCG
The DNA here is from genome assembly GCA_964563935.1 of uncultured Phycisphaerae bacterium. GTDB lineage: Bacteria > Planctomycetota > Phycisphaerae > JAAYCJ01 > JAAYCJ01 > JBAZZQ01. Next base: position 11,620 of record CAZLZE010000087.1, on the reverse strand, counting down.
ATGATCGTCGGCATAAAGCTCCATGTCGTTTTGGGCTCATTCTGACTTTCAGAAGCCAGAACGTCCTGGTAGCATTGCTGAGCGGGGTTGATGTGGCCAGACTCGGTAGAAACAAAACTCACCCCGACATTCAGTTGATCGTCGACGAAACTCTCCAAGAGGAATTGCCCGCCCACAGCCGCCTCCCAGGCTGCCTTGTCGGTGTAGATTGTAACCGTCGTTGCACCAACCACGGTTACCCCAAGGAAAAAGATGGCCATCGCCGCGCCCGCTATCATGGAATTTCGCATTGCCATTCCTCCAATTACATAGGCCCCTCGCATGGACACACCGGGTCGGTTGCTCTTGGCCCACGACCTTAGTTCAGCCATTCTCATTATAATGAACATTGGGATATTCTGTCAAGTGAGGGGGAGACTCGAGTTTCCCGGGAATGACGGAGGAGAGAAGATGAGGTGTTGTGGAGTTGGGTAGGGTACGTCTTGACGCACCATCTTCTCTTTCGACATTCGCATTGGGCATTCGTCATTTGAGAACAAGCTGTCAGCCGTCAGCTCTCAGCGGTCAGAGAAAAGGGTGGGCAGGGCCTGCTCTATCAAGATCCTCTTCTTCGCAGACTTCGGGCAAGGAGCGGAATCGAGACGGCCAGCAGGCTCAGGACCGTTGGTTCCGGGGTGACGGTAATCTCGTCGACGTCGGGATTGCTGAACGACGCCGTCGAATATATCCAGGTGCGGAACCCGATCAGATCCCTCGTCATGGTCAAGGGACCCTCGTACGTCAATACCTCCTCACCATCCTGGGAAACCGAAAAAGAATCAGGTAGAATCCTCAAGATGAATTCATGGTCCACGCCGAAATCCTGTGGATGATTGGCCGAGGTCATCAAGGTCGGAACGTCGTTCACCCACTCCCAAAGGATATACGAACCCGGAGCGTAGCCGGGATCATATTGGAATGAATACCCCGTTACGGTATTATCTGTCGGTGTAAGAGCGGCATTGAAATAAAACCCCCATCCCGGACCGTCCTGCGTCAACATGCCGTTGAACCGGACCTCATATCCAACGCTCCCGTCAAGGGCCTCGGGAATCGCGTGGAAAATCCGCTCATCATCCATTCCGCTGTTGGTGAATCGATTGGAAGACCAGGTCCAAGACCCCTTGGTGACGATCCAGCCATCAGGAACACTCGACGGTGGTGGATCGTTCGGATCTTCATCTCCATTAAACGGACTCGCGGGTGGTGGATGGGGAATCGTAGAACCATCCCCAAAAGCAGAAAGGCTCAGTCCAAGGAAGGCCAACGCTAATACCGCGATCATCCAAAATCTCATAAAATTCTCCTATGAAATGAAACTCTGAAGTCAAACGAGCCAGATGGACAGACTATCCAAGACACCAGTGTCGACAACATTTTCCCGTGCCTTCGTCCGAATCCGATGAACTTGCTATCCAGATGGCCGTCGGCCAGTTCCACTCCTGCCCCAAACAAAAAACACTTGGGGAAATGACATTACTCACTCTCCCAAGTGTTTTGTGATTAATATTTGTATACTAATATACTTTGCCTTTCATTAGATGTCAATAAAATTTATCCGACGAACATACGGCAGATTGGGATTCAGGACATCCGTTCCTCATCGCGGCCAGAAGGATCCCACCAAAAATTACATCAGATCACCATTCCACGCATTCCCTTGCTGCCAGGGGAAAGTAAAGTAACTTATACGGATTTGATCTATCGATTAAGTGGCGACAGAACTCTCAGAACCATTCGTCGCGGCGAGAACCGGGGCAACCGGACCAAACGACAGGACTGGTCCCCGTGCACGAAGTAAGTGGACTTGGTATTAGAGTTGGGTAGGGTACGTCTTGACGCACCATCTTCTCTCTCGTCATTCTATTTCCGCCATCGCAAGCAAGACGTCCGTTGTGTCCCTCTGGCGTCCGGCGTTGATGTAAGGGCAGGGGCGAAGTATAATTGAACAGAGGCAAGGAGGGCTGACAATGGCGGCAGGGCACTGGATGAAGATCGTCGGCGGATCGCTTCTGGCGATTGCTTTTCTGTTTCTTTCGGGCTGTTCGTCGGTGATGGTGCCGGACCCCAATGTTCGTTACCTCGCCTTTGGGGATTCGACCACGGCGGGCCCGACGGATCGGGAGTACTGGCAGATTCTGCAGGAGAAACTGGGGGAGGCTCCAGCGACCTTTGCCGGTCAGGGAAACGGGGGCGAGAGCGCGGAAGATGGCGTCTCACGGCTCCAAGATCTGATCGATAATGGAATCTACCCGAACAATCAGGTCTTCTTGTACTGGGAGGGCGGCGATGAGATCGTCGAGTTCGTCAAGGAACACGACCCCTTGCTGCTGACTTCGCCGGAGGATCCAAATTATCCATTTACCACGGAACTGAATCAGCGGCTGGATAAGGTGCAGGGCGATATCGAGCAAGCGATCGGGCTGGCCCAGGGAGCGGGGTGGAAGGTGTACGCTGCTACGTATTACTATATGCGGGAAAACATGCAGTGCCGACCGGCGCTGCTGAATGTCTTACTTGCGCCGCAGGCGGCCAACGCCAATGGCTACGTGAGGAGACTTAACGAGCGGATTCGCACGGCGGCAGCGAACAAGAACGCAGTTTTAGTGGACGTCGAAACCATCGCCGATTTCCTGCAGGCCGATTCGGCGAACTATGCCGACTGCAACCATCTAAGCGAACAGGGAAATGAGGCGGTGGCGGAGGTGTTTATTAATGCGCTCGGCCGGTAGCTGTGGGCTAGTCGTGGGACTCTAATGACGAATCTCTAATGACGAATGACTAATCAATGACTAATGAGTAATGTCGAACCGGACGCTGCAGCCCTCTTTTCGTCATTGGGGCCTTCGTCATTGACTAGACATTAGTCATTCGTTGCTAAAAATTCGTCATTCCACAACGGCCTATTTGCTGACTTCTTCCATGACGTCGTCGGGGATGTCGAAGTTGGCATAGACGTTCTGCACGTCGTCATGATCTTCCAGGGCCTCCATGAGTCCGAGCATCTTCCGTGCGTCGTCGCCTTCGAGTCGGATATAGTTCTGCGGGATCATGGCCAGTTCTGCCGACTGGATTTCGATACCCGCGTCTTTGAGTGCCTTTTTCACAGGTTCGAAGCTTACCGGCGGACAGGTAATCTCAAAAGTGTCGCCGTCCTGCGAGATATCCTCAGCCCCGGCTTCAAGAGTAATATCCATCAGCTTTTCCTCGGTGGCCGCGGAGGCTGACACGATAATGACACCCTGTTTCTTGAACATCCACGCCACGCTTCCCGCGCCGCCGAGGGCCAAATCGCGAGATTCAAATATTTTGCGGATCTCCGGGGCCGTCCGGTTGCGGTTGTCCGTCAAACAGTTGATCAGGATGGCCACCCCGCCGGGACCGTAGCCTTCGTAGTTTGCCTCTTCGTAGTTGACCCCGCTCAACTCACCCGTCCCTTTCTTGATGGCCCGGTCGATGGTGTCATTGGGCATGTTCGCTTCCTTGGCTTTGTCGATCGCATAGCGCAGGGACAGGTTCTCTTCCGGCTTGCCCCCGCCGTTCCGGGCGGCGATGATGATGTGCCGCGCCAGCTTGCTCCAAAGCTTGCCGCGCTTGGCGTCCGTCGCGCCCTTCTTATGCTTGATTCGTGCCCAATGTGAATGTCCAGCCATATATCCTTACTCCCATTACCTTTGCCAACAGGAAACGCTATCCACTTTTATTATATTACTCAGGCCCCGTAGTTTACCATAATGTCCCCCATTTTGTAAACAGGTCTGATGGGGGCAAAGGCAATTTGACTGCAGGCCAAAATAGCAGGTCCGCTGGACCTTCGATGACCGATGATTTTCGTATGGATTTCACTCAACGGCAGATTTATCATGATGCTATCTAACTGCCGACAACTCCATGGACCATTTTAAGGGAAATGCGTATGTTAAAGACATTCGGTGGCGTGTTGCGATCTTCTCTCCTCTCATTCTTGTTGGCCTGGTGCATCCCGTCGGGACTGGCGATGACGCTGGAGGCGACCAGCTCGGCTCCAGCCGCCCGCAAGGAGACCAAGGCCAACGTTCAACTGGACAAAGTCTTTGTCAATATGCAGCGAATGCTGAACGCCACGGCCGCCAGATACTCATCGCCGCCGGACCCGAACAGTCCGGGCAAAAAACGCCTTGAGTTGCCGTCGGGGACAGCCAAACGCATCGTTCGCGGCGCCGGGGCCTCCCGCCTGAGTGCGTATAAGTCGCGATTTCCCGATCTGAAGGTCTGTTACAATGAGACGAACGGGACGGCCAAGTTCATCAAAGCGAAGGGGCTCTTCGTGCCCGGAAAGACGGCAAAAACGGCGGATATTCCTCTGGCCTGCCTCCAGAATCTTCGGGAATTGCTCGGCGTCCATGACGCCCATTCGGAATTTCGCAAGAAGAGCGAGGTTGTCGATGATTTGGGGTTGACGCACGTCAAGTTCCAGCAGGTGTACAATGGCTTGGTCCTGTCGGGCAAGGAAATCATCGTTCATCTGGACAAAGACCAGTCCGTGTATCTGGTCGAAGGGCGGGTGGAGCCGACGCCGCAGATCGATGTGACGGCGACGCTGTCCGGCGAGCAGGCTCTCGACGTGGTTCGCGGCGAGCTTGGACACCTGGATGCCTTGACCACATGCGAATTGGTGATCTATTTCGGCAGATTGAATTTCGCACGGTTGGCGTATGATATCTCGGCCGTTCGCGGCCTGGAGACTTGGAAATATTTCGTCGATGCCAAGACCGGACAGGTGGTCGAGAAGTATGACGATACGCGTCATGTGTCGGTAAGCGGATCGGGAAGCGACTCGTGGGGTCAGACGTATGATTTCCCCGTCTGGCAGCAGGGCGGCTACAACTGCCTGGTGGATACGACGCAGTCCATGCACGTCTCGGACCCGAGTATTCCCAACAATTGCGGATCGGGGAACATCGCGGTACTCAGCTACAATGGCGCCGACCCGACCACCAATTCGCAGGCATCGCTGTATTTCATCTATTCAAATGGGACGAACGGGGGATGGGATCCGGTGGCGGTGGGCGTGTATGCCAACTTGCGCAGAGTTCAGGACTATTTCCGTCAGACGTTCAACCGCAAAGCCATCGACAACCAGGGACTCAATTCGATCGGCGTCATTCACTGCGGCGGGCAGAATCTCGCCGGTAACGCCGGGTGGTTTCCCGGGATGAACATGATCTTCTTCGGTGAAGACGGCGCGCAGATGGCCTCGATGGCCAAGGCGCTCGATTTCACCGCGCATGAGTTTACACACGGAATCACTTCGTATTCCGCGAACATGGAATACATGTACCAATCGGGCGCGCTGAACGAGGCGATGTCGGATATTTTTGCCTGCATGGTGGACCGGGACGATTGGACGATGGGCGAGGACATTGTGGGAGGCAGTGCGGGATATGCCCGGAACCTGGCCGATCCGCACCAGGGACTTGAGAGCCAGGAGATGCAGCAGGCGGGCATCGGCGTGGAACCGGCTCACATGAACGAGTATCGGAACCTGCCGTCCAACCAGGATAACGGCGGTGTACACGTGAACTGTACGATCCCCGGCCATGCAGCGTACCTGATCGCCGAGGGGTTGGGCAGCGGGAGTATCGGACGGGCGAAGACGGAACAGATCTTCTATCGCGCGCTGACGATGCACCTGACCCGTCAGAGCAATTTCAGCGATGCCCGCAATGCGACGGTCCAAAGCGCGGAGGAACTTTACGGGGCCGCTTCGCCCGAGGTGCAGGCCGTGACGGCGGGATGGGACGCCGTGGGAGTGACGGGAGCGGGCGGGACGGGAGGCGACGGAGGAGGTGGTCAGGTGGCCGCGGCGACGGGAATCGACGGTATCGTCTTTATCTTCGAAGATGCCGGTCTATCCTACCTTGGCGGTCGCCAGGGGACGGGGGATCTGTATCTGATCTCCAACTACTCGGTGACCAACACGCGTCCGGTCGTGACGGAGGACGGGGTCGGCGTCTTATTTGTCGACAGCACCAACAACCTGCGAATGGCGGCCCTTTCGCCGACCGACGTCTATGACGAGGCGGTTACCACGGAAGGTTACGTTCGTACCATCGGCGGGTCTCAGGACGGCCGCTACTTCGCCTTTACGACGACCGATCAGGACAACAAACTGTATCTGCTGGACATGAATGACATGTCGGGCCAGTCGAACAAGGTCTTCGATCTGAGTCTGCCTTCCGATTCAAATGTGAATGTCCAAACGCTGAAATATGCGGATGTCATTGACTTTGATCTGACGGGTAAGCGGATCATTTTTGACGCCCTGAGTGAGATCAAGATGGGCGACAGCAGTGACACCGTCAGGACCTGGAGTATCGGGATTCTCGATATCGCGACGGGCAAAATCCAGAGCTTGGTCCCCGGTCAGCAGCAGGGGATTCAGATCGGCAATCCGGCGGCCTCGAATACCAAGGACTGGCTGGTGGCGGTGGACGTGTGGGACAAAAATACCAGCACGTATGAGACGCTGATCGTCAATCTGAACACGGGGCAGGCCGGGTTGGTCGCTCAGGAGGCAAATCCCACCACGATGTTCGGATTCCCAACGTTCAGTGGCGACGACACGTATATCGCGATGATGTATCAGGACACGATCATCAATGTCCCGGTGGTGGAACTGTCGGGTACGTTCGCCGGCGACTTCGATAATCGCACCGCCATCCTGAACACGTGTTACTATCCCCGGTGCTATCGCGCGGGCAAGCGGGATATCGCGCCGAAGATCCAGGCATCCAGCGCCAGCATCGATTTTGGCGATTGTGCCCTGAACGAGCCGGCCACGAAGACGTTGACCATCACCAACAGCGGGACCTACGATCTGACGATCGACCACGTCGAACTGAGCGATACGCAGAATTTCTCATGCAACGGGACGCATGCCACGATACCGGCCGGCCAGTCGATTGACGTGACCCTGACGTTCAACGCAAGAGAGGAAGGCGACAAGTCCGCCACGCTGACCATTGTCTCGGACGATGCGGCCTCGCCGACCATTTCCATTGCCCTTCGGGGAAATGTTCCTGCCGGGACAGGGACACCCGCCGCGGGCGGCATGTGCGGAAGCTCGCCGCCGTTCCTGGTTGTACTCCTGCTCTTTGGCCTGATGGGCCGATTCCTCAGCGACCGGGAGAGGTAATCTGCAGTAGTCGTGGCCGCATTGGCTCGAGGCGGATCGAGTTTAAGTTCAGCTTTTCTCCGGAGATAAGGTCCGTCGCTTCGCCCTTGGCTGCGAGCTTCACTGTCAAGGGTGTGCGGATCATGTTGATCATGGGGATCAGTGTTCCGCCATGGTGAACGACGGTGCGGTATTCCACCCCCCAGACTTCTGAGCGGGTGAAAAGCCCGAACGGCAGTTTCGGACTTGCGTCCAGGAGAACAGTGCGTTTGAGTCCCCCAGCCGCCAGCGCCCGGCGAAGGTTGTCGAACAAAACCTTCTGCTTGCCGAACTTCACCGAAGTCACGCTGGTGACCCGGGTGGACTGGGGTCTGGCGTACTCGTCGAATTCAAGGCACTGATCGCCCACGGTAATGACCTTTCCGCCTCGCTGGACAAATTCGTTGAGTCGTCGCACGGTCTCGGATTTCACGTGCGTCGCATGTGGCACAACGATGAAATCGACCTTCGGACCCGTTCCTTCCGCGAGCTGACGCTCGGAGATGAACGTTACCGGCTGGCCCAGGAACGCCAGGTTGGCATAGGTGTCCTGAATCACCTGACCGTAGTCCTTCTCCCAGAAGATCGAGGGGACGGCGTAGAGAAGGGCGATCTTGGGCATATCCTGATTGATCGCGGCGACCTCAGGGGCTAACCTCGCCAGATCCAGCCAGGCCTTTCCGGCGGCGTAGGTATTAGCGGGTCGGATGTAGATGTTGCCTTCCAGTGAAACACTTGTCGGCTCTTCCCATATCCACGTCGTCGTGGCGCCCAAATGATGCAGTGCGCCCTGCCAGAAAACCGAATAAGTGTGTTCCGGCGGCAGATGGACAGCAGGCGTACCGTCCGGAATCAGATGATTCTCCGAATTGAACACCGGCCGACCTCGGAACGAGTGCAGGAGGTCATACCAGACTTGCTCCACGATCCATCCATAGGCGAAGGGACCTTCGCCTGCCAGATTCGCGTGGGCGTCGTTGCCGGCCAGGTCGGTGATCCGACAGAAAAGCTCCGGATCGGTACCCTGCGGCAATGCTCCCCGGTCGAAAATCGTATTCATCACTTTGGCGTGGGTAAGAACGTTCGGAGCCGCCTTCTTGATGATCCCGTTCATCCACCCGTGCCATTCGGCGAAGTGATGCTGGTTGAAGATGATCCAGTCGTAATAGGCACGCAGGATATGAACATCCGCTCCTTCCGGCCAGTCGATCCTGGGTACCGGGACCTCCTCAAATGTACTGTACTTCGTCTGATACAGGGCATTGAGCGCATCAATCGTCTTGTGCGTATCCTTCAAGTAAGCGATCCATAACGGACGGCTGTGCTTGTCGCGTCCGCTGTTGCCGTACGTGGGCTCGTTGGAAAGACAGACGCTGAACAACGCGGGCTCGTCTTTGATGAACGGTATGAAGGCTTCAAGCCATTTCTGAATGACCTTCCGTGCATTAGGATGGTCGAGGTTGTACTGGATGAAACCGGCGTTCACGATGGGTTTGTCGTCCGGATCGAGAGTCGGCGCCCAACTGGGGAAGTAGTGGGGGGCCAGAAGCATGTCCACCTTGATCTGATTCCCAGCCGCCTTTTGCAGCATGGGTCTGACTTCCTTAGCGTAATCTGACAGCGTAAAATCGGGGTTCAGTGCGCTGGGTCCCCGCTCACGCTGGATGATTGTGACGCCATGGTTCCAGAAGACGGGGATATCGCGTTCGACCGCGCCGAAATGTCCGTATCCGCCGAAATACCAGGGCTTGCCCTCGACGTAGAAAACACCATCACGAACGGTCACTGGTCCGAAGGTCGGACGCGTGATGAGGACGGGCGAATTGGCTGCCATCTGTTGACGGGTTCGCTCGAGGACCCAGAGCGTCTCCTCTGCCTGCAGAATGGACCAGTCCGGTGCCTGGGGATAGTTCTGGATACGATCGAGGAACTTTTCCGCGATCGTCACGCCCAGAACGACGTAATTGTCCTTGGCCATGTTTGGATTGGCGGCGAGAGTCTTCTTGATGTCATCAAGTTGTGTCTTGATCTCAGCCACTTTGGCTTGAATCTTCGGCTTGACGTTCGTGCGAACCAGCGACGCGTTGGCCTTGGGCGCATTATTGACCGTGACCAACAGGACGTAATCACCTTCCCGCTCCAGCTTGGCGGCGGGGAAGAAGAATTCCGTTGTCCGCCGCTGGCCGGCCTGGATCTTCGGCAGCGTCACGCAGCTCAAATCAACCGGTGCGCCTTGTCCATCCTTCTCCCGCCCGACGAGCGTTACGTCTTCCTCAGCCAAGTCACCGACGGCATACTCGACGTACTGGGCGATGACCCAATCGTCCTTTTCATAGGTGCGAGGATCCAGCGAAACACCAGCCACCGATGCATGGTCCTCGGGCGCGACCAGGATCGCGCGAACATACTGTTTGGGATCTTTGATCTCACCCGTCCCCGGCGTCCATTCGATCCACGACCGTCCGCCCTCGCCGTTGTTGAACAGGACGTTGATCCCCAACTGCCGCGGGAGTCGACGCGGATCGAGTTCCAGGCTCTTCCAGGGGATGAGAATGGTCAGATGATATCCCGTCTTGGTGCGCTCGCCTTTCTCCCGGACGTTCGACCAGTCGAATTTAGTCTGAGTGCCCATCTGCCAGGCATGGTGGACCACTTCATTCTTCGCGTTGAGAGCAAAACCGAGTTCGAAGCAGGTCTCCGTGTAACCGAGCTTGGGCTTCTCCGGCTGGGTGTCAATGGATACCTGAATGCAATCGCTCTGATACATGCCGAACCCTTCACCGACGGGACCGGGTGTCGAATCGACAACCGTCGTGTCGATGACCAAGCCCTGGCCGTTCCACGCCAGACGGATGTCGCCGCCGATGGTGCCGTTGGCGTGCATGACCTTAACGGCAGGGGCCTGTTCGATCTTCCCGTCCGGCATGACCGGGTATATCCGTTCCGCGGACGATAGTCCCTTGTCCACCGTGACCGGGGGCGGTCCGGGCGGCCCGACGGGCGTAAATTCGATATCGTCGATCCACAACGCTTCCGTCACGCTGTCGATATTGACGCGGAATGGAAACGTCATCTCGCGCAGACCTGTCTTGTAGGCGAACGATACCTGTGTCCAGTCATACGTGCCGTTGGGCAGGGTTTGGCGAAGGTCCCAGCGAGGCCCGCCCGGAAACCAGGCAGCACCGACGTTCTTGCCCTTGGCCCAGAGGCTGACGCGGTACTCGGTATTCGGCGTCAGCCCGGTAATCGTCTGGGCCAATCCGCCGTAGACGTTGGGCGCTCCTGGCGAGGCGTTGGTCAGTTTGAACGAGCCTTTTCCGGTGTGGGCGACCGTGCTGTCGATCACACCCGTGGCCTGGGCATTGTTGACCGCCGCAAAAGACCACGGCGCCAGACCCTCTTCAAAACCGCCGTTGTGAATAACGTTCTGACCACAAACAAACTGAGCCGCTGCCAGAAGAATGACGCCGATCGTTTTCATGATTGCTCCTGATCGTAGAGAAGAGAAACAGAACTCTAAGCCAAGCCCATTCTACAACATATTGTCCTGTCATGACGTGATTCTTTCAGCCTCCCACGTCACAGAGAATCTACTTGGAGTAGTGGGCAAAGATATCACGCTTGTTGACCTTCAGATCGTCATATTTCACGGGCGCCACATGACCATCGACGAAAATCACATTGCTCGCCCCTCGATGGCGGGAGGCAGCGCACTTAAAGTCAAAGATCGTATTGTCCCAGATATCCCAGCACGAAGGACACTCAATGTATGGCTTTGTTGTTCGATACCCGGTAGCTCCCCAGTTTCCTTCTGCGTCGCCAAGCATCCAGAGTTCGGAAGGCCGGGAGATTTTGGATATTGACGTTGTCCATGCAAATCCGACCAGATGGCCATTGCTGCCATATCCGCCGTTGACGCCGTATCCGCCGCCCCATTGGATATGGGTATTGTCAACCACTGGGCACCGCCAGATGCCCACTGTTACATTGCCCCACTTTTCGTCGGCCCAGTATACCGGCGGCGGAACGTATTGCCCTCTGACTAGAACATTAGTGTAGAAATTGTAATAGTCAATTGCGCCGCTGATGAAGGGAACCAAGGACCCGTGCCAATCATCCTGGTAGAATCCGAATCCCAGGCTCAACTGCCGAAGGTTCGAAGCGCAGGCGAGTTCCTTGGCGTATTCCCGGGCTTGGCTCAGAGAGGGCAGGAGGAGTGCGACGAGAACGGCGATAATGGCGACAACGACGAGAAGCTCGATGAGCGTAAAGGATTGTCGATTGTTAATTGTTGATTGTTGATTGGCAGAGCTTCGTCGATCTGACGTTGTTATCATATCCTTCTCCTTCAATTAGCAATTAACAATTGGCAATCAACAATTCTTC
>CAZLZE010000086.1:0-22166 GCA_964563935.1 uncultured Phycisphaerae bacterium | reverse complement strand
CAGATCGCCTGGGGTGAATCCTCAAAGAGTGACCGATAATTCTGACAGCCATCGGCACGCTTATCCGTCCGATAGCTTCGAAATATGATTGCAAGACCCACCAGGCCTCCCAACGCCAGAAAAAGACCAAATATCGCCACCCCCTCAAGAAGTAAACCCGACTTGGATGACATCAATGAAACACAGGAACCTGATGCCGCCAATACCGCCAAAACCATCAGAACGACGAGCGACAGGAGTCGTCTCTCCATTGATGACATGCTTCTCATCCTGCTCCAAGCTGTTCTAGACAACACAGATTCCCATCCGTCTTATAAAAAGTCACCTACCTGTATACATGCAGGGCTCTGGTCCTCTTCTCGGAATATCCAGCATTAAGGTTTAGGAACAAATACTCTATTACCTCACAGGCAACGGCTTTAGCACAAGATGGCTGGGCAAGGTACGATAAAAACTCTCTGCCCAAACCGCTGCACTTTTCTATATCGTGCAAGATGAAGGGGCCCATGATCAAGTATTGCTTTTTCTTTCAGTTTCTGTTAAAAGGAAGTCCAGCAACGGTTAACGGTTGAATGTCAACTGCATATCAGGAGCTTTGTATGTTTGGTATCGACGACCCGTCTATCTGGTCTGTTTATCTGCTGTGTATCCTGAGCGCGGCTGTCTGCGTCGGCTACGGCGCCGCCAAGTGGAATCAAGGAGATGAAAGCCCGTCCTCGGAAGATGTCACTTGGGTTAAGGACGAGAAGGAAATGGAAGAGAAGATGTGACCTTGGCACAGTGCTTCCAGAAGAATCGGTATATCCCGTCTATTACGAAGCTCTTTTTGTGAGGAATTGCCATGCATAACATTCTCGTTCTTACGATTGTCGTAGTGATTTACCTGTTCGCCATCGCCTACCTGGGATACTACGGGTATCGCCGTACACAGAACGCCGCGGACTACCTGGTTGCGGGGCGGAATTCTCACCCCTACATCATGGCTGTATCGTATGGCGCAACATTCATCAGTACCTCGGCGATCGTCGGGTTCGGCGGGGCCGCCGCCATGTTTGGCATGGGATTGCTGTGGTTAACGTTTCTGAATATTTTCGTCGGAATTTTCATCGCGTTCATTTTGTTCGGTAAACGGACCCGTAAGATAGGCCACAACCTCGATGCTCATACTTTCCCCGAACTCTTGTCCAAACGATTCAACTCCCAGTTCATTCAGGGCTTCGCCGGTGCGGTCATCTTCCTGCTCATGCCTCTTTATGCTGCCGCCGTTCTCATCGGGGCCGCCCGTTTCATCGAAACCACATTCCCTCAATATATCAACTACGACGTGGCGTTGCTGATCTACACACTGATCATCTGCTGCTACGTTCTTGCCGGCGGACTTAAGGGAGTCATGTACACCGATGCCCTGCAAGGAACCATCATGTTCGTCGGTATGGCAGTCCTGCTTGTTTTTACCTACTACACCCTTGGCGGGGTATCTGACGCCCATAGCGCCTTGGCAAGCCTGGCCGACAAAGTTCCGCCCAAGTTGACTGCAGATGGTCACCAGGGATGGACGCGGATGCCGGTTTGGGGTTCCAAGCTCTGGTGGACACTGGTATCCACGATCGTCATGGGCGTGGGGATCGGCGTGCTCACCCAGCCGCAACTGGCTGTCCGATTCATGACCGTCAAGAGCAACCGCGAGCTTCACCGAGCCGTGGGCGTGGGCGGAATTTTCATCCTCTTCATGACCGGCGTGGCCTTTGTTGTCGGTGCGTTGTCTAACGTGTACTTCGTCGAGAAAATGGGCAAGATCGCGTTCGTCGCGGCCGACAAGAACATCGACAAGATCATTCCTCTGTACATCAATAATTCGATGCCCACGTGGTTCGTCTACGTATTCATGCTGACTCTGCTTTCGGCGGCCATGTCTACCTCCAGTTCCCAGTTCCACACCATGGGTACCGCCGTCGGACGCGACTTGTTCGAGCGAACGCTCTTTAGAGGGCGAAAGGCTTCCTATACGGTTCCCATCACGCGCGTCGGAATTGTAGCGGCAGTGCTTATTACGGTTCTGCTCGGTTACAAACTTCCTGGAAACGTTATCGCCATCGCGACGGCCATCTTCTTCGGGCTCTGCGCCAATATGTTCCTTCCGACCTATATTGGCGCTCTGTTCTGGAAGGGAATGACGACCGCCGGCGCGATCGCCAGCATTCTGGTCGGCTTCCTCGGTTCCGCGTTCTGGCTCCTCTTCATCCATGTGAAGGAGTCCGAGGCCCTGGGTCTGTGCAACCTCATCTTCGGCAAACCATCGCTGGCCGGCTTGCCGTGGAATACGATTGACCCGATCGTCGCAGTTTTGCCCGTCTCGTTCATCGTGGCCATCGTCGTCAGCCTGATGACCAAGAAACTGCCCCAGGCACACCTGGATGCTTGCTTCAAGAACGTCTGACAACCTGTTTCGAACGAATTCCAGATCCGTTCCGCGGCGTTTTGCTGCAAAACCCGGCAAATTCTCATCGTTATGGGACCGAAAAGTTACCGCGACTTGACGTTTCCACTACCAAGAGATTACAATTCAACTTTCCTGTTTATGCAGAAAGGTAGCGCACTATGATCTGGAACGAAGAAATAGAGTGCATGGCACCGGAGAACCTCAAGAACATTCTTTCGGAGCGCCTCCAGAAGATTGTGTCCTACGTGTATAACGGTTGTCCGCTCTATCGGGAGAAGATATCGAAGGCCGGTATTCAGCCCAAGGACATTAAGGGGATCGACGACATCACGAAGCTGCCGTTTACCACCAAGATCGATATGCGGGACAGCTACCCGTACGGCCTGTTTTCCGTGCCCACTTCCGAACTTCGAGAGATCCACGTCTCCAGTGGAACGACAGGCAATCCGACGCTTGTGGGATATACCAAGGATGATATCAAGCTCTGGTCGGACGTAATGGCCCGATCGCTCGCCTGCGCGGGCGCCAAGCCCGGTGATTTCATCCAGATCGCCTATGGTTACGGGCTTTTTACGGGCGGATTGGGCACCCACTATGGCGCTATGGAGATGGGATTGACGATCATTCCCACCTCGTCCGGCCAGACCAAGCGACAATTGAAAATCATGAGCGATTTCCGACCCCGGATTCTCGCCTGTACCCCAAGCTATGCTCTGTATATGGCTGATGAAGCCCGGGAGATGGGTCTGGACCCGCGAAGCAGCAGTTGGGAAATCGGCGTCTTCGGGGCTGAGCCCTGGAGCGAGTCGATGCGAAAGGAGATCGAGACCACTTGGAACATGCTGGCGACCGACATCTACGGTCTGTCCGAGATCATCGGACCGGGTGTGGCTCAGGAATGCACGTACAAGGACGGGCTCCACGTGTTCTCGGATGTCTTTTACCCCGAGATCATCAACCCGGATACCGGTGAGCATGTAAAGGAAGGCGAAACGGGCGAGCTGGTGATCACCACGCTCACCAAGCAGGCCATCCCGCTCATCCGATATCGGACCCGGGACCAGGTTTCCATAACCTATGGCAAATGCCGCTGTGGACGGACCAGCCCTCGAATCAGCAAGATCAAGGGCCGAACGGACGACATGATCATCGTGCGAGGGATCAACGTCTTCCCGTCACAGATCGAACACGTCCTCCTGGGCATCGAAGGCACGCAGCCCCACTACCAACTCATCGTCGACCGCAAGGCAGGCAAGCTCGACGAGGTCGAGATCCTCGTCGAGGTGGACGAGAAGATCTTCTCCGACGAGATCAGGCAGTTGCATGTCCTGGAGGAGAAGATTCGCAAGGAAATCGAATCGGTCCTGAGCATCTCGGCCAAAGTCAAACTGGTCGAGCCCAAAACCATCGAGCGTAGCGAAGGAAAGGCCAAGCGGGTCGTCGATAAACGAGTCGTATAAGGTCGCCGGTTTATCATGGAATCGTAAAGGAGAAAACATGAAAATCACACAAATATCGATCTTCCTTGAGAACAAACGCGGCCGGCTCCATCAGGTGTGCTCGCTTCTTGGGCAGAACGGCATCAATATCCGCGCTTTGACTATCGCCGAAAGCGAGGGATTCGGCGTCCTCCGCGCCGTTGTCGACAAACCGCAGGAAGCGATGAAACTCCTCAAGGAACATGATTTCGTCGCCAGTCTGACCGACATCATCGCCGTGGAAGTCGACGACAAGCCCGGCGGACTCGCCAATATCCTTCGCATCTTCAGCGAGAATGATATCAACGTCGAGTATATGTATGGATTCGTGGAGAAATTCTCCGATAAGGCCCTGATGGTCTTCCGCATCGAAAACCTGGATCGCGGAACCGCCCTGCTCATGCAGAACAATATCAAGATCATCCGGGAAGCCGATCTCCGTAATTTATAAGGACCATATCATGGAAATTCCGTTCAGGGACAAAGCCATTGAGACTATCGATCGCGACCGTCTGGAGGAAATGCAGCTTGCGAATTTGAGGAAGACCGTCGATCACGCTTTGAAGACCGTATTCTATAAGCGCCGGCTGAGCAAGATCGGAATCACATCAGGGCAGGACATCCAGACGCTCGACGACCTGAGAAAGATCCCCTTTACGACCAAAGACGATCTCCGCGAGTGCTATCCCAAGGGCCTCCTCGGCGTGAACCAGGATGAAGTCGTTCGAATCCATACATCCAGCGGGACCACCGGAATCCCAACCGTCATCTACCACACCCGTGAGGATCTCGACAACTGGACGGAACTGGTCGCTCGAAGCATCATGGCCACAGGATGCACGCACCATGATATTTTCCAGAACATGATGACGTACGGCATGTTCACGGGCGGACTGGGTCTCCACTACGGCGCCGAGCGCGTCGGAATGACCGTCATCCCCATCGGCGGAGGCAACACCAAACGGCAGATTCAACTCCTGAAGGATTTCCGAACCACGGTCATGCACATCACCCCGAGCTATGCCCTTCACATTCACGCCAAACTCGAGGAATGCGGCGTCACCCTTAAGGATTTGGCTCTGCGAAAGGCCTTTATCGGCGCCGAACCTCATTCCGAGAATACCCGCAAAAAGGTCGAAGAGGCCATGAATCTCGAGGCCTACAACTCATACGGGTTGAGCGAGATGAACGGGCCCGGCGTCGCCTTCGAATGTGTCTTCAAAGATGGAATGCATGTTTGGGAAGATGCCTATATCGTTGAGACGATCGATCCGAAGACCGGCGACCTCCTCGGCGAGGAACAAGAGGGTGAAATGGTCTTCACCACGCTCAAGCGACAAGCCACTCCCCTGCTCAGGTACCGTACCCGCGACCTCGCGCATCTCTACAAAGGGCAGTGCGCCTGCGGAAGAACTCATCGCCGGCTTTCGCGAATCACCGGGCGAAGCGACGACATGCTGATCATCAACGGCGTCAATATGTATCCCTCGCAGATCGAAGAAGTGATCATGAAGATCCCGGAGGTCGGCAACAACTATCAGATTCACGTCGACAAGGACGGAACCCTCGACAAACTCACCGTTAAGGTGGAGATCTACTCCAAGATGTTCACCGGCGATCTGTCTGCCATCGATGCCTTGCGATCGCGAATCAAGGACAACCTGCGGGCTTCGATCATCATCAACCCCGTCATCGAACTGCACGAACCCGGAAGCCTTCCCGTATTTGAGGGAAAGGCGAAACGCGTCGTGGACAACCGAGTCAAACTATAGGGAGGAACGGACCGTGGCCAAACAACTGAATATCTTCGTCGAAAACCGCCCCGGACGAGTCAAAACGCTCGCGCAGATCCTTGCAGACAACAGAATCAACATCCGCGCCTTTACCATTCAGGATCGCGGGAATTTCGGGGTTATCAAGCTGGTGGTCGACAAGCCGCATCAGGCGTACATGGTTCTGGCGGAAAAGGGGCTGGCTTGCGCCCTGAAGGATATCCTGGCCGTCTGCATTAAGGATCAGCCGGGAAACCTCTACAAGCTCACGACAGTACTCGCGGAGAACAATATCAACATCATGGACATGTACGGGTTCGTCACGGAGCCGAACAAACAGGGTGTCTGTTGCATCGAGGTGGAAACACCCGAGAAGATTCAGCCTATCGTCGAGTCCGCCGGATTCGCCGTTCTGGCCGAGGAAGAACTGTACGAAATGTAACGGCAGCGTTTGTCCTCGAACGTACCTCTGTTCCTGATCCGGGCGACATGGCAGCATCTTCGCGGCCATGTCTTCATCATCGCTCAATCTTCAGTAACGGCTCTTCCGCCTTCGACCAGAACTCTTTCGCCATCGCCCGCGCCTCATTCATCGCCGCTGCCTTCCTCGCCTCAAGCTCATCCCTGCTCCGGGTCAATGTGTCCTCAAACACAATCGACCGAATGTCAGTCAACCCGATGAAATTCAGGATGCATTCCAGATATCGCTTCTGGTAATCGAGCGTCTCGAACCCTGAATCCGCACCGTAGGCTCCGCCCCGGGCGTAGGCGATGAATACCGGCTTACCCGTCACCAATCCCTTGTATCCATCTTCCGGCGTGTAGGTGAACGTGTAGGTCGGCTGAACGAGCACGTCAATATAATTCTTCAGCCGATAGGGAATCCCAAAATTCCACATGGGAACGGAGAAAACATACTTGTCGGCCGACTTGAACTCATCAATCAAATCCTCCACCGGGCGCCAGGCATTTCTCTCCTGCACCGTGGGTGTCTTCCCGTGCAGAATGGCGTATTTCGTGTTAATCGCGTCGCCGTCAATTGCGGGCAACCGTTCCCTAAACACATTCAACTCTTTGATCTCATCGTCAGGATGAGCCTCGTGATAGGCTTCGAGAAAAGCCCTGGCGATAGATACCGAATAGGATCGTTCGCCGCGAGGCGAACCCTCAATATAGAGCAAATCACTCATGATAACCCTCCCGAATATTTAATTAGCTTCCGCAGCAGCTTCCAGGACCGCCAGCATTTTTTCGACATCCTGTGTCGGCGGCTGGCAACTGAAGTATCGACATACATACGCCGTAGCGTGACTATTAAGCGGCTTGAAATGCTCGGTATACTTCGCAAGCCGGACTATCGGAGGCGACTCATCCTCCGTCGGGCGAAGGATGACCACTGTGTTCGGTAAAAACTTTGAATGCAACGCTTGGATCATTTCCCGGGTGTCCCTGGCCTTGGAATCACCCGCGATGATCACTTCCTGAGAAGGGCCGACCGCGAAATCCCCCGCCACCAACAGCTGCGTATACCCCGAAGGCGCCTTGCGAACCATGTTCGTCACCAAGCGGATCGCTCCAAGAGCCTTGTCCTCCAAATCCGCGTTCCCCGTCATCCGGTGCAGACGCAACAGGTTCATGGCAGCCACCGAATTACCCGACGGAATCGCTCCGTCATAGACATCCTTGGACCGAACGATCAGATCCTTCTCGTCCGCGGAAGTCTGAAAGAAGCCGCCCTGCTTCTCATCCCAGAAACGGGTAATCATCTCGTCGCTGAGTCGCAGCGCGATTTCCAGATAGTCCGTTTCGAACGTCGCCTCGTACAACTCCAGGGCGCCCCAGGCAAAGAATGCATAGTCCTCCAACATACCCCAGACCCCGGCCTCATTGTCCCGGAAACGATGGAGAAGCAAACCATCCGCGGTCCGGAGATGGTGCAAAACAAACTTGAATGCCTTCTCCGCCGCTGTGACGTACTTGGGCTCGCCCAATGCTCTTCCCGCCCGGGCCAAGGCCGCAATCATTAGTCCGTTCCAGTCCGTGAGGATCTTATCATCCGTGTACGGACGCGGACGCCGCTCCCTTGCCTCGTACAGTTTCTCTCGCACTTCCTGGATGTGCTTGACCACAATTCCCTCGGAAAGCTTCATATCCCTCGCAAGTTCGGCGACCGGCTTGGCCAGATGCAGGATGTTTTCGCCGTTCCTTATCCCGCTGTGCGGGTCGACATAATTGCCCTCTTCTTGAATGTCAAATACCGAGCAGGCGAAATCAGCTTTGCTCTTGCTCAGGACCTTCTGGACCTCCGCATGCGTCCATAGGTAGAACTTTCCCTCCTCCCCCTCAGTGTCTGCGTCCTGGCCTGAGAAAAAGCCTCCCCCCGGCGACGTCAACTTCTCTTGCACATAGCCGATGATCTCACGCACCGTCTCTGCGTAGACATCATTTCCCGTAGCTTGATACGCCTCCACATATGCCATTGAAATCATCGCCTGATCGTATAGCATCTTCTCGAAGAGTGGAATTCGCCATTCCCGGTCCGTCGTGTAACGATGGAAGCCGAATCCCAGTTGATCATATAGCCCCCCCTCCCGCATCGCCGTCAGCGTTCGTTCCACCATCTCCAGCGCACGCGATATTCCCGTCCGTCTCCAATATCGAAGTAAAAAAGATAGTGTATGCGCGATAGGAAACTTCATGCTGTCCCCGAACCCGCCAAATCGTTCATCGAACGTCTTCGAGAGTTCCTCATACGCCAGATCCAAGTCTTCCCGGCTCAACTCCGTACTTTTCGAGGGCACACCTCGCCGAACCACGTCCGTGATCTGGTCCGCGGACTCGACAACCTCTTTCCGACGAGTCGTCCAGATCTGATGAATCCGGTTCGTCAGGTCCGCCAGTCCAACCATTCCCTGACGGGCCGCTTTCGGAATGTACGTGCCCGCGAAGAACGGTTTGCGATCCGGCGTCATGATAATGGTCAAAGGCCAGCCCCCACCCCCCGTTATGAGTTGGCAAACTCGCATGTAGATGTTGTCGATATCAGGCCGCTCTTCCCGGTCCACCTTAATGCACACAAAGACCTCGTTTAGAAGGCGGCCTGTCTCCGCGTCGGAAAACGACTCTTCTTCCATCACGTGGCACCAGTGGCACGTGGAGTACCCGATAGAGAGAAATATGGGTTTGTCCTCCCTCTTCGCCTTTTCGAACGCCTCATCGCCCCAGGGGTACCAGTCGACCGGATTGTGGGCATGCTGCAAGAGATAGGGGCTCTTTTCGTTAATCAACCGGTTCTCATATGTTGCGAAAGTCGTCCCCGACTCATTCGTCCGTCGCTCGTGTTCCCCGGATTTCTTCGCCATTCCTCACCTCCCCTATTGCGCGTCAACCAGGATACTTTTGGTAATCTTCTCCGCCGCGGCTCGGTCCACAAACCAGAGAGCCCTGCGAACGAGCAGACCAGGCGTATCCTGTACATCACCGTTATCGCTGAACACATGCCGCATCGCTTCTGCCTTTTCCTCGCCATAGACCAGTACAAGTACTTCTATGGCGTTCGCGATCACCCGCGGGGTAATAGTGATCCGTCGACTCGGCTCGACCGGAACCTCCACGTACATCACATGCCGTCTTGTCTCCGTGATGGCCGGCGAGTGCGGAAAGATCGAGGCCGTATGACCATCCGGCCCCATGCCCAGGACCACAAGATCCGGGCTCAACGGAAATTCCGCGTCGTACAGGTCTGCCACCAGACGCGGATTCGCATCATCCGCCGGAATCCGGTGTATCTGGTCGACAGGAATATCCACAAAATCCAAAAGTGTCTCCCGTGCGAGGCGATAGTTGCTCTCCGGGCTGTCTGCCGGCACACACCGCTCGTCGGCCCAGTAGACGTGAGTCTTCTCCCAAAGTTTATGATCGTGCGCGAACCGGCTGCCCAGTATTCGGTAACACTTCTCGGGCGTCTTTCCCCCCGACAGAACCAATTCAAACTTGCCCCGGCGGGTGATGCACCGTTTTCCTATTGTAACCACGTACTCCGCCGCCGACTGGCTAAGTGTTTCATAGTCGTGGAAAATCCTAATCATCGTTCCCCCCTCGTTACACAGACAACCACACCCGCCCATCCTTTCCCAACAGATCCGATCCCTGTTCGGGCCCCCACGTTCCCGGTTCGTAGGCAAATGGCGGCGGATGATCTTCCGACAATGAAAGAAGCGGTTCCATCACCTTCCACGCCGCCTCGATCCCGTCCGCCCGCCAGAATAACGTGGGATCCCCCTTGAGCCCATCCAGAATCACCCGCTCATACGCATCCGGCATCTGCATCCCGAACTGCGAATATCGAAAATCCAGATTCGCCGGTCGAATCCGGTCCTCTCGCTCCGGACTTTTTGCAGAAATCGTCAGATGAATCCCTTCATCCGGTTGAATGCGAACGACCAGTCTGTTCGGCTCCACGTGTGGACACAGATTTGGGTTGTCCAACACGCACAGAGGCACGCGCTTGAACTGAATCACCACTTCCGTCAACGATCGTACCAGAGCCTTTCCCGACCGTATGTAGAATGGGACCCCGTGCCATCGCCAGTTATTTATATCCATGCGCAATGCCACAAATGTCGGCGTCTTCGACCCCGGGCGGACCCCACGTTCCTGCTGATACCCCCGATACTGACCAAAGATGTAGTTGCCCTGTTGAATCGGCGACAGCGACTTGAATACCTGCAGCTTCTGCTCTTGAATCGACTCCGCATACCCTGCCACCGGGGACTCCATCGCGATCAACGCCAGGACCTGCATCACATGGTTCTGAACCATGTCCCGAACGATACCCGTCTCATCGTAGTATCCGCCTCGACCCTCGATCCCGATCTTCTCCGCCGCCGTGATCTGAACGTTGTCGATGTAGTTCCGGTTCCATACCGGCTCAAAGAATGCGTTCGCAAATCGCAGCACCAGCAGATTACGGATGGTGTCTTTCGCGATGTAATGATCGATCCGGTACACGTGCTCCTCATCAAAGATCGACCCGAGAAGCCTGTTCAGTCTCTTCGCCCCCGCCAGGTCCAGCCCAAACGGCTTTTCCACCATGATCCTAAACCTGGGCTGCTCTTTCGTGGATCGGAAGAACGGCACCTTCTGCATGGTCTCCAGTACCTTCTCCATGGCGCTCGGAGGCAAAGCCAGGTAGCAAAGATAGTGCTGCACCTCACAGTGCGGGTCCATCGACGTCAGCAGATTCGCCAGATCCACGTAATCCTCCGGCCTGTCATACTGACCGGAAAGGTAATACAATTTCTCCGCAAACCGGCTCCAGGTCTCGTCCGTTACCGTGTTGCGTGAATACCGAACCACCGCCTCCTTCAATTCGGACCGAAATCGCTCATTGTCCATTTCCGTCCGGGAATAGCCGATGATCCGGAAGTTTTCGTCCAAGGCCCCCGCGCATTCCAAATTATAAAGGGACGGAATCAATTTGCGGTGAGTGAGATCGCCCGAAGCCCCGAATATGAGGATTCGGCAGGGAGATGCGACACGGCTGTGCTTTGACAACATACCCATACCCTCACCTTGTTACCGTCCCCGCCATCTGAACTTCGCCCTAGTCCTCCCCATTATATAGTCACAAATACGGTTTATGTACTGTTTTGTTTGATTCCCCTCTCTCGTGGCCCCCACGAGCCTTGGATATGCTCTACTGACACACACAGAACGTATCCACAGATTGCCACGGCGATCTTCAGCGTGCAGTTGTCTTTCCCACTACCCGCATTCTGCGGTTCGCAGTCCCCAAACCGCTGTAGCGCAAAGGCCACAGCAGTTCCACCTTATCCCTCCACACGAATGGGGAGAATCACAAAGGGTATCCCTAGCCGATAGAATCGCCGCTGTACCGAAAACGCGATGTAGTTGTGCAGCCACCGCGATAGGATCGTATCCTGGGGGAATACCAACTGCCCTCCGAAGAATACCGCCTGGGGGAATCGCTCCTGAATCTTCGGAGCGATCTTCGTCACCTCTTCCACGATATCGATTCCCACCGAATATACCCCCTCCGCGTAGTACCCATGCCGCTGCATGAATTCCACGTACCGGTTCACCTCCGTCTTGACGTAATTCTGAAGCCGCTCAACCTCCTCCACTCCCTTGAAATTCCCCGCATCCACCACTCCCACCTGTATGAAGACAAAGTTCTTGTAGAACGTCCCGAACAGCCGGATCACGCTGAACAGCGTGTGCAGACCCAAGCCATTGAAGCCATTTACCAGCAGAACCGCCGTCTTGGCCTCCCGGTCCGGTTCGCCCGTTTTCATCGATTCCGGAGGAACGGCCGTCGTATCCGCCGTCGCCGTCACCACCAGTTTGTCCAGACGCCGCATCAACTTTCCCGTATGGTCGTAATGCCGGCGAATCGAGACCGCCAGAACCACAAGCGCACCCGTAACCAGAATCGTAATCCACCCACCCTCGTGGAATTTGATATAAATGACGGCCACCAAAATAAACACCGTCAACGCCAATCCCACGCCATTGATCATGAACCCTTTTCGCCACGCCTCGCCACTCGTCCGTATCTGCCACCAGTGGCGAACCATGCCCAATTGCGAAAAAGTGAACGTGATAAACACGTTGATACTGTACAATACCACAAGGTAACCGACATCGGCCCCGGTTAAAAGCATGGTCACAGCCGAGGCCACTCCCATCAACAGAACCCCATTCTGTGTCACCAGACGATCGCTCAAAATGGCAAATCGCGTCGGAAACCACCGGTCCAACGCCATGTTCGAGAGGATCTGCGGACCACCCAGAAAACCCGTCTGAGCCGCAACGAACAGAATCGCCGCCTCCGATACCAGGCAAACCAGAACGAACGGAATGCCCACAGACTTCGGCCAATTCGATGTCATACTCTCAAAGAGAATCGCGTTCAGCGTCTTGCCTTCGATCGGTGAAACCTTGTAGAGCAGATACGCGATCATCAATCCCATAACCATGAACGCCAGTGAATAGGCCATATACTGCATGGTCCGCTTGCCCGTCTGGACTCGCGGCTCCCGCAGAATAGACAGACCATTACTCACCGCCTCGATTCCTGTGTACGTACCCGCTCCCATACTGTATGCCCGCAGTACGATAAACATCATCCCCAGCCAGCCCAGGGACATATGTGTCTCACGAATGTCCGTCACCGTCCCCTGGAGCACCGAGGGAAAATCCATGGCATGCGTGGTTATCGAATACACAATTGTGAATGCATGCGTCAAAACAAAAACCATGAAGATCGGTATCAGGAACAATACCGATTCCTTCACCCCTCGCATATTCAGGACCGTCAGCGTAACCAACACCAGAATGGCAAAACTGATCTTGAACTTGTACATACTGGCCGGAAGGAAACTGAAAATGGCGTCCGCCCCGCTCGCGATCGATATGCTGATCGTCAGCACATAGTCGATCATCAACGCGCAACCCGACACCATTCCCACCTTCGGTGAGAGAAGCTTGCTCGCCACCAGATACCCGCCGCCGCCCGTCGGAAACAACTCGATAATCTGCGAGTAGCTGGCACTGATCACGAAGATTGTGAACACCGTCGCCAGACCCACCAGAATGGCCAACGACGTATGACCTTGCAGGTTGATGAACGCCTCCGCCGGACCATAATTCGCCGACGATAGACCGTCCGATCCCAGTCCCACCCACGCGAAAAACGCGATCAAGGACAACTTATGGAAAACCCCTTTCTCCAGGGGGTTCCGCGCCTCGCCGATAAGCAGACGCCTCGCTCGTTGTCCCAAATTTGGCTCGTTGTCCATTCCCATGCATACTTCCTCAGTCTCGGCCCAAAAACGCAATGACCCTGGCGCCGAAAAATAATATTTTATCACCGAAAATGTCTGGGAGCCAGAGATAAACGCCAAAACTCGGGCCGCGAAAAACGTTCACATGAGATTAACGAGTATCGGCAACCTTGATTGGATTCCTGTATCTATTGAAGATCTTCAGTATCTCAAACCAGATCACACTGATCACCCCAGCTGCAAGGCAGATAAGCAGATCATTCGGGTGAAGCTCTGAAAACTTGAAGAGCCCTCGCAGAACCGGCGTATACAGCACCAACCCCAAAACCGCAACCGCGCCACACAAAACCCACCACAACGCCCGATTCGGCCTCTTGAGCGTCGAGAAAATCGTCCGGGTCCACGACCGATTCGTCAGAATCAGACCCAGATTCGCCACGATCAACGTCGTGAACGACAAGGCACGAGCCTGATCCTCGCCCATCTCGCTCAACCCAAATCGCTTTAGCGCGATCACGTAAACCGCAAGCACGATCGCCAGTACGCTCACCCCCTGCAGCAGACTTAGTCCGATCATCCGATGGCTAAAAAGCAGCTCATCTATGCGTCGCGGAGGACGACTCATGATCTGGGCCTCCTCCGGCTCGGCCTCAAACACGACCGAACATGCCGGATCGATGATCAACTCCAGAAACACAATATGAACCGGCAGCAGCGCCAGCGGATACTTGAACAATACGGGGATCAGCGACATCCCCGCGATCGGAACATGGATCGCGAAGATATACGCCACTGCATTCTTCAGATTGTCAAAAATCCTCCGCCCCATCCGTACCGCCTGCACGATGGACAAGAAGTCGTCGTCCAGCAACACGATCGCCGACGCCTCCCGCGCCACGTCCGTCCCTCGGCCGCCCATGGCGATCCCGATATCCGCCGCCTTTAGGGCCGGGGCGTCATTGACCCCATCACCCGTCATCGCCACCACCTCCCCGTTCGCCTTCAGCGCCTGCACCAACCGCAGCTTCTGCTCGGGAACCACGCGGGCGAAGATATTTGTTGTCCGCACGCGCCGCTGCAGCTCCGCGTCGTTCATCCGGTCCAGTTCCGCCCCCGTAATCACTTCGGTTCTCGGTTCGAGCCCGATCTGCGACGCAATGTTCTGGGCCGTGCCCGCGTAATCGCCCGTGATCATCACCACGCGGATGCCTGCTCCGTAGCATTCCCGAATCGCACCCGCCACCTCAGGACGAACCGGATCGCTGAATCCTACAAGTCCGACAAAGTCGAAAACGAAGTCATGCTGTTCACCCGGCAGCTCCCGATGTCTGAATCTCGACCGCGCCACCCCCAATACTCGCAGTCCCTCATTGGCCATCACGCTCACATGGCGGGACAATTCCTCCATTTCGTTCGCGGGAAGATGGCACAGATCGCCGATCGCCTCCGGCGCACCCTTTGCCGCGATCTCGTAGGCTGTACCGTCCGGAGACTTCCACACGTGCGACAATGCCAGCAGTTGCTGCGACAGTGGATATTCCTGCACCAGCGTCCAGTCGTCATGAAGATGTTCCGTATGCGACAGCGTGTCTCGCCCCAGCCTTCGCAACGCTTTCTCCATCGGATCGAACGGATCCCGCTGGCTGGCAAGAATGCTGTATTCGATAATCTGGTGAAACGTTTCCGGCAGCCGCTCACGCGGTCCCGACTTTAAGTCCAGGAACTTGCCTTTCGCGAACACCTTGCTGACCGTCATCTCGTTCATCGTCAACGTCCCGGTCTTGTCCACGCACAGCACCGTCGCCGATCCCAACGCCTCCACCGCCGGAACGCGGCGCGTCAGAACGCGTTTCTGCGAAATACGCCACGCCCCCAATGCCAGGAAGACCGTCAGCACGACCGGCAACTCCTCCGGCATCATGGCCATCGCCAGCGTTATCCCCGCCAGCAAACCGTGAAACCAATCGGAACGAGTATACCCATACACTCCTACCACGATCACACAAAGTCCCAATCCGAACAACGCCAGATTCCGAACCATTTGATTCGTCTCGCCTTTCAGACGAGGCTCCTGCGATTCCAGCGTCTGCAGCGCCTTGCCGATCTTTCCGATCTCCGTATGAATGCCGGTCGCCAGCACACGGGCAACGCCCTGCCCCTTCACGCCCAGGGTACCCGAGAAGACAAACGGCAGGTCATCCCCGCCCGGGCGATCCAGCGTCATCTTCCCATCCCAATATGTCTTTCGCACCGCCGCCGATTCACCCGTCAAAAGCGACTCATCCGTCGACAGACTCGAACAACTCAAAACCACCGCGTCCGCCGGAACACGATCGCCCTCCGCCAGAACGATAATATCGTCCCGAACCACCTCCCGGCCCGGAATACGACGCTCACGTCCCCCGCGAATCACCAACGCCCGCGGACTCGACAGATCCCGCAAGGCCTCCAAAGCCCGCTCCGTCTTGCGCTCCTGGTAGAACGTGATCCCCATCACCACGAGCACGAAGCTCAGCAGCATCACCCCTTCCTGAATATCCCCCAGCCAAAGGTAGATCGCGCCGCCCGCTACCAGCAGCAGAAACATCGGCTCCCGAATCACCTCCATCGCTATCGCGGAAATCGTTCGCGGCTTGCTCGAAGGCAGTTCATTGTATCCTTCCCGCTCCAGCCGGCTTGCTGCCTCCTGGTCCGAAAGTCCGTCAACAGTCTTGATGTCATACTGAACAGCCATGCACCTTCTCCCTGTTGTGACGCATACTTCAGGGTACGATCATTCCTCTTCACACCCAGTGCCGTGAACCAGGCGATCGGCAATCCTTTCCAAACTTGTCTTATAAGCTCTCTACCCTCTTTCTGCAATCTTCTACCACCTCCGACGGAATGAATTTCATCGCCAGGTAGAACAGCAGCGGAATAATGATCACATCATCCAGATGTCCCAGAACCGGAATGAAGTCAGGTATCAGATCGAAAGGCATCAGCGCATATCCGATGGCCGCCCCCAACAGCACCTTCGCTATCCGCGGCGTCTGCGGATCATTCAGCACCAATCGGTATACCTTGACTTCCCGCTTCAGCTTTTGCGTCATCGCCTTGAGTCGCTCAAGCACGGCTATTCCTCCGACACGACGACCGATTCCGTTGCCTTCGCCGCCGCCCCGCCTGTCCGAGACGCCGCACGGATCTGGGCGGTCAGCAACGGCACTTTCAGGGCAAACACGCATGCGCCCGCAATCACGCAGACGCCGAAAATCAGATAGCTCACCGAAATACCGATCGCCCCTGCCATATACCCGCCAAGCAGGCTTCCCAGGGGAGCCGTTCCCATAAACGACATGGTATAAAAACTCATCACCCGGCCCCGCTTGTCATCATCCGCAACCGTCTGCAATACGGTGTTGCTCGCCGCCATGGTGATCATCATACCGAATCCGATCAGAACCGACAGCACGAGCGATACGATCGACACGTGTGCAAATGATATGATGACCATGCCCAGTCCAAAGACAACCGATCCCACGCTGATCAACTTTCCCAGACCGACGTGGCTCCGCCGCGATGCCAGATACAACGCTCCGGCGAACGCTCCCAAGCCCGATGCCGCAAGCAGCGAGCCGTACATCTGAGCACCTCCCTGAAGAACGTTCTTCGCGAACACAGGCAGCAGAACCGTGAACGGAATGAAGCATACCAGGCACACGATGAGCAGAACCGACCGAATCGGCGGACAATGGTACACGTAGCGGAACCCCTCCGTGAGCCCTTCCCACACGTTCCCATCGAATTTCACCTCTCGCGAAGGCTTGATCCGCATCGCCAAAAACGCCGCCACCACCGCCAGGTAACTCAAGGCATTGAGGAAGAAGCATATCCCCTCGCTCTTCCAGTGCGCAATCATGAAACCCGCCAGCGACGGACCCACCAGTCTCGCCGCGTTGAAAATCGATGAATTCAGCGCGATCGCATTCCCCAAATCCTCCCGGTTTTCCACCATGTCCAGCACAAACGCATGGCGAAGCGGAATATCAAACGCGTTCACCAGGCCCATGAACACCGTCAGGCCAATAATCCACCCCAAGTTCAACGAATGAGTGAACAAGAGAAGCGTCAGCACAAAGGCCTGCAACATGCACAGCGTCTGTGTGACAAGCAGCGTCCGCCGCCGGTCCCACCGGTCCGCCACCAATCCGCCAAACGGCGTGACGAAAAACGCCGGCAACTGTCCCGCGAACGCCACCGCGCCCACCCACCACGGGGAATCCGTCAGCCGAAGCACCAGCCATCCCATCGCCGTCGATTGCATCCACGTGCCGATCAGCGAGATCGCCTGTCCACTGAAGAACAGCCGATAGTTCCGATATTTTAACGCCCGCAGCAACCCTGAACCGGCCCGCGCGGCGGCTATGCTCTTACCCACGTTCATTTCCGTTCCCAAACGCCCTGCTCACTCCATCCGCGGAGCGAGACCGCAGGCAATACTCATACCCGTGCCATTGTAACGTCAATCATATTCCTAATGCCACGCGTTTGCGGCAGGCTATCAAAAATCTTACCGCCGACGAAGAAAATTCCGCGACAGATAGTACGCCGCCAGTCCGCCGATGACCACCAGCGAGCCAATCACCAGATGCCGATGGATCACCCGCGCCGCCTCCCGCCATCGTTCCCCCAGAAACAGTCCCGACAGGATAAAAACAACGGACCACAGCAACCCGCCCGTATAGGCGAACAGAGCGAACTCCCGGAACGCCAGTCTGGACGTACCGGCAAGATAGGCCATGATGTGCCTGAATCCGGGCACAAAGTAACCAAAGAGCAATCCCCATCGTCCCACCCGCTCAAACCACCACCGCGCCTTCGCCAGACGCTCCTGTGTGATATGCACGAACTGACCATACTTCGTCACCAGATACAGACCCACCGTTCGACCCAGCGTATAACTGACGCTGATCCCGCACACCGTCCCCACGAACGCCACCGCGATGGCCGTCAGCAGTGAAAAGTCGCCCTTGTAGACCAGGTATCCGGAAAAGACCAAAATGATTTCATCCGGAACGGGAATCCCGAACACCCCCAGCACGAGCAGCACGAACAACCCGCCGTAGCCGTAGTGCGTCACCCAGTAAGTGAGAGATTCCACGCGATCAAGCCTCCCCACGCCGTCAAAGAACACATCCGTACTTCCTTATTGTACCAGACAAAAACGAATGCGAAAGAGAGGACATCTCCACAACTTCTCAAGCGAGCCGCAACCGTGAGGGAACGCGTATTCTCCGCAGTTATCAAACCAGTTGGGCAGGGTGTGTATTCGTTTTCGAATATACTCCTTTCTTCCGTCGGCGAAATCGGACGATGATTGGCGATTGAACGAAACGGTGGGTTCCGTAAAACCCACCCTACAAAGAGAGGAATCGGTGCGTCGAGACGCACCCTACTTTCTCTCGGCTACCGATTCAAATCGAGTTGGCGTGGTCTATGTGGCTAACCCGTCGTTCCACTTTGATGAAACGACGCCATCAGCGTCATGGATTTTGCCAGCGGTTCACATAGTAATTCAGCAGCGGAATAAAATCTTCCACAGCCCGCTGATGACCCGTCGCCGTCGGATGGTTGTCGCCGCCCTCGCTCGGATACGCCAAAAAGTCACTTGGCCCAGCCGTATGCTCTACAGCGCCGCTCACGTACCGATGATGCCCGCCCGTCAGCACAAGACCGTAATCGAACACCGCCACGTTCCGATGGGGATAGCCCGTCAGCCAGTCATTCACCAGCCAGTCGCTGATCCCCCGCAGCCGGGCCGCCATCGCCGAATCCACCGAAGGCGACTCCAGCGACGGCGGCGTCGTCACAAGAATAAACAACTTGTCCTGATGCGCCGCGAAGTATGTCAGCAGGTCCCGATACAGACCTTTGATATTGCTCACGCTGTACGTCGCCGCGTCACCCTCACCCTGGCCGTAGATGGGGTTCGCCACACCCGCCGCCAACGCCCCCTCGTTCGGATCCCCCGAAAGCGCCTGTCCGTTGGTGAAACACGACTTGAACATAACGATCACATTCTCGCCGCCGGGGTCCGCAATCGTGTTCGTTCCCGCGGCTTCGGTAAGATGAGTATTCGTATATAGTGCACTCAAATACGTATCGCGGTGCGGACCAAGGAACCAATTGTACCAGTGCCCGACGTCGGTATGATCGCCGATCGTACCGAAACCGGCATCCGCGTCCGCAGGCCCCCAGCCATAATTCGTATCCGTCACAAAATAGCCGTTCTCATTCAGCGCCTGGCGCAGATTGCCACCATCCGTACTCAGCCAGCCCTCGCCCACCGAGTGATGGATGAACACCAGCTTGAGCGGTCCGCCCGTCGGAGTCGGAGTGGCTGTGGGCGTAGGCGTTGGAGTGGGCGTGGCGTTGGGATCCGATACAGTATTCGGGTCCAACGGTGTACCCGATCCCGGACAGCCGCTCCGCCAGCTCACACAAACCATCGCCAATACGATGCCACACCTCAAAAGACCAGCCCTTTTCATAACACTTTCTCCTATAAGCGACACCCGCACTATATCCACCGTTTGCGTCGAAAGAACCGCAGCATGAACAACACCGTCACCAGATTAACAGCCCAGAACGCAACATACCCCCATCGCCAATGGATCTCCGGAAAGTATTCAAAATTCATTCCGTAGACTCCAGCCAGGAACGTCAACGGAATGAATATGGTCGAGATGATCGTCAGTACTTTCATCACTTCGTTGATCCGGTTGCTGATGCTCGACAGATAAATATCCAGCATGCCCGTCAGCATCTCCCGATACGTCTCAATCGTATCGATCACCTGCACTGTGTGATCGTACACATCTTTAAGATATATCCCTGTTGCCTCGGTAAACAGCGGCGACTCCCGGCGTTCCAGACTGTTGATCACCTCACGCAACGGCCACAGCGATCGGCGGAGCAAGATCATCTCGCGCTTCAGGCTGTGGATGGTCCGCAGCACCGCCGGACCAGGATTTGTCGTCACCATCTCCTCAAGGTCTTCGATCTCTTCACCCAACTGTTCCAGGATGGAAAAATAACTGTCCACGATTGAATCGATCAGCGAGTAGGCCAGAAAATCCGCCCCCAATTTGCGAATTCGCCCCTTTCCCGCCCGAATCTGCTCACGAATCGGGTTGAACGTGTCTCCCTGCTTGCCTTCCTGCAGCGAAATCACATAATTTCGGCCGAGAATCAAACTCACCTGCTCGTTGGTAAACCCGTTGCCTCGAGTCCGATTGTAGATCATCCTCAGAACGATAAAAACGTGATCTTCATAGTACTCCACCTTCGGCCGCTGATCCGTGTTCACCACATCCTCGAGCAGCAGCGGATGAAGACCAAAACAGCTCCCAAGCTTCTCAATCACTTCCGTCCGATGCAGCCCCTCCACATTGATCCAAGTCACACCGGAGCTCTCCGCGACCGGAATGCACTGCTCAAGTTTCTCGTAATCCGCCTCCTGACAGCCCGACTCATTGTAGGTCATGACCGTGATGCGGACATTCTCTACCTTCTTATCCCCGATGTGGACCAGTGTCCCCGGCGGCAACCCCGCCTTCTGCGATCGCGGCTTGGCTAGTTTCGTCGCCATTATTGCTCTCCCGGTAACGGGATGTTCTCGTCCGCGGCGGGGCTCACGCTCATCGGCGGACGCAAGCCCTTTCGGCCCCCCTTTACCCGCTCGATCTT
This sequence comes from uncultured Phycisphaerae bacterium, assembly GCA_964563935.1. Taxonomy (GTDB): domain Bacteria; phylum Planctomycetota; class Phycisphaerae; order JAAYCJ01; family JAAYCJ01; genus JBAZZQ01. The sequence continues at coordinate 937 of CAZLZE010000086.1, read as the reverse complement.
TCTCTCTTCCTTATGATTTACCGCATACAGAATTCGAGCTGGCACCTCCCGACCCATATACGGCAGAAACGGCCCCCACTTCTCCACCCGACGCACCGTGTAGCGACCCGGACTGCTCAGATTCGAAATCACCGCCGGCGTGATCGACTCATCAAACCCGTACGTCCGGCTCAGCCGGATAATCTCGCTCCAGTCCACGTAGATGAAATTCGGCTTCACCTTCGCGATGTAATCTTTCACCGCCCGCATGTTCTTCGCCGCCGCTTCCGCCAGTTCGTTCCGGTTGAATACCGTCCAGTAGATCGCTTCGCCCCGTACATAGAATGGCCGCGCGTCGCCCAGCAGAATCGTCCTGGCCCCCGCGTCCTTGTTCACGGTTTCCAGATACTCGAATCCGGGAATCTGCCCGCTCACAAATGCATTCTCCTGGCCGAACCAGTGGATGGGCTCTCCACCGGCGTGCGTGTGCCGCATATACCGCCGGTACATCTCGTCAAAGCTCATCGCGACCGACGCGATCATAATCAGCGCGATCACGATCATCCCGATCGAAAATCGACCCCGTCCGAAGGCCAGCGCCGTTCGCCCAACCAGAAACGGCAGCACCACCAGCCACGGCACCAGAAACCTCGCCTGCAAGTGCGTCGCGAATAACCACACCGCCGTCTGCATCAAAAAAACCAGCACCAGCAGCCAGTCACAGACGGTCTGCCGACGCGTGAAGAAAATCAGCCACGGCAGCACCAGAACCGCCAACCCGAATTTCGGAAGATCCATGATCGGAGGCGGATTCAGAAACTCGTTCGCACGCGCGAAATCACCCTTCGATCGGTAATGCTCCGCGGCAACAAGATCCACCACATAATTGTCCAGCCCCGCCCAGTAGAGGCGCTTCAGCCGAGCCGCAATCGGCTTTTCGTCCCCCTTCGCCTCGTGC
>CAZLZE010000085.1:0-22179 GCA_964563935.1 uncultured Phycisphaerae bacterium | reverse complement strand
ACCTTGTTTTCAAAGAGCTTACCCTGCGCTGCATAATCGCGCACGGTCATTTAGACACATGGACGGTGCTGTCCTCAACGCTGTTGACAACATCCACTACTTGCCGTACCCGGGCCTCCCACGTTTCGTATCGCACCCGCTCGCGCATCCGCTCGGCCAAGCCATGGTGGTCTTCTCCGCAGGCCGTCGACACCGCGTTCACGAATTCCTCACGCGTATCATAAAGGTGAACCATATCCGCGAACGAAGCCAGATCGGGAATTCGTCGGGCGACGGTCGGCTTGCCCACCGCCAGACATTCCCGCACCTTTAGCGGTCCCTTGGCTCGCGTCTCCTCGTCAGCCACGTACGGCATAACGAACACGTCCATCGCCCCCAGCCACGCGGGTAGTTCCTCGTAGGGCTTGGGACCAAGGAAATGAACATTCGCCAGCGGCGCCAATCGATCGACGTTCGTCTTGACCAGCCCGAGCAGAACCAGGTGAATGTCCGGCCGACGCGAAGCCAACTCGTAGAGCGAGTCCAGGTCGATCTTCTCGTAGATCAATCCGAAGAAGCACACGCGAGGATGCGGGATTTCCCTCAGTTCCTGAGGTTCAGAGACAGGACGGGAGAAGTGTTCGAAATCCACCGCGTGAGGCAGGACCAGAACCGGGCCCTTTGGTCCGCGATGACTTTCGGCGAGAAACTCGTTGCAGGCGAGGATGACATCGGCCCGGTGCGTGAGCCGCCGATCCTGATCGCGGATGGTTTGTGCGTTCCCTCCCGGCCAGTGCGAATAGTCGTCGGTCACGTAATAAACCACGGCAGATTCACAGAGCTGTCCGATGTAATCGGCGCCAGTCGGGACAGACGTCCAAAGGACCGGAGACTTGATGTCCGCCTTTTTCATCGCCCGCCGGATCGCCCAGGTTGTCACCTTACGATTTATTCGCCCAAGTGCGCCGTCTCCCGCAACCGGAAGCATCACAGGGGCAAGGACCCACAAGTTATCATGAATCCGTCGGAGCGGACGCGACCATTCCCTGATCTTCTCGAATCCACGAAAGAGGGTGAACGAATCGGCAGCCGGCGCGCGCAGGCCGATGGTATTGACCCACAGTACCCGATGCTTTTGAGAGATGCGGCCAAACAGATGCTGACAGCTGGAGGGATGCCTTCCCCAATCATCGCTGAAAACAACGAACTCATATCGCCGGTCCGTCATGCGCGAAGCGTTTCCCCCCCACCCGCCGATTCGCGACGATCGCCGATGCTTCGAGCCGGATTGCCCGCGACAATCTGATAATCGGGCACCGGCTTGGTGACCACGCTTCCCGCCCCGATCACACAATGGTCGCCCACGTCGGCCAGGATCACAGCTTGGCTGCCGATCCAGCAATCGTGACCGATCCGAATCGTCTGAAATACCCCCGGCTGATCGCGAACGGGAACATCAAGCCGCGATATTTCGTGCTGATGGCCTCCGCTTGGAATGCACACGTGATCCGCGATCAGCGTGCCTTCACCAATCCGTACATCCCCCAGCAGACAGTACGAACCAATGTAGACTCCGTCGGCCAGTGCAGTTGTCGGCTTGGTCAGCACGCTTCCGAATGAAATCACAACGTCCTTGCCAATGTGGGTTACGACCAATCGCAATAACGCTCGGCGAAGATAGATGCCGACCAACCCCGGCCATTTGGACGCCCGTTGAGCCACCGCCGCACAGGCCTGCGACCTGCCCACGATTTGCGAATACAGGAGGAACTCTACCCAGACCGGCAGAACGACCAGGAAGGCCAGCCGCTCACAGATCACTTTCATCATTCGCTTCATATCAACTCAGCAACCGGCGATACAGGGCCAGGGTCGCCTCCACATACTTTTCAAAATTGAATTCACGTGCCACTCGTTCTCTGGCACTCTCCGCCAATCGCCGGGCAAGCAATGGATCAGCAATCAACCGGGCAATGGCGTCGGCTAACGCGGCAGGATCTTGCGGCGGGCAAAGCAGGCCGTCAATTCCGTCCCGGATCATCTCACCCACGCCACCAACGTTTGTCGCCACCACCGGCACGCCGCTTCTCATCGCCTCCAGCAGAGAATTCGGCATGCACTCAGTGCGACTCGGACTTACCAGAATGTCCGCGCTCGCCAGAAGAGAATCCACATCGGCGACGTGACCCGGCATCGTGACCGATGGCGCAAGGCCAAGGGACATGACCTCATCTTCCAGGGATTCCCGCTCCGGCCCGGCTCCCGCCAGCACCAATTCCACGTCCAGATTCCTTCGCTTCAGTTCCCACATCGCCTGAAGGAGATTCGCGGGATCCTTCTCCTCACTGAGGCGTCCCAGGTAAAGCAGCGACACTCGCGATTGTCGCGGCTTTGGGGCGATCCGCTCGCGTGCCGCGATTTCGATTCCGTTCGGAATGATGTGCAGGCGTTCCTGCGACACGCCGAAACCCGCCAGCCGTTGGGCCATCTCGTGCGTAGGGGCAATCACCGCATCGGCGCACCTGAGCATCCGCCGCTCCACCCGGTAATAGAAGTACTCGCGCAGCGTCGTGCGGTTATACCCATGGGCTGTGGCCACAATTTTATACCCGAATTTTCGGCGGAACATTCGAGTCAGAACATTGGACTTGTACTCGTGCGTGTGAACAAGGTCAAAACGGCCTTCAGACACCACGCGACGAAAGGCCCGCAGCGTCTCGACGCAGAATGGCCCGCTCTCCAATACGGTGTGTAGACGCACGCCCGCATTCTTTGCCCGTTCCGCCACCACGCCAGGGTCGTTCCGCCGATCAAGCATGTAGAATGCTTCCGCCACCTGCCCGGAACTCGCCAGGTGCTGACAGGATTTCAGAATGGTCTTATCCGGGCCGCCCCCGGTTCCGCTCACCGTGCGAACGTGAAGAACGCGAATTGCGTCAGAGGATGTCACGCATTTTCTCCAAGATCCGCAAGGTGACGGTAAATTTTCAGGTATTGCTGATGCATGGTTTCCTGCCGGAAGGTCGATTGCACACGAACAAACCCAGCCTGTCCCATTCGAACGCGTAAATTCGGGTCGGACAGCACTCGTATAACCGCCTCCGCAATGGCTTCGGCGTCGCCGGGAGCGACGAGAAGACCGGTTTCACTGTCAACGACCGTTTCCGGAACACCCCCGACTCTCGTGGCGACAATCGGCAGCCGACACGCCATGCCCTCCAGCAGAGAAACGCTGTGCGCTTCAGACAGACTGGTCATGAGCATCACATCGCCCGCCGGCAAAATGGCGGGGATATCTTCGCGCTGCCCGAGAAATCTCACCGCATCCTGAAGGTTCAGGTATCGGGTAAGATCCCGGCAAGCCGGCATTTCAGGTCCATCGCCGACCAGAACCAGGAATGTGTTTGGCCTGGCCCTGTGAACTCTATCAAATGCGCGGATGGCCGTTTGATGGTCCTTCACTTTGCGAAGATTGCCGACCTGAACGATTATCTGCGCATCGAGAGGCAGGCCCAGATTTCGCCGACTTTCCTCCCGACTCACTCTATCCGCAAACCGCCCGACGTCAACACCGTTGTAGACAACGCTGACCTTGTCCGGCGCAATTCCCTCGTTGACGATCAATCGCTGGCGGGAGAACTCGCACACCGCCGTGATCATGCCGGTGCGGTGAATGAGAACGCGATTGAACAGCCGCCTCTTCCAGCTCACCACGTCGGGGAAATGGCGACCATGTTCCGTGAAAAGGACACGCCCAACCCCAGCCCACATGCAGGCCAATGTGCCGTAAAAGAAAGGCGTGTACTGATGGCAGTGAACGACGTGCGGACGGAAGGATCGAATCACATCGGCAATGCGGGGAATTTGTCTGACATCGATCCCCTCCCGCCGGTGCGTACAGACAACCGTACTCCCCTGCCGGCGAAGTTCGTCCGCCAGGGGACCTTCCTGATCGAGACAGACAACCGCGGTTTCCAGGCTCCCCCGATTGACCGTCGCCATATCGTAGACCAGGCGCTCCGCCCCCGCGCGGGAGAGCCCATGGAGAATCTGCAATACTCGCAGCTTCATATCATGACTCCTGGACAACTCCTGCACGGTTCACCCGTCAATCCGTTCACCGACCGTTTGAAACTCCGCCTCGCCGCCCGATACGCCTCGCCGTTCCAGATCGTCCGCAGAGAATCTCTGAAAATGTTGCCCATCTCCCACCGCGGATCATAGTCCCCACAGCACACGGAGACAGCTCCATCCCAGTTGATCACCGTTTCCCGCCAAGGCCAGTAACATGGATAGATTTTCTTTGTTCCATTCTCGTCATGATGCCCCAGAGCACCGTTTCGATACCACGGAGCCACCCACCGCACATCGCTCGGCAACCACTCCCTCATCTTGTCCGCCCATTCCGCCCGGCTGGCGAAACGCAAATTCAGGGAAGCGGGAATGAACACCGCTTCGCACTTCAGGTCCTCCGCCAGGGCGCGGAAATCCGCCATCTCATGTTCGTTGTGTTTCGTCACAACGAAGAACAACTGCACCACCGGCGTACGGGAATTCAACCGGCGCCGGGCGTCCAGAATGGCGCGAATCTTCGTCAGAGCCACGTCCAGTTTCTTTCCCGGTTGATACGCTTCATACGTCGACTGCGTGGCCGCATGCAGAGAGCAATTCAGCATGTCCAATCGACTCTGGACGATCGCCTCGTCGTCGTGGCGTTCCAGATTGAACGCGTGCAGGTTACTGGAGATGTACGTCCAAATTCGAGCGTCATGCGTGTAACGGATCATCCGGTAGATGTCCGGCACGACCAGCGGATCACCCCAATTGGACAGATCCACCACGTATGTGTGCCTCTTGATCATGTCGATGATCCGGCAGAATTGCTCGAGCGACATCTTTCCCTTGCACCGACCTGGCAGATTCGTACCCGTCGGACAAAGCCGACAGGTGCTGTTGCAGATGTTCGTCGGTTCAACCTTCGCCACATACGGCAGGCCGTGCATACGCTCCCGGCGGAGCAACGCTTCAATATTCACCAACCCCATGTTCAGCAGCTTATACACCGTCAGGTAAGGCCGATTCCGCCACACGTGCCACGCCGCGCGAACGGGAAGATCGAGCGCGCGGGCCAGAACGCGCATGACCCCCGGATCACACTCGTCCGCCCAGCGACTCAGCCGGCGCACCGTATGGTCCAGCCTTTCCCGTGAACGCTCCATGGTCATGCCGGAGTGCCCCGCATATTCAGCCGCGACGATCCGATCGCCTTTCGCGGGATCACGGGAAGCGCATCCCCCTGCTCCTCCCGATCATCGGAGGACTTGGCCAGCGTCGGAGCCACCGCTCCGAACAGCATCAACAGGTAGCAGATCTCAAACATTTCAGACGATAGAAAGATCGACCCGAACGCATAAATAGAGAGACTCCAGAACGAGGCCAGGCAAATGTAATGATGCCACCGCATCTCCGGGTCGTCGAGATGACGTCTGGCCTGGACGGACGCCGCCAGCAAATGCCACAAGGTGACCAGAACCAGGCTGACGAACAGAAACGCCGCGGGGAAACCCGCATCGGCGGCGATCTGAATGTACACGTTGTGGATCGTTCGGCCTTCAATGTCGGCGCCATACGCCTTGCTCAGCAAGTTCGAATTTCGCAGTCCTGCGCCAAATATCGGGTAATCCTTGGCGATATTCCATCCCGCCCGCCAGCTTCGGAAGCGTGAGTCCTGCGAGCTTCCGGGCGTATTATCGCTGATCGTTGAAAACCGGTGACGCACCTGTGGACCCGCCAATCCCAAAACGACCCCCCCAAGCAGAACGCCGATCACCAGCGTTGAGACGAGGTGTCGTCGGGCCATCCACAGCAGCATCGCCGTACCCACCACCAGCACGCTGAGCATGGCGCCGCGGGAGTACGTCAGCATGACCGCGTGCAAAGCCGGAGGAATGCACAGCAAGAATCCCCATCGCCACCATCGTCGCTCGGCGTAGAAAAAGCAGTAGCAGAACGGTATCACCATTCCTAGCAGCAGGGCCGCCCCGTTGTTGTCCAGTCCGCCGAAACCCGTATGATAGATATCCAGTCGGCGACGGACCACATATAACATGTTCACTTCATAGACCAAGTAGATCAGACACACGAAGATCATCCACCCCAGATACCGAACGTGCCACCGTTCCGTAACCACATAACACGCCATGAACAGCATGATCAGGATCTTGAAGTACTCCCATCCATAGTGTCCTGCCACCTCATGGTTGATCGCAAAGTAGTAGCTCCCGCCAAGGCAGGCTCCGAACAGAACAATAATGATCATGAACCGTTTCTGCACAATTCGATGGCGAAGAGAACTCAGGTTGAGGAATATGGCCGCCGCCGACACAATCGCCGCAATCAGAGACCAGCGAACGTCCCGGACCGCCGTGCTCGACAACGCCCACTCCCACACCGCCTGCGGCCGAAGCACCGCCAGCGAATAGTACAGAAAAATCGCCCAGAAAGGATCCGCCAGGGAGCGTACGATGAAGTAGCACATCATCGTAATGAGGAAAATCATTTGTTTCATGATTCTGTCTCCTTCACTCGCGGAAAATTCACGACGCGGGCACCCAATGTCCTTTCGCGAAACGTCGATTTCTTCATGTCACACATTTCGATGTACCCCCCAGAAAAATCCGCATATCGCTAACGGGGCGAAAATACTTCGCCCGGCGACTCCAGCAACCGATCTTTGGGAGTGTCCGCCATCCTGGTCAAAAACCCTCTCAGCAGACTCCCGTAATACCATCGTAGATACGGTCCGAACCACCTTCGACTGGCCACATGCCAGCGACAGACCCGGACAAGAACCCATGGATATAAAAATAGCAGCTCCTTGGCAAATACGGAATCCGCCCCCGCCTGGTAGGCGGCAACCAACCGACTCTTCCAGTAAGCGATTTTCGATTGCGAGGCCTTCGTCAGATGCGTCACTCCGATGCGATCGAGACTGGCGAGAAAATGAGCCACGGCCAAGGCAGGATTCGCAACGCTGTAATCGGGGTCCATCAAACGCAGATGCCCCGAGTCCTGAACCAGGATATTCTTCGGCTGACAATCGACAATAACCAGCGACCGGTATACCCGAGAGAACACATCGCTCCCGAACTGCGTGAAAATCTCCTTCACGCCGTCCACATTCTTCGGAAGGTACCGTCGAAGAGCCGAATCCGTGAAAATCGTATCATACGCAGCGACAATCTTGGTATTCGGCCATTTCAACGACGAAAAATGCGTTTCGCCCAGATTCAACTTACCGGTCTCGCGGAAAATCCGGGCAATATCCGCCAAATATCTTTCTATTTCCCCACTTGCACGCGTCCCGACCAGCAGTTCCCGCTTCAATAAGGCTTCTAACGTCCCGCCGGGGATATATTCCATGGCGATCCATCCGAGGGTCTCGTCGATCCCGGTGATCTTCGGAAAGTAGGCTGCCAGTTCAGGGTTTTCTGAGGCTATGAGCTGGTGAACCTGAAGAATCTGACTCGGCCTCTTGCTCTCCGTATTGTCGGTCACGTTCTTCAGGACAAGTTTCCGGTCCCCCCCAGGATATCTCAGCGTCACGAACGACACTCGTTCACGACGCTTCACGTCGATCGACTTGGGCGCCGTCGGCTCCTGAAAGAAATAGGATCCCTGCTCCTGGGCAAACCTCCGGATATTTGCCATTACACTCTTTGTGCTTTTGTCAGTAATAGGACCAAATCCTCACTCGCGAACGGTAGAATGAACCGCCACGACTTCACGCACAATCCCGCCTGTGACGTCTCTTCCAGAATCTGCAGCCACGTCGAACTCTCCCGAGACACACCCTGCCCAAAGGCCCGCTTGACTCTCCGTCGCCACCGATAGAAGGGCGAGGAATACGAGACATTCACCAACACGTATTTCCGCGTCAATCTGGCCAGCGACCTGAACACGCCCTTTCGCGCGTTCGTATCCAGATGGTGCAGCATTCGGATGCACGTGACCAGATCATAGGCGTTCTCCGGCAGGTCCGGCGCATCGAGATCCATCTGCTCAAAGGTGATGCGCCCGGAAAACCTCTCGCACCGCACTTTGGCGATGTCCATCATTTCCCGGGAAATATCGCTTCCGGTCACCTCAAGTCCCATCCTCAGAAGAAACTCGGTGATTCGGCCTGTTCCACAGGGAACATCCAGAACCTTCGGTTGGGGCGTATCCCTCAGAACATCACCCACAACCTTCCGCAGGGCGCGTTTTTCGATCGCATCGAATGCCCGGCCGACAATTCCCGCGAACCGCTCTTTATCGTAGCTTCGCGCGACGGAATTGTCCTGATAATGTCGCTTGATCACATCCGTTGTCACGAGTGGGTCCCCTTCAGCGAAAGCACCAGCCGCATCAACTGCTCGCCCGCCATTGACCACGTCAAATGCTCCCGCACCGTGGTTTGGCCTGCGTCCGCCACTCGCCGCCGAAGTCCAGGATCTTCCAGAAGACGAAGTGTCTTTTCGGCCAGTTCCCCCGGTGTCTGTCCCACCAGCAAGTTCTCCTCATCGCGAGCCGGAACACCCTGACACGCCAGCGGCGTCGCCACCACTCCCACGTTGGCCGCCCACGACTCCAGCAGCTTGTTCTTTATTCCCGTCCCCGTCCGCATCGGCAACAGCACGGCCGTCGAAGACCACAACATCGGACGCACATCTTCAACCCATCCCGTCACATTCACCTGAGGACCTGCCAAACCCACCAGATCGGGTCCCGGATTACTCCCCACAATCAAAAATCGCGCCTTGGGCTCACGCTTCCAGATCAGCGGCGCGATCTCTCGCATCAGGAACAGGGCGGCATCACGATTGGGCGGATGGGCCAAATTTCCCAGAAAAGTCACAGTCGCATGCCCATTCCCATACGTCCTCTGCTCGGAGGGACGGGCAAAATACGAAAGGTCCACCCCATTCGGGATCGCCATCGTTCGTCGACCGCGATGCCGTTGCGAAAAACTCCGCGCGTCCTCGTCGCTGACAAAAACCGCGCACTTTACGTGGCGAAGGAACTTCTGCTCGTAGTGATATTCCCCCAGGAAAAACCTCGCTTGCCGCAACCACCGTCGCAAACTTGACCCGCCCCAGAAACCCCGACCTTCCTCCAGAACAGGATCATCCACCATATCGCCCAAAACCAGCCCCGCCGCGGAAGCTTCCTGCGAATATTGCAGCATATTCGGACGAACAAGAACCGCGACATCAAACCCGCCCGCATGAGCCGCGATATGCGAACCCAGCTGTTGGTCGTAGACATACGGTCCCAGGAAACACCGCGATTGGCCCCGGCGCGGAGGAACGCCCTGCGGTCCCGCCACCACCTCCACACCAATCTGCGTATACGCCTGATTCCCGACCAGATCGCCCTGATAGGAAATAATAGATACGCTCTCACCTCGACTTCTCAGCGTCTTCGCCAGATGATAGACGCGCAGCCAGGTCCCGTGATTCAGGGGCCAGGGAAACTCTGTCGTGACAAACAGCCATTTCATGAGATATTTTTGCGTTTCGCCCTCACGTCAATTCCTCGAAGCAAGGATCATGTGTGAGGGAAGTAAATCTGAGGGATCAATGCCTGTCAGTTACGAAAGCGGCAGCAAGCTCCGCTGCGGAACATCGCAAACGGCTTCCACGGCCGCCACGATCTGCTCAACAGAGATAAGGTCCATGCAGCTCGGTTTTCGATCGCACTGACGCTTGTAGCACGGCCCGCATCCGCACGAGGACATGATCTTGCGTCCCATACCGAAAAGGTCGATCTCCTGCTCGCACGTGGAACCGAACAGGGCGACCACCGGAACACTTCTCGCCAGGGCCACATGAAGAGCCAGCGTATCACCCGTCACCAGCACGTCGCACTGGTCGATAATGGCGGTAAACTGCTGCTCGGTGTGGTTGTTTCCGGTATTCCGGATCTCCGGTCCGACCTGCTCCATGATCCAGTCGTTGGTCTGGGTTTCGCTCGGTCCGCCCGTCAGCACAACCGTGAATTTCCTCGCCAGCAATGCCCGCGCCAACTCCACCCATCGCGAGGGCTTGGGTACTTTGTTGGCGAACACCGAGCCCGAGCCGGTATTCAGACCGATGATCGGACGATTGGCCATGCGCCACGGGGAAAACATCTGGCGGGCCCGCTGCATCGACCCGGGATCGCAATACAGGCGGTATGGTTCACGAACATACGCCAAACCCAGGGCCGCATGAATAAGCTCCGGGTATGTCTGCAGATTATGCCTGAATTTCAGTTCGTCGTCGAGCCCCAGTTCGAAGTATCGTTCGCATTCCGGATTGCACGGAACCGGCGTCCCCCAGGCCGACAGTCCGATCCCCCGTTTGTCGGAACAATGAACCGCATTACACAACGCCGCGGGACCGGCCTCCTTGTCCAGCGATAGCACCAGGTCGAATTTCTCCTGCGTCAACAAGAGAATGCCCTCGGCATCGAAGGCGACCAATCGATCGATCATGGGATGTCCGCCCAGAATGCGCACGCCACTGGGTTTGCTGACCCAGGTGATCTGGGATTTTGGATACATGCGCTTCAGCGTGGGAAGCAGGCAGGCTGTCCGAACGACATCCCCCAACGCCCCCACCTTGATAATCAGGATTCGCATGTCCATGCGGTCGTAGTGCTGGCATCGGCACCGCTGCCCCGCCTTGCAGGGCCGATCACCAAGATAATGCCGACAATCGACCGCGATCTCCAGACTCATGTCAGTTCATTTCTCCGCATACGTCCTCAAAAACGCGGGCCAGTCGGCTGGTACAGGCCTCCCAGGTAAACTGCCCGAGACGCACCGTTCCGCGCCGGACCAATTCCTCACGCAGGGCCGTATTTTCAAGCAACTCCGTCAATCCCCGGGCTATTGAACCCACATCGCGAGGATCGACAAAGACCGCTGCATCGCCCGCCACTTCCGGCAGGCTCGAGGAGTTGCTCGTCACCACCGCCGTTTCACACCGAAAGGCATCCAAAATCGGCAAGCCGAACCCCTCACTCAACGAGGGGTAACACAAAACCGTGGCCCCGCTGGTGAGGGCGGAAATGTCCTCTTCCTGAGCAAATCCATGCAGAAGACAGGTGGCTTCCAAACCCAGTTCCTTTATCTGGTGCTGAAACGTCTCTCTGGCCCAGTCCTGGATCCCTACCAGAAGCAGAGCAAACTCTTTTCTCTTCCACTCAGGCACACTGCTCCACGCCTGAATCAGTCGTTCCGTGTTCTTTCGCGGATCGGCCGCCCCAAACGCGAAAACATACGGCTGATCAGGCCTAAGCCCATATTTCACCCGCACGCGATTCAGTTCGACCGCATCCGTCACCTTTCGACACCCCGTATCGGGCGCCCAATGGTTCACAACTACTTTATCGGCCGGAATACCCAGCTCCTGCACAATTTTCCCGCGAGTGTACTCGCTCGGCGTGATGATCCGCCGAGCCTTCCGCGCCGCCCGCGCTACCGCCACACCCCATGTCTGCGATTCCAGTGTTGAAAACTCGGGTTCCAAGGGGATCAAATCATGAATTGTCAGTATCATTGGCACCATAGGCCAGCGCGGCGCCGTGTTGGCGGGACAATGCAGAACATCCATTCCCCGCATCCTGGCCGCCAGGGGAAGGCGAATCTCCTGCCAGAAACCAAACCGATCTCCGGGAATGTCCACCTGACACCGTTCGACATTCTTCAGCCCGACAAATGGGTCATCCGGACCTTCAACCTGGTGAAACAGGACGAACGTCCACTCCGGATGAGTCTCCGCCAGCCGGCGGTACAGGTCAATCAGGTTCTTGCCTGTTCCCCGCCGGTTCGGACGAAAAATCGCACGACCATCAAGGCCAATTCTCATCATGAAACCGGTATATCTCCTCGTTGTCCGGACTTGCGACCCCAGACCACAAAATCCTGGCCGATAAGCGACTTCACGCGATCAAAACGGTCCGAGCCCTCGAACCAGGAAAAGCAGTACCGCATCCACGGCTCGATCCGATGGTGCTTCGGAAGCCACTCGGGCAACAGGTAATTGAACGCGGGATGAACGTGAATACCGCTGGCAGAAACTTCCCTCAGCCCTGCCCGCTCGAACCTCGCCCCAAGCTCTTTGGCGGCAAAGGCACGTTCGTATTCGTATCGATGCCCATGGATTCGCCGAAGGTGCGTTTGATAGAACACATTATATCGGTTGGGGCAAAACGCCAGTACCCAGCCATTCGGCTTGGCCACCCGAATCATCTCCGAAATAATCGTCTTCAGCGGATCGTCCTCGAAATGCTCCAGGACCCCCGCGTTGAAAACCATGTCGAATTCGTCGCTGCGAAATGGAAGCGCCCTCGCATCGGTTCGCACAGCCGTGACTGTCAACCCCAGGTCCCGGTAAATCCGATTGGCTGTCTGCAATCCACTGTGTGAATAATCCACCGCCGTCACCGTCGCCCCCCGCTCCGCGAAATACAGCGAGTCATGGCCAGGTCCGCTGCCCACCTCGAGAACCCGCCAACCCTTCACATCCCCAAATCGCCGCGAAAGAAACCCTCGACGCAGCGACCAGATGTCCTGACGGGTAAGCTCGTCGATCGACACGCCCCCTTCCCATGGATCCGCAAAATGTTCCATCGTCGTCATGTGATCACAGTTGCCTCAAAATCGGCAATGTCCTAAGCCACGTTCTGGTCCCTCGCCAACGCCGTCCCAGACGAATGGCCCGGACCGCGTGGGATCGCGCACCTTCAAAATCGCCACTGGAGAAATTCTGCCAGGCCAGACCCAGCTCGCACCAACCCATCTGTCGGCGCACCGCCTTGGCCTCCGCCTCCGTCAGATTGTGACCACCTTCAAACGCCTGAAGTACCGACAGCAGATTCTCCGTTGTCCGAGGATTGTTCCGGCACAGGCTATGCGGATGCTGCGTGATCAGGACCAGCGGAATAGGCACGAACCCGATCCGAATGCCCTGTTTGGCCAGCCGAAGGAAAAAGTCCAGGTCCTCGCCCGTCGGAAATCGCTCATCCAATCCGCCCATCCGCTCATACGTGGACTTGCGAATCATCAGCGTCTGAAGCCCCATCATGAAATCCTCGATCAACGCTTGCGGAAGCCTATCCTTGACCACCCAGACCTGCGAATCCTTGAACTGCCGCCACACGATCGACTTTAGACCCCGGAAGTGACGATCGATTCCCTGATCGATCTTCTTTCCCTCCGGCGTCACATGCCAGAAATTGCACACAAGGGCCTCAATGTCCGGATGGACCCCAAGTACGCCCCGCTGAATCTGAAGCTTGTTCGGCTCCCACTGATCATCGGCATCCAGAAAAGAAATCCAATCCCCCGCAGCTTCCCGCGCCCCGCGATTCCGGGCCGCCGATGCGCCGGCGTTCTCCTGATAGATGTATCGCACGCGAGAACCATACCCAGCCGCCACCTGAGAGGTCTCGTCCGTCGATCCGTCGTCAACCACGATGATCTCATCGACGGCGAGCGTTTGCCGGATAACGCTGTCCAGCGCCTTTCCCAGGAATCGCCCGTAGTTGTGGCACGGAATGATGACGCTGACCTTCACGCCCGCAGCAACTCCACATAGCATTCCGCCGTTCTATTCCAGTTGTAATTCGTCACCGCCGAGTCTCGCGCCGCCTTCGACATCTGATTTCGACGCTCAGGATTCTTCGCCAATTCCACCAGCCGTTGTGAACAATCACGCGGGTCGTCCGCGCTGACCAGAAACCCTGTTTCACCGTCAGTAATATGTTCGTCACTGGCAGTGTTGATGCGCCCAAACTCCCGGCGAAGTCCCAGACACGCAAGTCCGCACGCCAAGGCTTCGGGCCATGCAGCCCCATACGCCTCATATACGGAAGGCAGCAAGAACGCGTCCGCCGCGGAAAGCAGTTCATGCACATCCGATCGATGACCCGCAAAGATCACCCGATCGGATACTCCCAGGTCCTTCGCCAACGTACCCAGGTATTCCCGCTGCGATCCGTGCCCCACCAGCACGCCGACAATATTCACGTCCCGCGACGCCAGCGCGACGCTGCGGATGAAATACTCGAAATTCTTCACCCGATCCAATCGCCCCACGCCGATAACAACAAACGCCTCCGCGGGCCACTTCTCACGCCGACGGATGACATCCCGCTCCTTGGGCCGGGGACAAAACAGCGCCGTGTCCACTCCGCTCTTCACCACCGATACCCTCCCGGCGGGAACCCGGTAAAGTCTGACCAGTTGATCTTCAACGTTTCGCGATTCCGCGACAATTCGATCAGCCGCCTTGCAAGCCTTTCGTTCGTAATGCAGATACTGATGAAATCGCATCATCGCTGCGAAACGGACATTGAGCGACGAACCCGATTCCGAAAAATCGTAACCGCGAGCCCCAAGCAGCGTCCCGCACATCGCCAGCATGACGGGCACGTTTCTTGCCGTCTGACGAATGAAACCAACCGTTTCAGGCTGAAGGGAAATCACGCCCTCATAGTGCCGGTCCTTGAGAAACTCCCGGCAGATGCCCTTCCACTGTCGCATCCTCAACCACGGCTGAATCCGCCAGAAACCCCGGCCGATCTCAGGGCGAAACACTCGATGGATCTTGGCCCCGTCGAGAGCATCATACTCGGCAGCCTCGCCGGAAGGACTCCAGCGGCAAAGCACATCCACGTCATGACCCAACGCCCTTAAGGCCCGGACCGTAAAATACGCCCGCGTCTCCGCCCCACCCCGCATCTCCGGCCAGAAATGATTCTGCACCCACAACAAACGCAAAACGCCCAGACCCCTATTTCCGGCCAATCAGGCGAGCGAGTCGCCGCTTCAGCCCCAAACCCAGAAGCCCCACCAGCCCGGGATTGATGCACAACAATCGGCCAAGAAGAAAAATCAAATCTCTGCGCGCCGGCACTTCCGATAGCACCGACAACATCCCCCGCACCTCCCGCCGAAGCAAATCCTCCAACCCCGGCTCTCCGCGATGATGATCCGCAAATGTCTTCAACAAACCAAAGTAGAGGCGCGACAATGCCACCCGCCGCGGATCATCCTCCGACAAGGGCTCCCCGCCACGCAAATATACCCGGCCAAGTTGATACACCTCGTCCTCGGTGAGAGTCAATTCCCGAAGTTCTTCTCGAATCGTTCGAAACGCCACCTGGTTGTGGTTCCGCAACTGAACCTCGCGCCGGCGGCTGCACACGCTCGAGGAATGCATTCGCACATTCACCAGCGGCTCGGGAAGGTTCGCGCCCGCCGTGTACTTCATCAGGCGCGTCCATAGCTCGTAGTCTTCCACCGCCTCCCACGCAGGATCGTAGCGCAGGCCGTTCGCCGTCAGCACCCCCCGCCGAATCATCACCGTCACATGGGCAAACGGGCTCCGCAGCAGCAGCATCCACCGAATATCCAAATCGCTGACGGGCATCAGGTTCGTCTCAAAAACCCGACCTTCCGGCGTCATCTGGTTGCACCCGCCTCCCACAATCCCAATCTCAGGATGCATGTCAAGAAACCGCACCTGCTTTTCCAGCTTGCCGGGAATGGCTACGTCGTCGCTGTCCATCCGGGCGATGTATTGCCCCCGCGCCTCCGCCAAGCCTTTGTTCAACGCCGCGGAAATCCCGGAATTCGCCTGGTGATACGCCCGGATGCGCCGGTCCTTGGCCGCGTAAGCATCAATGATCGCCCCGCTGCCGTCCGCGGAACCGTCGTTGACGATGATGAACTCAAAATCGCCAAACGATTGCGACAGAGTGCTCTCGATCGCCTCACCGAGATACTTCTCGGTATTGTACACCGGCATCAGAATGGAGATCTTCGGCTCGGCCATATTCATACGGTCTGCAACGACCCGAAGTGTGAATAGAAGAAGTTCGCCAGGTCCCGCGGCGGCACCTTGGCAGGAATTCTCAATATCTGGGCCTCTTTTCCGCAAATCGCGCCGCGAATAAACGCCGACACCCTTCCGAAATATGCATCCAAATCCACCATCGCGAATGCGCCGAGCGTAAACAGCATCCTCATGCTATCGCTCCATTCATGCAGGATGATCGCGTTCATCCGCCCCGCCAAATCCTCCTCGCTTATCGATTCCGCGACCAGGTCCGCGCCTTCATACCGCTGGAGAAAAACGATGCGATCGAGCTTCCCCTCCGCGGCAACGCACCCGGACCCGAATATCTCCTCCACAGGCACGGTCGCCAGAAAATCAAACTTCGGCGGAGCCGCCAATCGGTGCGACACGCGATCCAGCAACCCCAGGTGCTTCAGCAGAACCTTCGACAAACCAATGAACGGCGCGTTGGCCCCCAGGACTCCAATCAATCCATACACCGCTGATTTCGCAAGTTTCCGCCCCCGGGACTCCGCTCCCACACCCAGCCGGTCGAACACCTCCGGGTATACCGTCCGATGATATTCCTTCAACACAAACGACCGCGGCATGGAAAGACACGTCCCGTCTTCCTTCAGTCCGACGTTATCGTCGCCCAACAACCGATACCCGTGCTCCCGAACCAGGTGCCCCAGAATCGCCGTCTTGCCCACACCGCCGGCGCCGGCCAGAAGAGTCACCCGCCCCGCCTCGTCGGCCACAGCTGCGGCGTGCACCAGCGATATCCCATGCTCCATCAGCAGCAGTTGCACAAACGGCGTAATGACAAGCGATTCGTCCGTGAACACGGAGAAACCATGTTCCTCCCTGCGAATCGCCCATCGTCGCTCCGGATTATCCACGCATGATCCGGTCACTCCCCGCAGCAGATGAAACGAATCGAAAACCACATCCGACCCGGGCCCAAACTCGCTGTAAGGCCGCACGTCGATTCGATGCGGCGACATTGCCCGTGCGTCTGCGGTCTTGAAGTATCCAATCTGAAAATCGATAGTGGATGTGATCGGCCTCGGTAACCGTCCATCCACAAAGACGTCAATCCGATTATGTATATTGTAGTGAAGCGTGCTCATTACCGTATCTGCCGCAAATCCTTTTCCGCCAAATCAGCGGGTGGAGACATCAAGGACGCATGAGGGCTCAAGTCCGAGCGAAGATAAATGTAAAGCCAGCTATGGTTCTCCACAAACCTGTATTCCTTCCGGAATCGCTCAGATCGCGCAATCCCCGCCTCCATCGCCGTTCGGTCATGCGTGTCCTTCGCAAGACGCAGGATCACCACCTCCGGACGTTTCCCCAGAACATAATCGACATCGACCTTCGGAGAATTCTGGGTGGGAATCCACTGGCCCGGCAATTGGGCGATGTGGTAATCGTTCAGCCCGAGAATATCCAGAACACGAACATGCTTGGCCAGATAAAACACCACACCCACATCGCCATTGGCAACCAGCCAGTTCGGGCGGGCGTTTTGACAGAGCCATCGCCCGACGGCTTTGTGATGCGGAAGATTAATCTGTGACCCCAGCGAGCCAACCTTCCGAAATTGCAGGAAGACAAACGCGCAGGCCAGGAGAAGGAGGAACACCGTGTCCGGCCGCAAATACCACCGGGGACGCCGGGGAAATGTCTCAATCGATTCTGTAATCTGGATCAGCGACCACACCCAGAGCGCTCCCAGCACGGGAATTGCAGGCGTCAAAAATCGCGAGACACCCATGATCTCTCCGCCGCTGTACAGATGAAAACACACGCGGGCAACGACGAAGAGCAGCAAAGCGGCATATGGCTTGATCGCCATGGATCCCTGCCTCGCCAGAGCCAGGGTCAGCACAAATGGCTGAAGAACAAACAACACGTCGGTCCGGGTCTGCCCGAGGAAAAATGTGTTTATCCGGTTCAAGCCAAAAGCGAAATGATGAGTCGTTCCACCCGCCTTGGCGTAAAATGTGCAAGGCAGCCAATGGCCATAGTAATGATGCCGCCAGACCACATGCAGAACGATCACACAAATAAGCAAACCGTAGCACGCCAATCCCTGCCAACAGCGGGACCTGCGATCCCGGCTGTCGTTGGGGAGCACACCGAATATCCAGAGCAAGGCAACTCCGGCAACTCCCAAAAGCATATCGGGACGCGTCAGATACAATCCGATCTGCAGGAGACTCAGGGCAACCCACGTCCTCCGACTCTGAAACGTCGAAAAGACGGCCGTCAAAGTCACCATCGTCAGGAAATTCGCCAGCGGCGTTTCCAACCCTTCGATGCTCGATACCGCGAACGGAAAACAAGTGGCGCTCCACAGGATCCCGAAAAGAGCCCCAACAAAAAACTTGTCCTGCCGAAAATGCCTGAGAACAAAGCTCGCCAACGCCACGATGGTCCCAAGATTAAGGGCCAACCCCAAAATCTTGGCGTTCACTTCCAGATTGTGGGAGATAAAATACGTCCCCGCCAGCAGGAACATCCACAAAGGAGATGTGTAGCCCTCCACCGGCGCGTCACCATCGAAATTAAACGTTGGGCCATACCCCTGGGCCGTGTGTTCCGCATAACGAAAGAAGATATACGCGTCATCCACGGTATATCCCCACATCTTCGCCCCCGCGATGATGTGCAGAACCATGATAACGGCCACCGCGAACCAGAAGACGGATCTGCCGCCCTCTTCCGCCGACAAGCCTTGTGGTTGGCTCGATACTCTATTCATCAGTCAACAACTTCCACCCTCAGACAAGTGATAGCTTCCCCGCATCATCGCGGCTATTACGCCCTCTTCACCGCCGTAATCGCCCGGTACACGTCCTCACAAAACTGCTCCATCGTAAATGGCCGATAGGCCGGCGAATTGATGAACTCCCACCCCCGCCTTCGATAGTTCTCGTATTCACCAGACCTGACCAGTTCCTGCAAATGCGCCACCAGATCATCCAGGCTGCCGAATTGACCGTAATCGATAAACGTGTCTTCCGGAATGAACTCCTTCGAATCCGGCATGGGCATGTAAATCGGCACCGTTCCCGTCGCCATGGAAATCAGCGGGTCGTACGTGATATAGCCCGGTACGACGCTGTTATCGATGCAGAAAGAAAAAAAATACTCCGAATACGTTTCTCGCTTGTCGGGCGTGGTTCCTTTGTACAGATCCGTGAAGAACGGAATCCTGCTCTTGTCCGTGTTCCACTCATACCCGTACACGTCGAGCAGCTTGTCCCCACGCTTCTCAAAGTACCGGATAATCTCCCGTCGAAGCGTGTACAGCTCGCCCGGCTCCCCAGACATCTTGTTCGAGTGCATCATCAGGCACAGGTTCTTTTTCGTCTTGCTCTTGTACTCCGGATACTTGGCAACATCGAATTTCACGGGAAAATGATAATGAAAATACTTCCCGCTATTTCGACACAGATCGCTTCGCCACGTCAGCACGGCCTTGAATACGTGTGCGTACCACCCCAGCCTTTTCCATCCCCACGGATTGATGATCGGCGGTTCCACCATCATCACAATCACCTTCCGTGGGTTGATGAACGATCGCAGCAAAAACCTTATCCGATCCGGAACCAGTTCGTCCATCAGCCAGACGTCAATCTCCCGTCGGCTCTTGTACATGTCATAGGTATTAAGATCCACCCCTCTGCCCTTCAGAATCTCCCTCAACATGCACCACTTGTCCATACCGCCTTTGGCGTTCCATGGATGATGGTAGTTGAACGCCTGATTCTTCAGCAGTTCCGAATAGCTCGGATAATATGCAACTCTAATCAACTGATTCCTCCGCCCCATCCCCTAAGCCGGCTTATCCGCTTCCACGTTCAACGTCATCAGCCGTCCATGCTCGCGATCCATGTGAGGAAGGTACGCCTGAGAAAAATCATCCACCCCAAGAATCGCCGGCTCCCGCTGCCAACAGTCATATCGGCGAACGTTCCGGAACCCCACTTCTTCCAGCCCCTGCTTCATCAGCTCAAAATCAAAAATCATCCCGTGCCAGTCGTAGTCATCCTTCTGCCCCCCCACCACGCAACCCAACAGTTCCCCGATGTTCCCCTGTTCCGCGTACTGTTCCACCACCGCCCGAAAATCCGCCGTCGACAACCGCAGCACCCCCCCTCGCTTCAGCTTCGCGCCCCAATGCGCCAATACGTCCTTCCATTCCCGCCGACCGAAATGCTCGATCACCGCACACGCGTAGATCAAATCGACCGAACCGTCCCGAAGGGGAAGATTCCGCAAATCGCAAATCAGGTTCACACCCGGAAAGCCCTGGATATCGGCGTTCACATAACCGGGAATGATTCGCTTGCCGCAGCCGAGATGAAGCTTGATCACCAGACTCACCCTACTCGATTTTCAACGTGGTGTAATCCTTCAGTTCCGGAAACTGCGACAGCGGAGTCCGCGAGAGAATCATGGCGTGCGGACCCGTTGTGCCTTCGCATACGTGGTAGTAGATATGCAGATTCTCCCACGCAAGCCGCCCGGACTCCGCAAGAGAACGAATGTCGTCCAGAAACGGGTGGCGCGTCCAGTTCTCAAAGAGAACAACCTGCCGCTCAGCCTGCCTCAGCATGTTGGATAGCGCCGTCTTGTGGTAGTCCTCCGTCTGAATGTGCATGATGACCGTGATCGCGAATGCCAGATCCACCCGCGGCAGATTGATCTCGTCGCCGGGACGCGTAATATCGCAGACCTGCATCGGAACATCCATGTCCGGATGCCGACGACGGGCAAACTCCAACTGCGACTTCGAGATATCGCACCCGCAAAGCCTCCGCCCCGGCGAAAGCAGTCGTAGATTGTGCAGGTGGTCGCCGCCCCCGCACCCCACCTCCAGAACCGACTTCGGGGCCAACCGAAGAATGCTCTCATACGCCACACGTACCCCCGGATGCAGCGGCTTGATGTCGCCCCGCCGCAAAAGCCCTCTACCGTCGAATGCATAGTCGCCGGCCTTGAGACTCAGCGTATGCCGAGTCTCGCTGTCTGCCTGTTCCGGACCGTATATGTCCGTGTAATGAACCCAATCGAAATCGTCGTTGCGATGCCGCGGATCGGCGGGCCTGACGATATCTTTCACATACTTCTTGACGCGATTCAACACGCTGTTCATATCTGCTCCTTCACCGAACAATGCTCATTTCGATCGAAAGTACAGAACGATCAGGTTATCGACGGGCTTGTTATGCCACACCGGCTCCAGACCGCTTTTTCGACCCAGAGTTTCCAAGTCCTCACGCCGAAACATGTACAGATGTTCCGCCGGCATCACGTGCTTCCACAATCGACCTTCCCGACGATGCGTCTGGCAGTCAACATCATGAGTCCCAATCACGACAATGCCTTCCGGCGCCAACCGTTTCCGCATCTCCACCAGAAAACGGTCCGGCCGAACCACATGCTCAATCGTATTGTACGAAGCAATAACGTCGAAGCTCCCCAGGTCACTATCTTCGATCGGACCCCGATATAGCTTCACACCGTAGCGCCTCCGACCCTCAGCCAACGTCGTCTCGCTCAAATCCAACCCACACGCGTCAAATCCCGCATCCTGAGCAGCCTTGACCAGGAACCCCATCGAACACCCCACGTCCAGAAACCGCCCGGACGTCTTGAACCGAGAAAGATACTCAATCCGCTCACGGGAAATTTCCATGAACTCATCCAGCCGGTCATGGATATCCCTCTCCCCCACCGATACCTGATAGCTGTTCCAGTAATCCCCCGCATAAATGTCCTGAAAATGCCCGTCTTCGGGCATCGGATGCACAAAAACAAATCCGCATCCCGAACATCGAACCACATTACGCTCGGAAAATTCATAGAAAACCGTGTGTTCCACCGAACCGCAAAGCAGGCAGGCTTGTTGCTTTGTCTGCGTCAACTCTCCTGCCTCCGCCTGCACACGAACATGATCTTCCAGTCGTCGCTCGTCGCCGTTGCCTCCGGCTGCGCCCAGCGGCACACGTTCACAACCTCCATCTCCGTCATGCTCAGAATCTCACGAAGAACTCTCGACGTCCACAGACGATGCCGAAGTGAATAACCGTAAGAAATCGTGCGCCCCGCGTCCTCGACCTCCACCCGTCCGTCGAGCGTAACGCTCTCATTCCAGAAATCCGTCGTGGGTGTCAGTACCACGCGCAGCCTCTCGCCGCAAGACCCTTCCACCTGCGACTCCTTACCCATCGCCGGATCCCGCATCGCCGCCACCCCGTTGATACAGTCGAAGATAAAAATACCGATCTCGCGAATTCGTTCGCGAATCGCTATG
>CAZLZE010000084.1:0-22605 GCA_964563935.1 uncultured Phycisphaerae bacterium | reverse complement strand
TCCGGGAGCGGATCGGGAGAGTGCGAGAAAGCATTCCTTCACCTGGGCTGCGCTGTACTGGCGGTTCATCATCTTCAGGACCCGGTCACTTCCCGATTGGATTGGAAATCCGAGGAATCCAAACTTCTCCGGATGTGATACGAAGATCGTGGACAGTTGCGGGAAGTAGCGGATCAGCCAGCGGGGATGAAAGTCGCTGAAGACGATCTTGTACTCGCCTTCCCTCTTGACCATTTCCGCCAGTAATTCGGAGATATTGGTTCCCCGGTCCTGACCGTAAGCTCCGACGTCCGTTGCGATCAGGTTGAACGCGGCATACCCCGATGCCAGCCCCTCATCGAACTCCCGCAGGATGTTGTCAATGGGCTTGGAGGCCAAGGCGCCTTCGGCAAATCGAATCGCACAATAGCTGCATTCCTCGCGACAGCCCGATGCGATTTTGATGTTGTAGAGATGGTCGTAGTCTTCGCGAATGGATCGGTCTTCGTTGGATAATCCGAGGCTTGTCATGCATTCGCCCAGGTAGCCTCGAGAGAAGCGGAATTTGGCTCGAAGGATATCCAGTAATGAGAAG
The DNA here is from genome assembly GCA_964563935.1 of uncultured Phycisphaerae bacterium. GTDB lineage: Bacteria > Planctomycetota > Phycisphaerae > JAAYCJ01 > JAAYCJ01 > JBAZZQ01. Next base: position 22,031 of record CAZLZE010000084.1, on the reverse strand, counting down.
GTTCCCATGTATTGGCGGGCATAGTCTTTCAGGTCATTGGGCCCATTGACATCGGCGATCTTTACGCGAGCGCCGATCAGATCGTCCAGGGTACCGAATTCACGACATGTCAGGGGAATGCAGTCGGTCTGTTTACGAATTCCCTGTGCATTGATCCCAGCCAGGCATCCGAAGGCAATGACCTTCGCCCCAGGCTTTTTTCGTCCTCCGGCCATTGAGAGCAACTTCAGACTGATGTCTTCCGATTCCTGTTGAAATCCGCAGGTTCCCACCATGATGATATCCGCTTGGGCAATGTCGGAGGTCACTTCCCATCCGTTGTGTCTGAAGTAGTCAATCAGCAGTCCGGCGTTCATCTGGCTTCGCAGGCATCCCGATGCAAACGAAACGCAAGCGATCTGCTTGCTGGTTTTGAGATTCGTACCCATGGCGCGTTCTCCTTTGGGGATATGGTGGAAGACCGGAAACCGGTACGCTTCTCCGTGCGTACCTGAGAGTTGCTCCACCCGCTAACCATTCCCCCTTTGAAATACTCGTCCGTGTATCTCTTGAGACCCCATTTGCTTTCAATATACCTCATAAATGAAGGACTGCAAGCCCCTTGATTGAGATTTCAGTTTATACTGCTTTGACCACAAAAATGTTGATTATCGGGGCGTCGGTGTTATTCTTGACGTCAATTTATAGAGAAGAGGAAGACCCATGAGCAGTGCAAATCCGTTTCGTGACTGGACTGTCTTTGGACCCATTCCCAATCCTGGACCTTACCCTGGCGAAAAAGGCTGGAACCCATTGCCGCCGGATGCTGCGGGGAAAGTGCCCAGCGAGATCACCATCGACGGTCGACTATACAAAGCCGTTCGTCACAAAGCCTCCGCTGACGCTTGTCGACTGGATCTGTGGACGATCTTCGGCGAGCGTCTCGACGGGTCACCCATGTGCTACGCGTTCTGCGAGTTTGCGGTAAAGAAAGATGTCCGCGTTGTCTTTGGCGCCGACTGCGATTGGGGTATGACGGTGTGGCTCGACGGCAGGGAAATTCTCCATGCTCGTGAGGGCAATGGCTATATGGGGTCCTTCAGTCGCCGGACCCGACTGACGCTTTGTGCGGGAAGACATGTTCTTGCCTGCCGTCTTATCTCCGGGTCTCAGGGGTGGAAACTGGCGATCGATGTTCGCGCCCAGACCGCGATTGACGCTCTGCCTCGTTACAGCGATACAGGACTGCGCATCGAGGAGCGTCTGGTACCGTCGGGTCAGGTCGGAGAGTTCAGCACGGAAGCCTATGAGAAGACACTGGCTGCGTGCGGTGTGGAATCCCGATGGATCGGCGTGGCTGACCAGAGCAACGTTCGGCTGACGGGAAACGCGCTCTATAAACAGCCGTTCCTTCCCCTGGCTCCGAATTATAAAGAAGAATTCGATGAGAATTTTAGAAAATGGGTCAAACTCCTTCATAATCTGGGCGAGCCTGTTCTGAGTTGGATTCCCATGACCCAGTGCCGACAGGGCTGGCTCGATCATCCGGAATGGCGGCAGAAGTATCAGGTCGAACCCGGCCCCGATAGCGATAACAAAGGGATGGCCTGCTGTATCAATACGCCCTTCGGTGAGGCGCTGGCCAATTTCTGCGCCGACGCGGTTGCCAGATTCGATCTGGACGGGATCTGGTTCGACGGGTCTGCCTTCACGCCCATCTGGGAAGTCGCTCAGCCTGTCGGATGTTGCTGCGATTACTGTCGCGACAAATACAAGAAGGAAACCGGAGCGGACATCCCCACCACGTTTGCACCCGAGACGATGGAGTTTCGCAAGTGGATGGCCTGGCGATACCGGAACTTCGCGGATTATATCAAGCGTACAGCCGAGACCATCAAAAAGGCCAAGCCGACTGCCGAAGTCGTCGTGAATCACTATCACCGTGAGAACATTGGGTGGAATGGGGCGATTCCGCTTAATCCGTTTTCCGCGGACATCATCAGCGGCACCGAAGCCGACGGTGATCCATGGAAGGGGGCTTTTCACACGCGTCTGATGCGGGCATATGGGAAACCGCAGACCGAGGTCTGGCTGGCGGCTTCTGTAGGCATGTACCAGGTTGACGGGCAGTGGCGTCACAACCCGCGGCATCTTGTCACCCATGCCCTTGGCTGTCTGACCGCGGGCGGGAGTCCGAGTTTCGGCGGGGTCAATCCCGCTGTTTCCGCCTGTGTGCTGACATTGCTGGCAGCGGAAATCAACCCGCGCAAGCCGTATCGCCACCTGCCGTCCGTACCGTTCGCGGCCATGCTCGTCTCGCAGCAGACGGATACATTCACCTTTGGACGAACCCGGCCTTCGTTCAGGTCGGGTGGCGGGACCACTACTGGAACTCTCTCGTGGGGTGGGATCGTCTTCTCATGCAGTCCGGCGTGTGGACCGATGTCCTGTTCGACGATCACATCAAGAAAGACCGGTTGTCGAAGTACAAATTCATCTTCCTGCCCTTTGCTGTCGCACTGAGCGACGCGCAGGTAAAGACGCTGCTCGCCTATGCCAAGGACGGCGGGACCCTGGTCACGGGGCCATGCTTCGCCACTCAGGACGAATGGGGTTTCGCTCGCAAGCGGTCAGCCGAACTGGAAAAGCTCTTCCCCCACGGTTCGGAGTTTCCGGAATTCGAGCAGCTTGGTGCACTCTTCGAGAAGACGAGCATGAAGTCGACTGTCCAGAAACATGGCAAGGGCAAGATCGTTCAATATGTCGCGGATGTAGGCGGGAATTTCCGCATCACGCCGTCGTTCGACATGGTCAAAAACGTGTGGACGCTCGTCAGCCGCGACAAGGGCCAGGTTCCAGTTGTCTTTGAAGGTCCGAAGGGACAAGAGGTGTTCGCTCACGTGGGGGTCTTCAAGGAAAAGGGCGGAGCCACGATTGTCGCCATTCAGCAGATGCCTCCGCTATGGCAGACGCCGGACGCGAATCTTGAGGCGCCTCCCGTCGCCGCGGGTTGCCGGCTGAAGGTGTACCTGCCGGGCATCCGCCGCGCTGAGTCGGTGCTGTCTCGTCCGAGTATCGCTCTGAACGTCAATGCCAGGGGGAAATGCAGGGAGATCGAGCTTCCCCCGTTTGTTTGGGGCCTGACGCTGCGACTGAGCTGATTTGCATCCGATGATCAAAAAGAAAGGGCGATCCAGAGTAGAGTGGTCGCCCTTTTTTCTTATCAGAATGTTCGGTCCCGTGTACTACTTTTTCAGCAGGATTGGGTTGGTCCAGGCTCGTCGGCCTTGGCGATCGACAACTTCCGCCCGCACGTACCGCATGTTCGGATCGATCCCAATCTCGGCCGAGGTCACATCCGGGCCGTTGTCGGCGTACCGGCTGCCGCCGAAATAAGCCTGGGAGATCAGATGGATCTCCGCCGCCGGCGAGCATTCGACAAACGCCTTTCCATCGCGAATGCCAAAGTCGTTGATCTGAGGTCCGCACGAGGCGTAATACGATCCTGTCCGCAGGGCATCCATGATCGATTTCACCGTCAAATCCCTCGCTTTGATCATTGTCCAGCCCATGAACAAATCGCGTCCGCCGTGACAATCATCCACCGCCACCGCGGGCAAATGGTATCCGTTCGAGAGAAGATCATCCCACTGCACCGAGCTATACGCCTTTCCGATCTTCGAACAGGTGGCATTGTAAACCTCGATGCCGATATATCCGTTAACCAGAACCATGTGATTGAAGTTATGTCCGCACCAGTAGGGATGGGCGTAGATGGCTTCACCGCCGGCATCCTTCACTCGTTGAATGCGCGAATTGGCATCCAACTCACCGGGCAGCGCAAAGCCATAGGGAACATTCAGACACACCAGGTGGTATACGTCACCGGGCAGGGGGGATGCCGGATGTGTTTCCATTCCGCTGATTACCAGGAAATCTTTCGTCGACAGACCTGTCACGTCGTTCGTCTTGTCATGATCCGTCAGAGCCAGGATTGAATAGCCGTTGTTTCGATACTGGCGAACGCGCTCCTCGACCGTCTCAGTTCCATCCGATGTCTTGCTGTGCGTGTGAAGATTGGCTTTGTACCAGTTGCCTTCCTGCTGAAACGGGTTGACCAGGACGTTCGCTTCCGTATTTGATCTTTCCTGCATGTTCTGTTTCCTTTGCTGAACCAAAAACGCAACGTAACAACGATAATACCGGCGGACTCACTATGCAAGCATGGAAATGACTTTCTTGTCGCACTCCGATCTTGCATCCGTTTGGCTTTGGGCCTAAAATGTGAGCCTTGTGTCTGCAAAAAGGAACTCATTGTAAAAGGTAGGAAGAATCATGCCCCTTCTCGACATGCCACTGGACCAACTCAAGACGTTCTCCGGACGAAACCCCTGTCCAGCCGACTTCGACGCCTACTGGGATCGCGCTCTGGCGGAAATGAAATCGACAAAAGCGAACGTGGAACTCGTTTGCGCGAAGTTTTCCGCCGCCTCGGCTGACTGCTTCGACCTGTACTTCACCGGTGTTCGCAACGCCCGCATCCACGCGAAATACCTTCGTCCCAAAAATGCTACCAAGCCGCATCCAGCGGTTGTCATATTCCACGGTTATTCGGGCGATTCCGGCGACTGGCATGACAAACTCAATTACGTCTCCCTGGGCTTCTCCGTTGCGGTGCTCGATTGTCGTGGCCAGGCGGGTTTGTCCGAGGACACCGGTGGTGTGAAGGGCAACACCCTCCACGGTCACATCATTCGAGGCCTGAACGATTCGCCCGATAATCTTCTCTTCCGCCACATCTTCCTCGATACAGCCCAACTGGCAGGTATCGTTATGGACATGCCCGAGGTCGACCCGAATCGCGTCGGGGCACTGGGCGGGTCGCAAGGCGGCGGGCTTACTCTCGCCTGCGCCTCACTCGAACCGAGGATCAAACGTCTGGCGCCGACCTTCCCATTCCTCTGCGACTACAAACGCGTATGGGAAATGGATCTGGCGATGCATGCGTATGCCGAGCTGAAGGAGTATTTCCGCAACTTCGACCCTCGACATGAGCGGGAAGAGGAAATCTTCACCCGCCTTGGATATATCGACTGCCAGCATCTCGCCAAACGAATTAAGGGTGAAGTTCTGATGGGAGTGGGTCTGATGGACAATATCTGTCCGCCCTCGACCCAGTTCGCCGCCTATAACAAGATCACGTCTCCCAAGCAGATGACGATTTATCCGGATTTCGGCCACGAGCACTTGCCCGGGTTCAACGATCAGGTATTCCAATATATGGCGCAACTGTAGCCGGTACTTCTCTGTTGACGCATATAGGGGCGATACATGCGGTCGCCCTTTTTTTTTCGCGGCGGCGAACGTTATCTTTTCAGTCTGGCGTAGAACATCGGTTCGCCTTCACGGACGAGGAATTTTCCGTCCACACTCCCTTTGTCGAAGCATTTTCGGGCAAAGTTGAATTTTTGGAACGTCAAGCCTTTGAGCCAGGGGGCGGTAATGGTCGCGGTGACGCGATTGACAATGACCGGGGCCTTGCCGGCGCTGACGATAGTCTGGGCAAGACCTGGCGCCCACTTGTCTTTCATTCGAGAGACGTCGAATTGGAAACCGGTGTTGTGCGAGTCGGCAAGCAGAGTCATCAGGATCGATTCGGACTTTTCAAGGGGCTTGCCATCCTCAGCCACGATGCAGACCGAGGTGAACTTGCGGTTCAGGCCTTCGACTTTTGTCTCGCCGAAGGTCAGGTTCTCGGGGTTAAACCCCACCTGGGCCTTGCACGAGGGGGCGTCGATGCGGATATACCCTTTGTCTTTTTCCTTCCAATCAAAGTGGATGTATCGTCCCAGATCGCAATGGGGCTTTTCGTAATCCTTGCAGGGCGGGATATTCGAAGGGCCGTTCGGGTCGTAGATCAGTTCGACGCCGGTTCGCCAGGCGTGATGGCGCAGCCAACCTTCGGCTTCACCCAGCAAGGGCTTGGTGATATCAAAGAGCCTGTCCTTGCCGATGACGACGCGCGTGCGCTGGGGCATGGGGATATCGGCCTGGCGGAAAATTGCCCCGGCCGACTTGCACGCCGCCAGCATGACCTCGTCATTCATCATGACCAGACCGGCATTGGGATAGGCGATGTAGGGCATGGCCAGCGGCGTATTGCAGTAATCCTCGTCCGTTTTCATCGTCGGCAGCGAACCTGTGTCGTCCCAGTAGAACCAGAACACTCCGTCGCCGTCCTGGGCGAGCATCTGCAGGGCTGTGTACATCGGAAATTCGATCATGTACGGGTTCGGCCGATAGTCGTTGCACTCGTAAATCAGGTACGGCTTGCCGGCGACTTTCATGCAATCGGTGAGGTTACCCGACAGCGGGTGGCGGTTGACGTAGGCGATGAAAGGATCGGTCTTGCCGACTTCCCAAGGCCGGCAGGCGAAACCGTAAGTACCAGTGGCGACGAAGTCATACTGCGACGCGGCGTAGTACTGCATCGGGTTTCGATTGCAGTTGCCGGACGGAGTGATCGGGACGACCTTGATGCCCTTGCCGAACTGACGGACGTGGTTCATGAACCGCTTATTGTAGTCGTCGTAGAGGAAGCAGTAAAATCGCAGAATATCCTCACAGCGCCTCGGCGGATAACCCTGATAGAACGTTTGATCCGTGGTTATCTCCGGCTGATATCCCGGTGCGTCGAATTTCTGAATTCCCTCCGGCGACGGTGTCGGCGCGAATTTTACGGACTTGCTCGCCAGCGATTCACCGGGCTTGAGCGTCCCCCAGGCCTTTTTTAGTCCTTCATCGCTTTGATACCTTTGCGCCAACCAGCGATTCCACTTGGCATGAACCTCATCCTGGATGAATTTGGGATAGTTCTTCAAGTTCGGTCCTACGGACATCATCAAGCCGCGGACGGAGAGGGTTTCATTAAACATCTCCCATAGCGCGATCGTCTCTTCGTCGCCGTAGCGTTTGCCGGTGTACGGATTGACATGATCGAGCAGGCGTTTGGCGAATTCCATATGGACCCGTCCGGCCCGGTCCGAAATATAGACGAGCATTCCAGGGTCTTCCTTGATCGCCTCTTTCCACTGCTCCCGCGTCCCGTCATCCGGCATCAGGTCATAATCGGCGGGTGTGAAATGGACGCCCCAGCTCATGCAGAACTGCAGCCAGAAGAACATTCCCCGCTGCCGGGCCAGATAAATCGCGTAGTCCAGATCGTTCAAGCCATTCTTCGCTCCTTTATTGTCTTTCGGGACGTCGTAGGAAACCTTGCTTGCGTTGGGACCGCAGTTATAAAGCCCGTGCGACAGATTGAATCGGATCGCATTGAAACCCGCGTCGTGCATGCGATCAATCGACAGTTCCAGATCCCGACCGCTCCGCTTGGGCCCGCAGCAAAAATGCGTACCCCAAAACCGGACTCGCTGACCGTTGTACGACAAATGCCCATTCTTAGCTACCACATATTGACCGTCGATGATGGGAGGATTTTCGATCGGTTGGGCCCTGATTGGCTCGGGCCATGGTATGGTACAGAAAAAAAGTATGCCCGCTGCAAGTGAATTTCGGTTCATGATAGTCCTTCCATGTTTACCGGGAAATGGTTGTTATCAGCTTCTGCGTCTGGCTGACCTGTAATTAGTACCAGAATCGACGGTCCGAGGTGAAGTACTGCCCGGCGTCTCGATAGTTGTATCGTGTCCTGTCGTTGCCCTTCGCGCTGTCCAGGCTTGGAACCCAACTGACATGTCCATCTACGAACAGGAAAAGATCCCCTTTGCTGTGGTAGTGGGCAAAAGGTCCGTACCATGCGATTCCTGTCGGATAGCCTGCCCAAGGGTTAAATGGGTACTCCACCAGCACGGGTGTTCGGGCTGGTTCGTCAATATCAGTCATTCGGTACGGTTCGTACGACCATCCCGGACTTCGGGACCCTGTTAATGCGACGTTGATGGAATACGATGGGTAACTGTAGGGAGCGTACAACGCCCCTTGCAGTGGATCGCAAGGGCAGATCCAGACGCTCGGAGGCAACAGGTCCCAGTGGCTTCCGGTCAGAGATGGGGATGGCAGATACTTTGGGAAAAGTAGGTTGATCCAATTTGCCTCCAGCCAGGGCTCATTATTGTGATTGGAGTGATTTCCCGTCAGTGGGAACGAGTCGTTATTCTCCGCGGCATATTGGACGAAGGCCAAGGCGAATTGCCTGAGCTGGCTCCGACACGTCGTGGCCTTGGCAAAATCCCTCGCCTTCTGAAGCGCCGGCAGCAGCAGTGCCACCAGAACGGCGATTATCGCCACCACAACCAGTAATTCGATCAACGTAAATCCGCGAATCCTTCTCATGGTCTTCTCCTGTGGGGCGGGTCGCGACCCGCCATCTTTCCTACTTGCTTCTCGCCGACCGCACCATTGTCGTGAACTTCACCCGGTACTGTCGCGTCGGACGGCTCCGCAAATACACCATATCGTGCAATATTTCCGCCGCCTTCCCGATCACCAAACCAAAATCCCCAATCCATTCCCTGACGCCGCGCTGATAGTATGCAAGGCTCCTTGGCGAGGGCAATGTGTTCGAGATAGTCGATAGCTTCAGATTCGGATACTGTGTTCTCAAATCCGTTCCTACGAAAACATAATCCAGATATTCCGCCTGTGTCGCAAAGACGGCTTCATACCCTCGGCCGTCGAGAAGTCTCGCCAACCGCTCCGCATGTTCTGTCACTTGTCGCTCCGGGTCGACCGGGTAAAGATCTGTGAACCGCGTCGTTTCCACCTCCTCGAAATCGAACCGTCCCCGACCGTCGATCTCCCGCACGGCATCTTTCATTGCCGCGTACAGTTCCCGGTACGAACTGATCGGCAGGGGGTCCTCAAGAATCAGTACCTTACGAAATCCCTGGCTGCCCAGGTGCATCACCATGTCGCGTCCCGCGGCGTCGAAGTCGAGCACCACGCTTGGCGCCAGGACGCCCTCCAGCTTGCGATCGACAAACACCAGCGGCGTTGTCTCCGACACCTTATTGAAGAATTCCACATTGTGCTCGCCTTCGCAAGGCCAGACGATCAGCCCCTCCACGCCCGTCTCGATAAACTCCTCCACCAGCCTCCGCTCCCGTGCCGGCTCGTGGCTCGAGCTCTTGACGATGCAATGATTCTGGGAGACGTCCAACGCCTGGTCCGCGAAACAATGAATGGTTCCCGCAAAGCGAGTGTCCGGGCTGTATGGAATGACCATGCCGAACGACAGGGGGGTCCGACGGGTCTTTTCCGGCGACAGCACCCGGATTCCAATTCCGTGCTGTGTTTCCACAACTCCTTCTTTTTCAAGCAGTTGCACTGCCCGCTGGATTACGTTCAGACTCACCCCAAGTTCGGCCCCCAGCGTTCGGACGGGCGGAAAATTTGTCCCCGCCTGATAGGTTCCCTTCTTGATCCGGCGCTTGAGCAATAAAGCCGCCTGGACATGCTTGGGTACCCGCGATGCCGAATTGATCACCATGATTGGTTACCTAATTTATTGTAATACACAAATACACACTCTTAGGCTAACACAAATACACTGAAATGTCAACCCCCAACTTTTCCTCGGGAACTATCTGCGGTACAATGTTGGCCACGAATGCAGATAAAGGAGTAGATGCATGAAGATGCGGACTATGGGTTTAGTGATTGTAGCGGTATGCGGGGTATCACTGGTTGGGTTTGCAGCCGGACGGCAGAAAGCGGTGGGTAAGGAAAGGACATATGGTGATGTTCTTGTCACCCGAGTCAATTCGGTTATCGACACGAAAAACATGACCGTCAATCTGAGAGATGTGCCGCCCATCATCGGCGAGAACATTCCCGTTCGGATCTACGGCATTGATTGCCCCGATCTGACCGCTCCCGGGCCGAAGACTCGCGAGTTGGCCATCCGTGCACGCCAGACCACCCTTGTTGAGCTCAAAGCAGGTAAGGTCATCAGGCTCAAGAACCTTCGGCGAGATCCTGCGGCGTTTCGTCTCATCGCCGATGTGGAGATCGACGGTCACAGCCTGGCCAAGGTCCTCATCGACGGCGGTTACGCCAAACCCTGGACCGGCGGCGCTCGACCGAAGTGGTAAGATCACACCCACTGGTGCTCTGACGCAGATACTCTGATCGCACCGGTGCATTTGCGGGCTTTACATCTTTTTTTCTCAGGCCTTCCTGATATCGCGACAAAAAAAGAACCTTTTCGGGAAGAGACAAACTTATAACCGGAATTCTATCTCCGATCCGTATCTCATTCGGAGGCAATCCGATTGGTTTTCCAAACACGCGAGAATCGGGCATTTCGATGGGGTATATCGGGGTCTGCCTGAGGCGTCTCTCAGGAAAAACGGAAATTTTCTCAGGAAAAACCCTTACCTTTTTAGTTTTTCCTGGTATAATGCCGATAGAAATGCTGGATACGGGAGCGGAAGGGACACACCACAACGATTAAACTTCAATCTTCCCTGTTATGGGATTTTCGTGTCCGATTTCTACAGGCTCAAAAAATAGTCGCAGTCAAGAAGTCACACCGGCGGGGTTATGTAAAAAACTGAGAAGAGAAAGGGGTCTGACATGATCGCGGTTGCACGACCAATGCACGTTGGGGTAAAGAAGTTCGACGGACAGCGTCTGCTGGCACACATCGGTTGGTTATCGGGAAAAATCTCGGAGTCTGACCTTGAGCTTCTGGAGGAAATGCTGAGGGAGCCGATGGAGTTCATCGACAACCCCATGTTCCACGACTCCAAAAGCGAGGCGGAAGTCGAAGCCGACTTCGGCGCCAAGGACGATGTCGTAAAGACACCGGAAGGGCGGCTTCCCTCAATGATGATGTTCGAGGAAACGGATCGCGCTGCCACAAGTTTCAAACCCATGACTCTACAGCAGGAAACGCGGATGTTCCTCAAGCTCAACTACGCGAGGTATCGCATTTACCGGGTGATCAAGCGGGTGGGATGCAACCTTCCGACGGCTGACGCCGTCTCGGAACTGCTCCGGTGGCGGAAAGAGGAACTGCTGATTCGGAGTCAGATCACGCAGGCGAACATTCCGCTGGTGATCGCCATGGCCAAGCGTATGAAGCGCAATGGGATCGAGTTTCCCGATCTCGTGGGTGAAGGCAGCCTGGCCCTGCTGAGAAGCGCGGACAAGTTCGACTGCTCCCGCGGATTCAAGTTCAGCACCTATGCCTGCCGGTCGATCCTGAAGAGCTTCGCCAAAGTGTCGCTGCGGGCGACCCGGTACCGCAGCAAGTTCCCTGTCGAGTTCGATCCGGACCTGCAAAAGAGCGATCATCTGTGCCAGAAACGAGAGAATACCCGCATTCACTGTCTGGACCGCCTCCGGGAACTCCTTGATGGGCACAAAGGGCTAAGCAACTTGAACGATATCGAGAAGAATGTCCTGCGCGCCCGGTTTGGGATCAGCGAAACCCAGGAGCCGACCAAGGCCATGACTTTGGAGGAAGTGGGCAGGGCATTTCAAATTTCCAAGGAACGCGTCCGGCAGATTCAGAATCGCGCCCTCCGCAAACTTCGGGTCGTCCTGGAAGAACTTGTATTGAACGGATAATCAGCGTAAGGGAAACAACCTCTCCTGTGCCAAGGCCCACGTGACATCGCGTGGGCCTTTTTTTATTCACCTTGGCCTTGACAGGATGATTGGCGACTATAGGATCAGGGGTCATTAAGCACAGCAGAAAGGCCAACATGAATCCTACAGACTATATGTCGGGTAAGGTTGTCACGGTAAAGCAGGAAGGATCTGTCTGGGTGATCGCCGGGCGACGGGCCGGCGGTGGGAGTCCCCGTGCCGCTCTTCAATCTGGTCTATCATGATGCGATCCTCTTGCCGTGGTGCTGCGACGTGACCAAAGGCGGATGGGGAATCCCCCAAACCGACTGCGGCCTGCTGCACGCTCTGGCCAACGCGGGCATGCCTTACTTGTCGATCGAACCGAGCGATGAGGAGCTTGAACGGGTCCGTACGGTAGCCCGTCTGCACGCGAGGATCGGGCAGGCCCGGATGGTGAATCATGAGTTCCTCGATTCATCGTACCGTCGCCAGCGAACGTCATACGACGACGGAACAACGGTCACAATCGACCTGGACGCGGGACATTTCGAGATCTCCCCGCCGCTGGATGTATAGGTCGTTCCGCGTTGATCTCTTGTCAGTCTATCAGCTAACGGATATATTTGAGACAGGCCACGGTTCTGAAAATTGGGAAATATCGCTTCTTCGTTTAGGATGGGTTTCTGACCCATCACTCTTGGCTTTCTGTTATTATTGACGAAAGAAAAATATGAAAGAAACGCCCATTGGAATGCGGCTTCACATTGGTATCTTCGGTCGGCGGAACGTCGGCAAGACGTCGCTGCTGAACTTTCTCGTCGGGCAGGACGTGGGTATTGTCTCCGATACGCCCGGTACGACCACCGACGTGGTCACCAAGCCGATGGAAATGAAGCCGATCGGTCCTGTGCTGCTGCTCGATACGGCGGGACTTGACGACGTCGGGCAATTGGGCCTGCTTCGCGTGGAGCGCAGCCGAAAGACTATGGGGCGGGTCGACGTTGCCCTTGTTGTCGCCGATGGCCCACTGGGTGAATTCGAAGAGCAGCTTTTGCGGGAAATCTCCGCAACCAAAATCGGAAAAGTCGTCGTATTCAATAAGACGGACCTGTGGACGCCCTCGTCGGCGGATATTCAAAAAGCTCGCGACCTGGCCGGCTTGGTGGCGTGCGTTTCGTCAACAAGCGAGACGGGTCTGGACGAGCTTCGTCAAGCGGTCGTGGCGGCCATTCCCCAGGATTTTCTTGACGACCGCGGCATTTTGTCCGACCTTGTCGGGCCGGGCGATGTCGTCGTTCTCGTCGTTCCCATCGACCTTGAAGCCCCGAAGGGCCGGCTTATCCTGCCCCAGGTGCAGGTGATCCGCGAAGTACTCGACTGTGACGCCCGCGCCGTCGTCGTCAAGGAACGCGAACTGGCTGACACGCTGGATATGTTCAAGAGCAAGCCCACGCTCGTCGTGACGGATTCCCAAGCCATTCTCAAAGTGGCCGCCGATGTGCCCGACGAGATTCCACTGACGACATTTTCGATTCTGTTCGCCCGCTGGAAAGGGGATCTCGATACGTTTGTCCAGGGCACGCAGGCCATCGATACGCTCAAGCCCGGGGCGAAAATTCTCGTTGCCGAGACGTGCTCGCATCATCCGATCGGCGAAGACATCGGGCGCGTCAAGATTCCGCGATGGCTCCGCCAGTATGTCGGAGGCGAACTGCAGTTCGACCACATGGCCGGCTTGGACTTTCCCGATAACCTCAAGGATTACAGCCTCGTCGTTCAGTGCGGTTCGTGCATGACGAACCGTCGCGAGGTGCTTCGCCGAATCCTGCAGGCCAAATCGGCGGGCGTTCCCATCACCAACTACGGCCTGTGCATTTCCAAATCGCTCGGCGTCCTGAAACGCGCCCTGTCTCCTTTTCCAAGCCTGATTTCGTAATCTCATGAAAGGGCGGGTTATCAACCCGCCGCATTCTCTTTGTGACGCACGTTTTGGCGTGGGATCTTCCCTTGGTAGCCCGGCTTGGGGCCCAAGACATGGTCTCATGAGAATAATGCCATGCCACCCGGACAGCCGGGACCAACTTATACGCTGAATAGAATGGGGGAGGGGATGCCGCCGAAATCGAGTCAGGGTGCAGTACTGGCCCGAAGGTAGATCGGAGAGAACCTGTTAACTAGGGCAGAAGGCCGTTACAGGCACACACCGGAGGCGGTCCCTGGATTGTTCTTACTCACACGCTCCATTGTGCGTCTCCTTTCTTGAGGATAAGCAAAATTCATAACTGTCGAAAATTCATGTTAAAGACATGGATGTAGCCGACCGTTCAAATTCTGTCAAGAAGAGAAATTTGCATGAATTTGCCCTGTGAAGAGTGGAGAAATAGGAGGAATTTGGAGACTCCCGGCGGTAAGATGAGGGCATGGATCAGAAAGACAAGGACAGGTTTTCCAGTTCGTCGTGGAAATACACCGGCGTCGGGTTTGAGTTGGCGGGATCCATCATCATTTTTGCGATGATCGGGTATTTTGTGGACCGCCACTGGAAGAGTTCGCCCTGGGGCGTCTTGATCGGATGTCTTGTTGGGATCGTAGTCGGGATGTATTTGCTTATCAAGGAAGCTCTTATGTATAAAGACGCGAGCCCGAAGGACGAGTTTCGCGGTCCGGGAGACGATGAGCGTGGCAAACGATAGCGATTCGAGTCCGAGCTGGGTGAACCTGGTGACGGTAATTGCTGCCCCGATGCTGGCGATTCTGGCGGCAGGGGGGATGGTTGGGTATTTTGGGTTGCTGCCGAACAAGTTGGTAGGGTACGCGATGCTGATAACGGTGCCGAGCGCGGGGGTGGGCGGATTGGTTCTTGCGGTCGTGTGGCGAAAGTGGCCTGAGTTTCTGCCGCAGGGCGTGATGGCGGCGATGGGGACAAGAATGATGCTGACTCTCGTCGGCATTTTGGTTTTTGTCTTGATATCCGGAGAATCGGGGCTTAAATTCGTCGTCTATACTGTAGTGTTTTACATAGTAGGCTTGATTTGTGAGACGGTAACCGCAGTCAGAAAGCTAACGACAGGGGCCAGTCACGCATCAGCATCACACGAGAGAGAGACTTGAGTTATTGAGATTGGTGTATTGAGGTAAAGCTTTTTCCACCATTCATCCGATGAGTATTTTTTATACGTATTGGTTTTTAAGGGTATTATAGATTATGCTGGCATCGGGAAATCCGCTGGACCATGTGGTAGCGCACGATATTTTCAGGATTGAGTCCCTGGGGATTGCGGTGAATAACCACATGATCATGATGACGGTGGTCGCGGTGATCATGCTGATTATATTTCCGCTGGTTGCGCGTCGTCAGGATTTGGTACCGACGGGGCTTCGGAACTTTTTCGAGTCAATCTGCGTGTATTTTCGAGACGAAGTCGCCAAGCCCATGCTGCACGGGGAGACGGACCGGTTCATCGGGTTGATCTGGACGATGTTCTTTTTCATTTTGTTCTGCAATCTGGTGGGCATGGTTCCGGTGTCGTCGATTGTGTATCTTCTGAGCGGGGGTAAGATCAGCGAAGTCGGTGGAACGGCGACGGGGGATATTTATGTGACCGGGGCGCTGGCTGCGTTCACGTTTATCATGGTTCATGTATCGGGTATCTGGCAGAACGCGTTGCACAAGCGTCATGAGGGGATGAACTGGGTGAAGGCTGTTATCTGGGGCGCTGGGAGTTATGCGTACAAGATCGTGCCCCATATTGAAGGGGTTGTCGGGATAGTTTTGTTCGTGCCGTTATTTTTCCTGGAGTCGCTGGGATTGTTCGTCAAGAGCGTGGCCTTGGCGATTCGGTTGTTCGCGAATATGATTGCCGGGCACATTCTGCTGGGGGTGCTGTTGCTGTTTATCAGTATGGTGCCGTCGGTGGGATTGGCCGTTTTCGTCACGGGGGCCAGCGTATTGGGCAGCGTGGCGATTTCGATGCTGGAGTTGTTCGTGGCCTTTTTGCAGGCGTATATTTTCACATTTTTGGCGACGATTTTTATTGGTATGGCGGTTCATCAGGAGCACTAAAACTGGCTTTGGGCTTTGGACTTTGGGCATTGGGCTGCAAGTCAGAGAACTGAAGTCGAAAGACATTTTATAGCGTTTTGTGGAGGTTTTTCGATGCGTAGTAAGATGGTTTCGGTGATGGTACTGGCGGTGATTTTGCTTGGTTTCGCCTCGTCGGCATTCGCGGTTTCGGAAGCGGTCCCTGCGGCGGGCGGGACGTTTCTGAGTGACATCGGCGCGGGTCGGTTGGGCGGACCGCTGGGCGCGGGCCTGGTGTTGATTGGCGGCGCGGCGGGTATCGGTCGGATTGCGGCGTCGGCGTGCGAGAACATCGCTCGTCAGCCGGAAGCGGGCGGTCGGATATTCACTTCGATGATTATTACGGCGGCCATGATCGAAGGCGCGACGCTGTTCGGCGTGGTGGTCTGTCTGTTGCCGGCGCTCAAATAGATCAAGAGACATGAAGGGCACGGATACGCGTATGGGCGCGCATGCGATTCATTGTCGCGTGTTTGTGCCGGAAGGAAGTCGGATATGAGACGCCTATATTTGATGGTGATCGGCGGTGTATCGCTTGGGGCTCAGACGGTATGCCTGGCCAGCGCTGAAGCGGGGGAAGAAGCCCCCGGTCTGTTCTCCGGGGGCGTCTGGACGTCTATCTGGACGCTGGTGATCTTCTTCCTGCTGCTGGTGGTTCTGGGCAAGTATGCGTGGAAACCGATTCTGCAGGCGCTGAAGAATCGCGAGGATCGCATTCGCGGCGATATTGAGGCGGCCAAGGCGGAGCGTACGGAAGCGGAGAAGCTTCTGGCGGAGTACAAGCAGCAGTTGGCGGCGGCGCAGGCCCAGACGCAGGAGTTGCTGCACAAGGCCTCGGTGGAGGCAGAGCACACGCGGGAACAGATACTGGCGCACGGGCAGGAACAGGCTCGGAATCTGGTGGAGCAGGCCCGTCAGCAGATCGAGAACGCGAAGGTTCAGGCGCTTCGGGACTTGTATGCGAAGTCGGCGGAACTGGCGGGGGATCTGGCGTCGAAGATTCTGCAGCGTGAGGTGAACAGCGAGGATCATCGGGTGCTGATCCAACAGGGATTGGAGAAGTTGGAGAAGCAGAAGTAGTAAGACGGCGGGTTGATAACCCGCCCTACAAGAGAGATACGATGGCGGGCGAAAATCGACAAGAGAAGAAGGCCTTGGGCGCGACTTACGCGACGGCGATGTACGACCTTGCTTCGGAGCAGGGTGTACTGGAGACGGTTCGCGACGAGTTGTACGCGTGGCGTGAGATTTTGAAACGCGAACCGAAGCTTTCGGAGTTGTTTGACTCGCCGCTGATCCCGGCGGAAGATCGGGAGAAACTGCTCCGGGACCTCGGTCAGGGTTCTCATCCTCTGGTGATGAATTTTCTGAATACTCTCAATGCCCGGGGTCGTCTGGGCATCCTGTCGGAGGTGATTCAGGCGTTTTCGGAAGAAGACGACCGTCGGAACAATCGCGTTCGCGTGAAAGTGACGACGGCGGTGGCGGTTGACGGGCACCTGATGGATGATCTTCGCAAGATCCTTCGGAAGTACCTGAACCAGGAGCCGATCATGGAGCAGCGGGTGGACCCGGAGATTATCGGCGGATTTATCGCCCATGCGGGCGATTTGTTGATAGATGGATCCGTCAGAACGCGGATCAAGGCGTTAGAGGCGAAGTTATTGACACGAGGCGAAGATGAAATTCAAAGTAGACGAGATTTCATCGGTAATTAAACGTGAAATCCAGCAATACCAAGAGAAGATCGAGCTGAGCAACGTCGGCGAGGTCCTGGAGGTGGGCGACGGTATCGCCCGCGTGTACGGGTTGTCGTCGGCGATGGCGGGCGAGATGGTGGAGTTCCAGTCGGGCGTTTTCGGCCAGGTGTTCAACCTGGAGGAAGGAAACGTCGGTATCGTCATTCTGGGCGATTACCTGACGGTGCACGAGGGCGACACCGTGAAGTGCACGGGCAAGCTGTTGTCGGTACCGGTCGGGAAGGAGCTGGTCGGCCGGGTGGTGAATCCGCTGGGCGAGCCGCTGGACGGTGGACCGGCGATTACGACGACGCAGCGTCGAGCGATGGATACGAACGCTCCCGGCATCGCGGAGCGCCAGCCGGTGACAGAACCGTTGCAGACGGGCATCAAGGCGATTGACTCGATGACGCCGATCGGACGCGGGCAGCGGGAACTGATCATCGGGGACCGCAAGACGGGCAAGACGGCCATCGCGATCGATACGATCATCAACCAGAAGGGCAAGGGCGTGATCTGCGTGTACGTGGCGATCGGTCAGAAGGAATCGACGGTGGCGGGCGTGGTGGAGACACTTCGTCAGCACGGGGCGATGGAATATACGATCGTGGTAACGGCGGGTGCGTCGGATCCGGCGCCGCTGCAGTATATTGCACCGTACGCGGGCTGCGCGATGGCGGAATATTTCATGTACGAGCACGGTCAGGCGACGTTGTGCGTGTACGACGATTTGTCGAAGCAGGCGGCGGCGTATCGCCAGTTGAGCCTGCTGCTGCGTCGTCCTCCGGGCCGAGAGGCGTATCCGGGCGACGTGTTTTATCTGCACAGCCGGTTGCTGGAACGAGCGGCGAAACTGGCGGAGCAGCGAATTATATGTTCGAAGGCGATGCCGAAAGACACGAAGACAGGAGTGAACAATAAGGTTTACGTCGGCGTTCCAGGCATATGGGAAAGCAAGAAGGACCTGGAGGCGATGTCGAACAAGGACCAGTTGGAGATCCGGGTTGTTCCGGGTACGGGCGGGTCGTTGACGGCGCTTCCGATTATTGAGACGCTGGAAGGCGAAGTATCGGCGTATATTCCGACGAACGTGATCAGTATTACGGACGGTCAGATCTACCTGCAACCGGACTTGTTCTTCGCGGGGGTTCGTCCTGCGGTGGACGTAGGTATCAGCGTGTCCCGCGTTGGCGGCAAGGCGCAGAACAAGGCGATGAAGAAGATCGCCGGGTCGCTGCGGTTGGACCTGGCGGCGTTTCGCGAATTGGAGGCATTCGCCCAGTTGGGAACGGAGTTGGACGCGGCGACGCAGGCGCAGCTGGACCGCGGATATCGGATGGTGGAAGTGCTCAAGCAGCCTCAATACCAGCCGATGGACGTATCGGACCAGGTGATCGTGGTTTTTGCGGGCGTCAATGGGTTTCTCGACAGTGTTCCCGTGAACAAGGTTCGTATTTTCGAGCGTGACCTTTTGAAGTTTATCCACGAGAAGCATCCGGACACGTTCCGCGAGCTTCAGACGAAGGCGGAACTGACGAAAGAGATCGAGGAGAAGCTTCGGGCGGCGATTCAGCAGTTCAAAGGGACGTTCAAGGGTTAGAAGTCGCAAAGTCGGAAAAGTCAAGAGAGTCGCAAGAGAAGAAAGTAATCGGATATGGCGAAAGCACGGGCCATTTTGAAACGACGACGAGCGGTGCAGAACATCCGCAAGATCACGCGGACAATGCAATTGATCGCGACGGCGCGGTTCCAGAAGGCGTTCAACCGAACGGTGGCGGGCAAGCCGTATACGCAAAAGATCATGGAGATGGTGTCGAACATTGCCCGCTATGCGACGGTGGATCATCCGCTACTTCGGACTCCCGAACCGGTCAAGAAGGTCCTCTTGCTGACAATCACTTCGAATCGCGGACTGGCGGGCGGGTACAACAGCAATATTCTGCAACGGTCGCATCTATTCGCGGAAGAGCAGTTGTCGCAGGATCGGGAGTTGCGTGTGGAGGTGGTGGGGAAGAAGGGGCAGGCGTTTTTGAAGTTTCGCGGCTGGAATATCGACGAATTTCACAAGCTTCCTGACGAGGCGACTTATTCGCAGGTGGAGCAGATTGCGGATAAATACATGGAGATGTTCACCTCCGGGCAGGTGGACGGGGTGTATGTTTCATACATGCAGTTTCATTCGACGAGCAAGCAGACGCCGAATATTCTGCAGCTTCTGCCGCTGCAGATCTGCGAGACGGAAGAGATTCGGCCCGTGAAATGGAGTTACGAATACGAGTTCAGTCCGCCGGCGGGTGAGTTGCTGGTGGAGTTGCTGCCGGAGGCTGTGAAGGTGGCATTGTACCAGTGTTTCCGCGACGCGGCAGTATCGGAGCAGGTGGGTCGCATGGTAGCGATGAAGGCTGCGACGGACAACGCGGAGGAGATGATCAAGGTATTGACGCGGCAGGCGAATAAAGCGCGTCAGGGCCAGATTACACGTGAGCTGACGGAATTGATCGGCGGAGCGGAGGCGCTGGCGTAGAAGACGGGGAGACACGAATGACACGAATCGGAGTGAACAGGACGAATAAGAGAAGTTCCAAGTGAGAAAAGAAAAGCGAAGGCGGTCGGCGAGTCCACCGTAAGTGATAAGAGGAAATTGATATGGCGAATGTTGGAAAAATCGTGCAGGTAATCGGATCGACGCTGGATGCCCAGTTTGATGAAGACAAGCTTCCTCCGATTCTGAACGCGTTGAAGGTGGAAGCGGACAGTCCGGCGGGCAAGATCAATCTGACGTGCGAGGTTCAACAGCAGTTGGGATCGGGTCGAGTCCGAGCAGTGGCGCTGGGATCGACGGACGGTTTGGTTCGAGGTATGGATATCGTGGATACGGGGGGCGCCGTGGCGGTTCCGGTGGGCCAGGAGACGCTGGGTCGCGTATTCAATCTGATCGGCGAGCCGGTGGACCTTCGCGGTCCGGTGAACGCCAAGCAGTCACGTGGAATTCACCGGCCGGCACCGGAGTTTGCTGACCTGGAGCCGAAGACGGAGATTTTTGAAACGGGGATCAAGGTTATCGATCTTTTGGCTCCATTCGTTCGCGGTGGAAAGGTCGGTTTGTTCGGCGGAGCGGGCTTGGGCAAGACGGTCATTATTCAGGAGCTGATCGCCCGTATCGCGACGAAGCACGGCGGATATTCGGTATTCGCGGGCGTCGGCGAACGGACGCGTGAAGGAAACGACCTGTGGCTTGAGATGCAGGAGACGAAGATCGGGACGACGGGCAAGTCGGTTATCGATCAGACGACGATGGTGTTCGGCCAGATGAACGAGCCGCCGGGCGCGCGTCTTCGTGCGGCGTTGTCGGCTTTGACGATGGCGGAATATTTCCGAGATGAGAGCGGAGCGGAGACGCTGCTGTTCATCGATAACATTTTCCGATTTACCCAAGCGGGATCCGAGGTGTCGGCGCTTCTGGGACGTATGCCGTCGGCCGTCGGTTATCAGCCGACGTTGTCGACGGAAATGGGTGCGTTGCAGGAGCGAATCACGTCGACGAAGGAAGGCGCGGTTACATCGGTGCAGGCGATTTACGTTCCTGCGGACGACCTGACGGACCCGGCTCCGGCAACGACGTTTACCCACCTCGACGCGTTCATCGTTCTGGAGCGGTCGATTTCAGAGAAGGGTATTTATCCGGCGATCGATCCGCTGGGAAGTTCCTCACGCGTGCTTGATCCGCAGTACGTGGGTGAAGAGCATTACGCGGTGGCGCGGAAGGTTCAGCAGACGCTGCAGCGATATCGCGATTTGCAGGATATCATCGCGATTCTGGGCGTGGACGAACTTTCGGAAGAGGACAAGCAGATCGTCAGTCGGGCGCGGAAGATTGAACGGTTCTTCTCTCAGCCGTTCATCGTGGCGCAGGCGTTTACGGGCATTCCGGGGAATTACACTCCGCTCGCGGATACGATTCGGAGCTTCAAGGAATTGACGGAGGGCAAGTGGGACCATCTTCCGGAACGTGCGTTCATGTACGTTGGCGGGATAGAGGAAGCGGCGGAAAAGGCCAAGAAGATGGCTGAAGGCGCGTAGTTATGGCACAGCAGATTTCCGGTCAATTGCAGTGTTTGATCGTCACACCTGAGAAGCAGGTGGCGGATACGAACGCGGATTTCGTGATCCTTACCGCCCACGACGGGCAGGTGGGAATTCTGCCGGAGCATTCGGCGTTTTTGTGCCGTCTGGCTCCGGGCCTGTTGCGGATCGACCGGGGACAGAAGAAAGAGTATTATTTTGTGTCGGGAGGGTTTGCCGAGGTATTGGACAACAGGATCACGGTATTGACGCCACAGGCGATAGCGGCAGACAAACTGGATCCGACGGCGATCGACGAGGAGCTGGTTGAAGCGGGGAAGGTGTCCATGGCGACGGAGGCGGACCGTCAGCGTCGTCAGAAGGCGCTGGCCATTGCCCGTGGCAAGCAGAGCGTCCTTCTGGCTTCGCATGCGAAGAGCGGGTGAAACAGGCTTTAGACTTTGAGCCTTGGGCTTTGGTGGGAAGAGGTGTCGGAAGGTTTTGCGCCAGGGGGGGAATATCCATGATTCGTGAGATAGTTCGAGTGGGGTTGGTCATTCCGTTCCTCGGGA
>CAZLZE010000083.1:0-22993 GCA_964563935.1 uncultured Phycisphaerae bacterium | reverse complement strand
GGAAGAAGGATAGAAGACGTGTTCCTGGTCTTGATGAAAAATGGAAGGGTGTATGGGGTGTTTATGGAAGATGGCGACCAATTGGGGTGGAAAAAATAGACCTAACCGGTGGACTTGGAGTAATTTGGGGCATAATATTCCCCAGCAAAAAATCTTGCGGGAAAAGTTATTGACATTTGATTAGATTTCGGTAAACTTGAAAATCTATTTCCTATGCGCCGGAGAAAAACGGCGTAGGGGAGTGTATTTTCGTGAAAAGACCAGGTTGCCGCGAAGGCTGTTAAAAGAGATTTTGGAAGAAAACTGAATATGGCAGGCGAAAGCGAAAGAATACGGATTCGGATGGAAAGTTACGATCACCGGGCACTGGACGCATCGGCGAAGGAGATTGTAGAGCACGCGCGTCGGACGAACGCCCGGGTTCGCGGGCCTGTTCCGCTCCCGACACGGATCGAGCGATATACGGTGCTTCGCAGTCCGCACATTGACAAGAAGTCTCGGGAGCAGTTTGAGATACGGACACATAAGCGGTTGATTGATATTCTGGATCCGACTCCGCGGACGGTCGAGGCGTTGAATCGCCTGGTCGTGCCGGCGGGTGTATTCATTAAGATCAAAGCATAAGGAGTGCTAAGTGCTCGGTGCGGAGTGCTGAGTGCGGAAAGCAAAATAGTTAAGTGGCTTACATTAAGGCACTTAGGAAGAAGATAAGGGTAAACAAATGGCGGTTGCAGCGATACTAGGAAAGAAAGTTGGAATGACGCAGGTCTATGATCAGAACGATCATGTGGTACCTGTGACGGTAATCGAAGCGGGTCCCTGCGTGGTGCTGGATGTCCGGACGAAAGAACGTGACGGATACGAGGCGGTTCAGCTGGGATTCGACGATATGAAGGTAAAGCGTGCATCGTCAGGAGTTATCGGACATTGTGCGAAGTCGGGGAGTCATCCGAAGCGGTTTATCCGGGAGTTCCGGATGGCGGGGGCCTCGGAACACAAGGCGGGCGACGTGGTGGACGTGGGGGTATTTGAAGAGAAGGAAGTGAAGTTTGTTGATGTGACTGGTGTGACGAAGGGTCGCGGGTTCCAGGGCGTTATGAAGCGTCATGGATTCGGCGGTCAGCCTGACAGTCACGGTACGGAGCGTAAGCACCGTTCTCCGGGAAGTATTGCCTCTCACGCCACGGACCGAGGTCATGGTGGCGATATTAAGAAGGGCAAACGGATGGCTGGTCATATGGGTCACGATCGGGTAACGACCCGGAATCAGGCGTTGTTCGGCGTGATCAAGGAGCAGAATTTGATGCTGGTTCGGGGTACGGTCCCCGGTCCGAACGGCGGATACGTGATGGTTCGCGTGGCGAAGGCGAAGAAGATCGTTGTTCCGTCGGAACAGCCGAAGAAGGAAGAGAAAGCAGCAGCGAAAAAGAAATAATCATCGGGCACGGTTTACCGTGCCCGTGTTTATTTGTACGGGCGAGTGAAGACTTGCCCGGCGACAATTCAATCGTCGATAAGACCAATAATTTACATATAGTTAAGGTTCACAGGTTAGTAGGTTAGGTAGACCCGGTGATTTGAACCGATTGGGCGCAAGACCATCAGGCAAATCGGAGCCGGCTATCACGGGAGAAATGCTGTCATGATAGAAGTGCCCGTATACAACGACAAAGGGCAACAGATTGATACGGTGAAGGTCGAGGAGTCGGCGTTCGGTTCTGTTGTTCGGCGGAAACTGCTGAAGCAGGCGATTGTGATGTACGAAGCGAACAAGCGTCAGGGCACGGTGGCGACGAAGAGTCGTGGGATGGTGGAAGGCTCGACGCGTAAGTTGTATGCCCAGAAGCACACCGGTCGGGCTCGTATGGGAACGATCCGGACGAACGTTCGTCGGGGCGGCGGCGTGGCGTTCGCGAAGGTTCCTCGGGATTGGTCGTTGCGGATGCCGGCGAAGGCTCGCAAGTTGGCTCGGGATTCGGCCATGCTGTCGAAGCTGAAAGACGGCTCGGTCATGATCATCGACCGCATGTCGGCGTCGGAGCCAAAGACGAAGTACATCGCGGGCATTTTGAAGGCATTGAAGATCGAGCGGACGGTCCTGATCGGGACGGGCGAGTATGACAAGAACGTTTACCTGTCGGCCCGGAATGTTCCGGATGTCGCGGTGATGCCGGTGGCGGAGTTCAACGCATACGACGTTCTGAAAAGCCGGAACATTTTGGTGACTCGGGACGGGTTTGCGAAGTTGGTTCAGAGTGCATAGGTCGTGGTGCTGAGTACGAAGAGAAAATAAGGAAACGGACATGGACATATATCAAGTGCTAATCAGACCTCTGGTGACGGAAAAGGGGACCCACCTGGCGGGTCGTCGTTTTGAAGGCAGAGGCGGGACGTATTGCTTTGAAGTTCACCGGGACGCGGTGAAGGCGGAGATCAAAGAGGCGATCGAGAAGATATACAATGTTCGGGTGATGGAAGTTCGGCTTGCCAACCGGGAAGGCAAGCAACGCCGGTATCGGATGCGAGTGGGCACGACGCCGCGTTGGAAGAAGGCGTATGTTCAGCTTCACCCGGATCATCACATTGATTTGTTCTAAACGAAGTGCTTGGTGCAGAGTTCTTAGTGCTTAGTGCGGTAAGAGAAAAGAAGAGAAAGATAAGATGGGAATAAAGACATACAAACCGACGACAGCGGGCCGACGATTTGGGTCGGTGAACGATTACGCGGAACTGACGAAGTCGACGCCGGAGAAGTCGCTGCTTGAGCCGTTGAAGAAGACGGGCGGTCGGAATCACCACGGAGTGACGACGAGCCGTTACATGGGCGGCGGGAACAAGCGGATGTATCGGGTGGTGGATTTCCGTCGGGACAAGGACGGGGTTCCGGGTAAGGTGGCGGGAATTGAGTACGATCCGAACCGCAGTGCGTTTATTGCGTTGCTGCACTATGCGGACGGCGAGAAGCGGTATATTCTGGCCCCGTTGGGTCTGAAGGTTGGGGCGACGGTGGAAAGCGGGGCGACGGTGGAGCCGAAGGTCGGCAACTGCATGCCGCTGTCGGTGGTGCCGGTAGGATATGAGATTCATAACATCGAAGTGAATCCGGGTCGCGGTGGAAAGCTGGTGCGAGCGGCGGGTATGGTGGCCCGGTTGGTGGGTCGCGAAGGGAATTTCGCCCACGTTCAGCTTCCGTCTGGTGAAATCCGGATGATGAACCCGAACTGCCGTGCGACGATCGGGCAGTTGGGGAACGTGGATCATCAGAACATCAGTTTCGGAAAAGCGGGTCGCAAGCGTTACTTGGGAATTCGGCCTCATGTTCGGGGTATTGCCCAGAACCCGGTGGACCACCCGATGGGCGGTGGCGAAGGCCGAAGTAAGTCGGGCAAGCACCCGAGTTCTCCAACGGGCGTTCTGGCGAAGGGCGGAAAGACTCGTCGTCGGAAGCATATGTCGAACGCATTGATTGTCCGTCGTCGCCGGTCGCGTCGTTACGGGCAGCAGGTTATAGTGGCGAAGTAAGTGAAAACAGGAGCAGGGCGGCTTGAGGGTCGCCGGAATACGGAGAAATAAGAGATGCCGAGGTCATTAAAGAAAGGACCGTTTGTCGACGAGAAGTTGTTCGCGAAGGTGGAAAAGCTGAACGACACGAACGATAAGCGTCCGATCAAGACATGGGCCCGCCGGTGCACGATTGTTCCGGAGTTCGTGGGTCACACGTTCGAAGTTCATAACGGCAAGATGTTCCACAAGGTGTTCGTAACGGAAGACATGGTAGGTCACAAGTTGGGCGAGTTTTCGCCGACGCGTGTGTTCCGCGGTCACAGTGGCATCAAGAAGGAAGAAGCGGCCACGGGCGCATAGTGAGTTTTGGAATCGATTTTGAATAGCGGATTGACGCAAAGTAAGTAAGGAATACGAAAATGGCTTGGAGTGCGACACATCGACATGCACGGATCGGTCCGCGGAAGGCGCGGCTGGTGGTAGACCTGATTCGCGGGATGAAGGCGGACCGGGCGTTGGACGTACTTCGGTTTACGCCGAAGCGTGGGGCCGCGATGGTTCTGAAGGTACTGAAATCGGCGATGGCAAACGCGGACGAGAAGGAAGCGGATCTGGACCGGTTGTACGTGACGGAGGCGCGGGTGGATGAAGGTCCGCGGCTGAAGCGCGTGAGTCCGAAGGATCGCGGTAAAGCGTACATGATCGTGAAGCAGTTGAGTCATATTATCATTTCGGTGGACGAGAAGAAATAGCTGTCAGCGTGAAGCTGTCAGCTCTTAAGTTACGAAGATAAGAGCTTGGAAGCGAGGAAATAACGTGGGTCAAAAAGTATCGCCAATCGGTTTCCGGACAGGGATCACGCTGGACTGGTCGTCTCGGTGGTATGCGCCGAGCAAGCAGGCGTACGGCGAGTGCCTGGTGGAAGACCAGAAGATCCGAAAGTTCGTGGATCAGAAGATGAACCGCGAGCCGCCATACGCGGGCGTGAGTCGGATCGAGATCGAGCGGACGCGTGAAGAGGTGAAAGTGATTCTGCACACGGGTCGTCCGGGTCTGGTGATCGGACCTCGAGGCGCGGAAGTGGACAAGTTCAAGGGTGAGCTGGAGAATCTGACGGGCCGAAAGGTGAACGTCGAGATCGTGGAGATCAACAATCCGGACCTCGACGCGCAGTTGGTGGCGGAGGGGATCGCGGAGCAGTTGAAGCGTCGCGCGGCGTTTCGCCGGGTGATGAAGCAGAAGTGCGAGGCGTCTCTGGCAGCCGGCGCGAAAGGGATCAAGATTTACCTTGGCGGTCGGTTGGGCGGCGCGGAAATGGCGCGTCACGAGTCTCAGATCATGGGTTCGATTCCGTTGCAGACGCTGCAGGCGAACGTGGACTATGGGTACGCGATATCGCGGACGACATATGGCGTGATCGGATGCCGGGTCTGGATTTACCGCGGGATGTTCGGCGAGGAGCCGGTGGTGGACACGCGGGCGCCGAAGTTTGCCCGTCGGGGTCGGCGATAAGCATCCGGGCACGAGTGAGACAAGACGAGAAGCAAGCTAGAAGACAGGGAGTTTAGTCATGGCATTGATGCCGAAACGAGTGAAATATCGGAAATTCCAGAAGGGCCGTGTTCGCGGGAAAGCGACGCGAGGCAACACGGTATCGTACGGTGAGTTTGGGTTGCAGTCGCTGGAAGGGGGACGGGTGTCGGCCAAGGTGATCGAGGCCGGTCGTATGGCTGCCTCTCACTTCCTGCATCGTGAAGGTCGCGTTTATATTCGGGTGTTCCCGCATCGCTCGATCACGGGCAAGCCGTTGGAAACTCGTATGGGTAAAGGTAAGGGCGAAGTGACGGACTGGATCGCCGTGGTGAAACCCGGAACGGTGTTGTTTGAAATTGGTGGCGTTTCGGAGGATATGGCGCGGGCGGCGTTTTCCCGCGTGGCGTACAAGATGCCGCTTCGGATGCGGTTTGTGACCCGCCATCACGGGGCCTAGGAATCGGCGGAAGTAAAGGACGAGACGAATAACGAGGAGAAGACGGTGAAAGTTGCTGAAGTTCGTGAACATAGCACAGAGGAGCTGGAAAACCTGCTGGAAGAATGCCGGCGGAAGGTGTTCGATCTTCGGGCCCAGGCAGTAACTGAGAAGTTGGAAGATCCATCGTTGTTGCGGAAGACCAAGAGCGATATCGCGAGGATTTTGATGGTTCTGCGGGAACGGAACGTCAAGGATCTGGATTCGCAGCTTCACCACCTGGAAAAGACGCACGCGAAGCCGGTGGCGAAGAAGAAATAGGGTTTGAACAAAACGCGAAGCGAATGAAGAAGGAATAGAACATGGCAGATGCGGCGACGGAAGTAAAGAACGAGGAGACATCGGGAGCGCGAGGTCGGCGACGGGTTGTCGAGGCCGTGGTGCTTTCGAGCAAGCAGGATAAGACGGTCAAGGTTCAGGTGGAATACCTGGTGAAGCACCCGCGTTACAACAAGTACCAGCGGATGCGGACCCGGATCCAGGTTCACGACGAGAAGAACGAGGCGAAGCCGGGTGACAAGGTAGAGATTTCCGAATGCCGACCGATCTCGAAGACGAAGAGCTGGCGGTTGGTGCGAGTGGTGGAAAGGGCAAAGATATAAGCAGGGTCCTGGGCGACTCTGGTGCGTACAGAGTGACGGTCGATTGAGAAGGTAAGATGTCCCCGGATGGGGACGCAAGCGTGGAGTTCGGTATGATTCAATTACATACGTATCTCGATGTAGCAGATAACACGGGCGCCAAGCAGGTGATGTGCATTCACGTATCGAAGGGCTCGACGGCGGGGTGGGGCAAGAAGACGCTTCAGCGCGCGGGTCTGGGCGATGTGATCGTGTGTGCGGTGAAGAAGGCGCTTCCGTCGGGGGAAGTGGCGCAAGGGGCGGTTGTGAAGGCGGTGGTGGTTCGTTGCAAGCAACCGACACGTCGGGCGGATGGAAGTTATGTCCGGTTCGACACGAACGCGGCCGTGATTATCGATGACGAGCAGAATCCGAAAGGGACGCGTATTTTCGGTGCGGTGGCGCGTGAGCTTCGGGAAAAGAACTTCATGAAGATCGTCTCGTTGGCGAGCGAAGTGGTGTAAAGACGTAGTCGGTGGCTGGAGTCGACAGCCAATCGAAGGAAAGACATAAGAAGGAGCACTGAGGTGCGAGTTATTAAAGGCGATATCGTAGAGGTACAGGTAGGGAACCAAGCGGCGGCGGAGCGTCCGGCGAAGGTTCGCGGCAAAGTGCTTCGGGTGATTCCGAAAGACGACAAGGTCGTTGTGGAAGGCGTGAATCGGCGGTACAAGCATGTTCGCCGGTCGCAGCGGTACCCGCAGGGGGGTCGGATTCAGCGGGAAGTGGCGATCCAGATGTCGAATGTGATGCCGGTATGTCCGACGTGCGACAAGGGTGTGCGGGTGAGCTACCGTACGGAAGAGGACGGGACGAAGAACCGGGTTTGTCGCAAGTGCGGGACGGTTCTTCACACGATGCGGAAGAGTGGATAGCGGACATCAGGCCTGAGGCTGCGGGCTTTGGGTGACGAGCGAATATAAGAGAGAAGAACAATGGCAAGAGTGGAAGAAAAGTACAAAAACGAGGTGCTTCCGGCGTTGCAGTCGGAGCTGGGATTCAGCAATGTCTTGGCGGTACCGCGGTTGACGAAGATCGTGATATCGATGGGCATGGGCAAGGCGATCACGAACAAGCAGATGATGGACACGGCGGCGAACGAGTTGGCGTTGATCGCGGGTCAGAAGGCGGTGATCTGCAACGCCCGTAAGAGCGTATCGAACTTCAAGCTTCGTCGGGGCATGCCGATCGGGCTGAAGGTGACGCTTCGCGGGAAACGGATGTATGAATTCCTTGATCGCCTGGTGAGCGTGGCGATTCCCCGTGTTCGCGACTTCCGCGGACTGAACCCCAAGGGGTTCGACGGTCGGGGCAACTATAACATGGGTCTGACGGAGCAGACGGTGTTTCCGGAGGTTCCGGTGGACAAGGTCCAGTTCCAGCAGGGCATGAACATTACGCTGTGCACGACGGCGACGAAGGATGAGCACGCGTTCAAGCTGTTGGAAAAGCTGGGGATGCCGTTTAGAAGCTGATAACGTGCGTGAGCAAAGGCGCAGAGACGAAAGCAGAATATAGAGAGGATAATGGATGGCGACGAAGGCGTGGATGGCGAAGGTCAAGCGTGAACCGAAGTTCAAGGTTCGCGGGTATACGCGATGCGAGTTGTGCGGTCGATCGCGTGCGGTGTATCGGAAGTTCAAGATCTGCCGGGTGTGCTTCAGACGTTTGGCGCTTGAGGGCAAGATCCCCGGCGTGAAGAAGTCGAGCTGGTAACGTAAGGATAGGTCACTTAATAAGAAGACGAGGTGCGGCGTAGGGCTTGGTCACCTCCAGGAGAAGAACATGAGCTTGTCGGATCCCATAGCTGACATGTTAACTCGAATACGGAACGGCGCCTTAGCCAAGGCGAAGCATGTGCATATCAAGCGAAGCAATGTGTGCGTGAACATCGCGAAGGTGCTGAAGGATGAAGGTTACATTGAGGATTTCGATGTGATCGAGGACGCGAAGCAGGGAGTGCTCCGGATCACGTTGAAATACGGTCCGAACGGCGAGCGGGTCATCCAGAGCCTGCGGCGCGAGAGCAAACCGGGATGTCGGGTGTATCGCGGTGTGAAGGACCTGCCGAAAGTTCTGGAAGGTCTTGGTGTGGCGATCGTATCGACGAGCAGAGGCGTGATGAGCGACCGTCAGGCTCGGAAAGAGAACATCGGTGGCGAATTGATTTGCACGGTGTACTAGGAACAAGCCATTAGGCAGCAGCAAGAAACGATAAGATAAGGACTTGGAACGATGTCCAGATTAGGTAAGAAACCAGTAGCGGTGCCCAGCGGCGTGAAAGTGAATATCACGGACCAGACGATTAGCGTGGAAGGGCCGAAGGGCAAGTTGTCATTTACGTACAAGAGCCAGATCTCAACGGCGTTCGACGCAAACGCGAAAGTGGTGAATGTATCGCGGAAGGACGACACGCGGGAAGCCAAGGCGCTTCACGGTCTGACGCGGGCGATCATCGCGAACATGATGGTGGGCGTGACGGAAGGATACAGCAAGACGCTGGAGATCTATGGTACGGGTTATGGCGTGAAGCAGGAAGGCAATGCCGTGGCATTGTCGGTGGGATTTGCCAACGTCGTGAAGATGGAGATTCCGAAGGACGTGAAGGTGACGATCACAACGCCGCAGGCGAAATCAAACACCTCGCCGGCCGTTTTCACGATCGCCGGTCCGGATAAGCAGGTGATTGGGGAATATGCGGCGAACATTCGCCGGGTGAAGAAGCCGGAACCGTACAACGGCAAGGGTATCCGGTTCCAGGGCGAGCACATTCGCCGGAAGGTCGGTAAGGCTCTGGCGGGCGCGAAGGCGTAGTAAGAGTTTCATCTTTGTGATTTTGGATTTTGGACTAAACAGAGGGTCCGAAGAAGTTGCCGAGGTGGCAGCGGCTAAACGGGCCCGAAAGCGAGATAGGATCAATGGATCGACTGGAACAGAAAAAGATACGGATTTGGCGGCGTAAGATGCGGGTTCGCAAGACAGTCATGGGAACGCCCGAGCGTCCCCGTCTGACGATTTTCCGGTCCCACAAGCACATTTACGCCCAGGTGATCGACGACTTAGCGGGTAAGACGCTTTGTTGGGCGAACAGCCAAGCCAAGGAGTTGGCCGACCAATTGAAGCACGGTGGAAACAAGAAGGCTGCGGAAATGGTCGGGACGTTGCTGGCCCAGCGAGCGGTCATGCACGGGATCAAGAAGGTAGTGTTCGATCGCGGCGGGTTTCAGTATCACGGTCGCGTGAAGGCATTGGCGGATGCGGCGCGTAAAGCCGGATTGGAGTTTTAGGCATGACAGAGCAATCAGTATTACAGATACCGTTGGTGAGTCAGGAACCTCAGCCGTTCGAAGAGACGGTGGTTCGCGTCTACCGATGCACGAAGGTCGTGAAGGGTGGTCGGCGGTTCTCGTTCGGCGCCCTTGTAGTGGTTGGCAATCGCAACGGCCAGGTGGGCATCGGATACGGGAAGGCGAACGAAGTTCCCGCAGCGGTGGACAAGGCGATCAAAGACGCCAAGAAGAAGTTGTACACCATCTCGCTGAAGGGCCGGTCGCTTCCTCACCGGGTGTGGGGACGTTACGGTGCGAGCAAGGTGATCCTGCTTCCGGCGGGTGAAGGAACGGGCGTTATCGCGGGATCAGCGGCGCGTGCGGTGCTGGAACTGGTGGGCGTCCAGGACGTCTTGACGAAGGCGTACGGCTCGACGAGTCCGAAGAACCTGGTGAAGGCGACTCTGGACGGACTGCTGAAGTTGCGGTCGAAGGAACAGATTGAACAATTGCGAGGAGTGACGGTAGCATGATGCTCCATGAGATAAACGCAGGTAAAGCGGCGAAGAACAAAGACCGGAAGCGTCTTGGCCGGGGTGAGTCCAGCGGTCAGGGTCGTACTTCGGGTCGCGGTAACAAGGGTGTCGGCCAGCGTGCCGGTCGCGGCGCGAAGGTGACGCATGAAGGCGGTCGGACCCCGTATTACCGGAAGATGCCGAAGCGCGGGTTCTCGAACTTCACGTTCCGAGTCGAGTACCGCGGGATCAACATCGGCGACCTGAACGAGGCGTTTGAGGCGGATCAGGTGGTGGATATGGAGAGCCTTCGGGCGAAGGGTTTGATCGACAAGTCCAGCGACTTGGTGAAGATCCTGGGAACGGGAAGTCTGACCAAGGCGTTGACGGTCAAAGCCCACAAGTTCAGCAAGTCGGCTGCGGAGGCGATTCAGGCGGCCGGTGGAAAGATGGAGACGATAAAGTAGTGCGGCGTATTTTGCTGAATATTGTCCTTTTTTTGCTGTTGGCGGTATGCGTGGTGCGCATATCATTCTATGTTCCGCGGTCCGGTGTGGACCGCGTAACGGTGGCAAAATACGAACAGGAACGGTCCTCTGAACTGTTGGAGGTTACAAAATAGTGTTTCGCGCATTATTAAATGTATTTAAAATACCGGAACTACGCAACAAGGTGTTATTCACGGCCCTGATGCTCTGCATTTACCGGGTGGGGTTCTATGTTCCCCTGGCGGGCGTGGATCAGACCTTGATGGCGGAGCATTTCAAGAACGTGAGTGGGGGGCTGGGTCGGTTGACGGAATATTTCGCCGTATTTACGGGTGGTTCGCTCCAGCAGAGTACGATTTTCGGTTTGGGCATCATGCCGTACATTTCGGCTTCGATTATTCTGCAGCTGCTCGTGACGGTAGTTCCGTCGCTGGAGAAGCTTCATAAGGAAGGGGAGACGGGCCGGCGAAAGATTAACGAATACACGCGGTATTCGACGGTTTTGTTGTGCATCATCCAGGCATCGTTCTGGCTTCGGTTCATTTCGGGCTCGGGATTGGTGTACAAGGAATATCAGGGGACGCTTTTGTTCTGGCTGATGGGTGTTCTCGGGCTGACGACGGGAACAATGTTCCTGATGTGGCTTGGGGAACAGGTGGACGAGTACGGGATTGGAAACGGGATCAGCTTGATCATTACGGCGGGTATCGTTTCCCGTATTCCGGACGCGATCATCCTGGTGTCTCAGCAGGCGACGTTGCGGATCGGATCGTCGGACCCGAATCAGATGGGATTGACGACGGTCGTGTTCCTGGTGGTGGCGTTCGTGGCGGTGGTGGCTGGGTCGATCCTGATCACTCAAGGCCAGCGTCGAATTCCGATTCAGCAGGCGAAGCAGATGCGTGGTCGGCGGATTTACGGCGGGCAGTATCATTATCTGCCGTTGCGGGTGAATCACGGTGGCGTCATGCCGATCATCTTCGCGTCGAGCTTGCTGATGTTCCCGGAGTGGGTATTCCAGTCACTGGGCAGCCTGTCGAATCACAGTCAGGGTTGGTATAAATTCTGGTTCTTTATGAGCCAGTCATTCTCACACGGTCAGTATCTGTACACCTTCGCCTATATCGCGATGGTCTACTTCTTCGCATATTTCTGGACGACAGTTCAGTTCCGTCCGAAGGAGATGGCGGAGAACCTGCGGGACTACGGTAGTTTTATTCCGGGTCTTCGTCCGGGCAAACGAACGGAAGAGTATCTGGAGAAGGTGATGGAGCGGATCACTTATGCGGGTGCGGCGTTTCTGGCGCTGATCGCGGTGATCCCGACTCTGATCGCGACCTGGCTCAACATTCCGTTCCGGGTATCGTCATTCCTGGGTGGTACGGGCTTGCTGATCGTGGTGTCGGTGATGTTGGACCTGGTACAGCGAATTGAAGCGAACCTGTTGATGCGGAACTACCCGGGCTTCCTGAGTGGGAAGGGTGGCGGACGGATCAAAGGGGCCTACGGTTAATAGAGGATCGGCTGTCAGCATGGAGCTTGCAGCTTAAGAGAAGGCAAGATGAGCAAGAATGTCAACTTAGTATTGTTGGGACCGCCGGGAGCGGGCAAGGGTACGCAGGCAAAGCGACTGGTGGAGAAATTTCCACTGGTGCACTTGTCCAGCGGCGATATGCTTCGTGCGGAGCGGGCGGCGGGAAGCGAATTAGGTAAGAAAGTCACGAGCTACATGGACGGCGGAAAGCTGGTTCCGGACGATCTGGTGACGGAAGTGGTAATCAGCCGTATTCGGCACGAGCTGTCGAACGGGTCGAAGGGCGTTCTGCTGGATGGATTTCCGCGGACGCTTCCGCAGGCGCGTGATTTGGACGCGGCATTGGCCAAGAGCGGCACAAAGATTGACACGGTGATCGACCTGCAGATGGATTGCGAATTGGTGGTGGATCGGATGTCGGGTCGCCGGAGCTGTTCGAAGTGCGGACGCGTGTACCACGTGAAGGCCAATCCGCCGAAGAAGGCGGGAGTGTGCGACACCTGCGATTTGCCGCTGGTGCAGCGGGTGGACGATCAGGAAGAAGTGGTCCGCAAGCGTCTGACGGTGTACACCGAACAGACGGCGCCCTTGGAGGCCTACTATGAGAAGGCCGGTCTGCTGAAGCTGGTCGACGCGAGCAAAGATATTGACGAAGTGACCGCCCAGGTGGAGAAGATCATCCGGGCGATGGTTGAAAAGTGAAGAGTTGATCGGATGGCGATCAAGATAAAGGACAAAACCGAAATCGAGCGGATGCGCCGAGCCGGTCGGATCGTCCATGCGGTGTTGTTGCACTTGGCTTCACTGGTGAAGCCGGGGGTCACGACAGGTATGCTGGACCGAGCGGCGGACGCGAAGATCAGCGAGCTGGGCGGCCAGGCGCTATTTCGCGGGGTCCCGAATCCGCGAGCGGGTTATCCGTTTCCGGCCTGCATCTGTGCGAGCATTGACGACGAGGTGGTGCACGGGATTCCCAGGGACGACCGGGTTTTGTCGGAAGGTCAGGTCATCAGCATTGACTGCGGCGTACGGTACGAAGGGTACTGTGGCGACGCGGCGGCAACACTGGCGGTCGGCGTGATCGATGAGCCTCGACGCCGGTTGCTGGAAGTGACGCAGAAGACGCTGGAGATCGCGGTGGCCGCCATCCGTCCGGGCGCAAAGTGGAGCCAGGTGGCGGCGAAGATGCAGTCCCACGTGGAACGGAACGGGTTTTCGGTGGTGACGGATTTCGTCGGCCATGGGATCGGGACGGAGATGCACGAGGATCCGAAAATTCCGACCTTCGTGTCGCGGGATCTGCTTCGGAACGACATTCTGCTGGAGCCGGGAATGGTTCTGGCGGTGGAACCGATGGTGAACATGGGCGGCGCGTCGGTGCGTTATGGAAATGACGGATGGACGGTGCTGACGTCGGACCGTATGGCATCGGCCCATTTCGAGCACACGATTGCGGTGACGGAGCAGGGCGCGGACGTTTTGACGGACGGGCGATAGCGATTTTGGATTTCGAATTTTAGGTTTTGGATTAGGAAGAAGGAAATAGGTATGGGCAAGCAGGATGCGATTCGAGTTGAAGGGATCGTGAAGGATGCGCTGCCCAACGCGATGTTTCGCGTGGAAATAACCATCGGTGACAAGACACACACGGTGCTGGCGCATGTATCGGGCAAGATGCGGATGAACTTTATTCGAATTTTGCCCGGCGACAAGGTGGCCGTGGAGATTTCGCCGTATGATTTGACCCGTGGACGGATTGTGACGCGGGGATAGCGGAAGTAGCCGGAATAGAGTAAGTCAGTCGAGAGAAGAATTCGGAGATAAGTGATGAAGGTTCGGAGCTCGATCAAGCGAATTTGTGAGAACTGCAAGATTATTCGCCGTCGCGGCGTGGTCCGGGTGATATGCACGGATCCGAGGCACAAGCAGAGACAGGGTAAATAGGAACGTAGAAGGAGTAACGAGATATGCCACGTGTAGCAGGAGTTGAGATACCCGACAACAAGCCGATTGCGATATCGCTTCGGTACATCTACGGGATCGGCCCGACGAATGCCCGGATCATCCTGGAAGAAGCGGGTGTGGACGGCGAGGTTCGAGCGAACAAGCTGAACGACGAACAACTCAGTAAGATATCGACGATTATCGACCGGGAATACCAGGTGGAAGGGCAGCTGCGTCGTCAGATCGCCCAGAACATCGCCCGGTTGCGTGAGATCGGTTGCTATCGCGGCAACCGCCATCGCCGGGGACTCCCGGTGCGAGGACAACGGACACGGACCAACGCCCGGACACGGAAAGGTCCGCGTAAGACGGTCGCCGGGAAGAAAGGTGTAAAGGAGATGCATCGTGGCTAAGAAAGCGACAGGTAAGCGGAAGATACGTCGGTCGGTACCGCGGGCAATCGCCCACATCAAGGCGACGTTCAACAACACGATTATCACGATCACGGACATGGACGGCGAGGTGCTGTGCTGGTCATCGGCGGGTAACGTGGGGTTCAAGGGCGCCCGAAAGAGCACGCCTTTTGCGGCCCAGCGTGCGGCGGAGCAGGTGGCGGGCGTGGCGAAAAAGTACGGAGTGAGTGAGATGGAAGTTCGGGTCAACGGACCGGGTTCGGGTCGCGAATCGGCGATTACGGCCCTGCAGGCCGCTGGCATCCGGATTCAGACGATCGAAGACATCACGCCGCTGCCGCACAACGGCTGCCGTCCTCCGAAGCGTCGCCGTGTATAGTCTGACTTGGTCATGGAAACGAGGACGTGACAGCGTCGCGTTATAGCGATATAATTAAGATTAGGAAATTTTTAAAGGTTTTCAGGTAATACCGAAATGGCAAGAAATTTATCATCAAAATGTAAGCTGTGCCGGCGTGAAGGTATCAAGCTGATGCGCAAGGGCGTTCGCTGTCAGACGGCGAAGTGCTCGATGGAGCGTCAGGGACACAATAACCCGCCCGGGATGCATGCCTGGCGGCGGGGAAAGGGAAGTGAGTACGCGGTTCGGCTGCGTGAAAAGCAGAAAGTCAAACGTTACTACGGCGTGCTGGAAAAGCAGTTCATGAACTACTTCCACATGGCGGAGCGAGCTACGGGTAACACGGCGCAAACGCTGTTTGTCCTGTTGGAGCGTCGTCTTGACAACGTGGTGTACAAGATGGGGTTGGTCCCGTCGCGGAATTCGGCCCGGCAGGCGATCGTTCACGGGCACATCTATGTGAACGACAAGAAGCTGGAC
This sequence comes from uncultured Phycisphaerae bacterium, assembly GCA_964563935.1. GTDB lineage: Bacteria > Planctomycetota > Phycisphaerae > JAAYCJ01 > JAAYCJ01 > JBAZZQ01. Next base: position 7,797 of record CAZLZE010000083.1, on the reverse strand, counting down.
CGTCCCGGTTACTTCGTTAAGATCGGGGACAAGGTGACGGTGAAACCGTCGGAGAAGTCTCAGAAGATGCTCAAGAGCTTCATGGAGATGGATCCGAACTTTGTGGTTCAGGACTGGCTGGAAGTGGATCGCGCGAACATGCAGGGCTCGGTGAAGGCCATGCCAACGCGTGACGACGTTCAAATACCTGTTGAAGAGCAGTTGATCGTCGAATTGTGTAGTAGATAACACTGTTAAGATATCGGAGGCTCCGGTATGCGAGTACGTTGGCGCGGATTGGAATTACCTTCACGGGTAAGCGTAGATAAAGGGGTTTCGAACGAGACGTTCGGTCGGTTTATTATTGAGCCGTTTGAGCGGGGGTTCGGAACCACGGTCGGAAACTCATTGCGTCGAATTCTGCTTTCCAGTTTGGAAGGGGCGGCGGTGACGTCGATCAAGATCGCCCGCGCTCCGCACGAGTTTACCTCGCTGGAGGGTGTCTATGAAGACGTGACGGATATCGTTCTGAACGTCAAGTCGCTGATCATCAAGATGGAAGGCGAAGGTCCGAAGACGATGAAGGTCGCCCGTTCGAGCAAGGGCGAGATCAAGGCTTCGGATATCGAATGCGATCCATCCATTACGATCATCAACAAGGACCTGGTCCTGGTGACGTTGACGGACGATGTGAAGTTCGAGATGGAATTGGAAGTGAACATTGGTCGTGGATACGTGACGGCGGCGGAGAACACGAAGGAAGAGCAGGAGATCGGGGTTATCCCGGTGGACTCGCTGTTTTCGCCGGTGATGCGGGTTCGGTACCAGACGGAAGATACCCGTGTGGGTCAGCGGACGAATTACGACCGGTTGATCATGGACATCTGGACGAAGGGAACGATCACGCCGGAACTGGCGCTAGTGGAAGCGGCGAAGATTCTTCGCAAGCATTTGAATCCGTTCGTTCAGTTCTCGGAATTGGGCGAAGAGACCGCGGTGGCCGAGGGCGTGGCGGAAGAACGTGCGGAAGCGGCGGTGGACGATGCCCTGAAGCAGAAGCTCCAGACGAGCATTCAGGACATGCAGTTGTCGGTTCGCGCGACGAACTGCCTGGAATCGGCGAGTATCACAACGGTGGGCGAGCTGGTTCAGAAGACCGAAGGCGATCTTCTGAAGGTTCGAAGTTTTGGAAAGACGTCGCTGCGTGAAGTGAAACGCAAACTGTCGGAAATGGGCTTGTCGTTGGGCATGAATGTTTCGGCCGGCGAGAAGAAATAGAGAATAGACCAATAGAAGAAGGTGCAGGGTAGATCTTATGCGTCACATGGTAGCTACGATGAAGTTGGCGAGGGACAAGGATCACCGCCGGGCATTGATGCGGAATCTGGCGGCGGGATTGTTCATCAGCGGACGGATCAAGACGACGATCCAACGGGCGCGGTTTGTGAGAAAGTTCGTGGAGAACATCATCACGACGGCGAAGAAGGGCAATATCAACGCCCGTCGTCAGGTAATAGCGGCTCTTCAGGACCGCTATATCGTGGACGGCGAGGAGACGGACGTCAAGCGGAATAAAAGCTTGAAGGTCGTGAAGGGTCCGCTCCTGATCAAGAAGATTTTCAGCGATATCGCCCCGAAGTATGCGAATTGTGCGGGCGGGTATACGCGGATTATCCACTTGTCGGACCGCCGGCTGGGTGACAACGGCGAGTTGTGCTACCTGGAGTTGATCGATCCGACGGAGCAGAAGACGACGAAGAAGACCCGAACGGGCGGAAATCGTCGCAAGAAGGCCCAGAATCGGACCGCCTTGATGCAGCGGCTGTTGAACGGCGAGATGACAGCGGCCAAGGTTGCCAAATCGGAACCGGCAGCGGAAGCGAAGGCCGAAGAGAAGAAAGAATAACGGTTTAGTTAGCCAATAAGTATATGAAGGGGCAGCCGAAAGGCTGCCTCTTTTTTGGGTACATAGCCGCGAGAAAAAGGGAATCACACAGGGCTACTCATCAGAAAGCCACGGAAGCGAGCATATCTCCCAGGGATGGGGTCTTTAGGACAGAAAATATGCGTGAAAGGGTCGTCCGATAATACATAAAAGGTCAATATTGCTGTATGGTGGACAAAAATCATGGAAAAAGCCCGGTAAATTTGACCGACCCCAAAACACGTGTTATATTTAAATGGACATACCGGACATACCTTAACCAGAGATTTATCCTAAAATATAGCTGAGTAATGTTTTATCGGATTTTTGACGCTCAGCGTCGGGACACGAGGTAGAAATAGAAGTTGAGCGGACAAGAGTTTTCTCATTTTATAAGAACGGTACAAAGTGCCAACGATATCGTTGAAGTTGTGGGGGAACACGTTGCACTGAAGCGGGCGGGCAAGAACTTTATGGGTCTTTGCCCGTTCCATCGTGAAAAGACGCCGAGCTTCAATGTCAGTCCTGAAAAGCAGATATTCAAATGCTTCGGATGCGGGGCTGGCGGAGATGTTTTTAAGTTCATTCAGAGAGTCCTCAACATCGAGTTTCGTGAGGCAATCGAGGTGCTGGCGAGGCGGGCGAATATTCCGCTTCCGGAGAAGGGTACCAAGGTTTCGAGTCCTGACGGTTTGTCGAAGACGGACATTTTCCGCATTAATCTTTGGGCCAGCAAGTACTTCAGTCACATTTTGTGGGACAGTGAGGCTGGTGAGGCTGGTCGTAAGTATTTGGCTAAGCGTGGGTTGACGGTAGATGTATGCAGGACGTTTTCGCTCGGTTTTTCGCCGCTTTCCGGCAGGGGAATGTTGGAATCTGGGGCGAAAACGGGGATCAGTCCCCAGCAGTTTGTAGGTGCGGGTCTGGCCAGTGTCCGGGCGAATACGTTTTACGACATGTTTCGCGGCAGGATCATGTTTCCGATATTCGACGCGCTGGGGAATATTGTTGGATTCGGCGGCCGGACGCTTGGCGACGATCAGCCGAAGTATCTGAACACGCCGGAGACATCGGTGTTTCAGAAGCAGCGGAACCTGTTTGGGCTTTTCCAGGGTCGCGAGGCGATCCAGGAAAAGAAGCAGGTTGTGGTGGTAGAGGGATATACCGACTGTATGGCTCCGTTTATGGTGGGTACGAAGAACGTGGTGGCAACGCTGGGAACGGCGTTGACGGAGCAGCACGTTCAGACGCTTCGGCGATATGCGGACCAGATTGTGTTGGTATTTGACGCGGACCAGGCGGGTCAGAAGGCTGCGGATCGGGCGTTGAACGTGTTTTTGACGATGGGGGTGGACGTTCAGTTGGCTCGGGTGACGAGTGGAAAAGACCCATGCGACCTGGTGGTGGCGGAAGGTCGGGAGGCTTTTGAATCGGTTATTTTGAGCGCGGTTGGTGCACTGGAGTACAAATGGCATCAGCTCCAGGAGCGATACAACGTGAGTCGCAGCGACCAGGAGAAGCGGGCGGCGGTAGACGATTTGCTGAATACGGTTGCCAGTTGCGATCCGTATGGTCGCATCGACGTCATCCAGAAGGGGATGTTGATGAGTCGCCTGGCGACGTTGCTGAATGTGCCGGTGGACGAGCTGCACGGGCAACTGCAGCGGTATCGGCGTCGGACGGGCGGATATGCCCGCGAGGCGAAGGGTGGCCACGCAGAAGCCAAGGGCGGCGAGAAGCCTTGGGTGTCGGAGTCGCCGCTTCATTCCGCGTTTCGCGATGTACTGCAGATTCTGGTTTGCGAGCCGGGTTACATTTCGACGGTTTCGGAATTGTTGAAACCGGAGGATTTCGATCCGGAGGTATACCAGAAGGTGTGCAGGTGTCTGTGGCAGTGTCATGAGCACCTGGGTGAGTTTACGGTGACAGAACTTTTAGGGACAGTGGAAGAAGCGGACCTGGCGGATATAATTACTCAGCTTTACCGAGAAGGCAGCAGCAAAGGTAACTTCGCGAAGACATTGGAAGATGCCATGCGATGCATCGAAGATTATCGGCGAGAGCAGGAAGCCGCCCGAATAGCCGCCAGCCTGGGTCAGACCCAGAGCGAAGATGAGATGGACCGTCAGCTTCAGGCATTAACCGAGACATTGAAGCATCCGGTCCGACGCATACCTGGAGCCCTAGTTGACTGATAAATAATGCGTATATCAGGAACTATAAACGGCTTGACGCTGTATCGTATATTTAAATGGACCTGAGATAACCAGCAAGCGAAGGCTTGCATCCGCCTGACGAGGTCTGAGACAGGCGATCGTGGCAGGCGAGTTATCTGACGGAGCCGGTCGAGCGATCCGGTTCTTTAAAGAGGAAAAAATGGATAGTACGGTTAATACAATAATGTTTCTTGCCACCAAGCGAGAGGGTGAGGGATATTATTTATTAAGCACGCAAGTTCATTGAGAACGGGTGCGGGCTCCGGACTGTCCATGGCATCAACTGAATACTAAGGAGAATGAGACAATGGCTAAAACAGAGAGCGCTAAGGGGGCCCACAAAGACCGAGTTCTGGACGATTTGATCGCGAAGGGTAAGGACCGGGGGTACCTGACGTATGAAGAGATCAACGATTCGTTGATCGATGCCAGTCCTGAGAAGCTGGATGCGCTTCTAATCCACCTGGACGAGATTCAGATCGATCTGGTTGACGAAGAAGAAGCCTGTCACCGGGCTCGGGGCGAGAAGATGGAACGCCAGGATGAGCCGTTGCCGGAAGGCATGGAGATGGTGGAAGAAGAGGGAATCGAAGAAGAGTTCAACCTGGAAGAGGAATTGGCAGAAGCCTCGACTCGTCGCATCGACGACCCTGTCCGCATGTACTTGACCCAAATGGGGGAAATTCCGCTGCTCACGCGGGATGAGGAGATCCGCCTGGCGAAGAAGATTGAGTTGACGCGCATGGCGTTCCGCCGCCGGGTTCTGGAGAACGATTACTGCATTTCGCAGGCGATCAAAATCCTGCAGCAGGTGGAGAGCGGCGATCTGCCGTTTGACCGGACGATGAAGACGTCGACGACGGAGACGCTGGGCAAGGATTCGATCAACAAGCGGCTGCCGGAAAATCTGAAGACGGCCCGTCTGCTCCTGGAAGCGAATAGCCGTGACTGGGAACAGATGAACGCGTCCAAGATCTCTGAAAACCAGAAGCAGGAACTGCTCAAGCGGATCACGCAGCGTCGTCGCAAAGCGGTGAGCCTGTTGGAAGAGCTTTCGCTTCGGACGAGTAAAGTGGTTCCGATCATGAAGAAGCTGGAGAATCTGTCTCAGAAGATGGTGGAGCTCCAGCGGCGGATCGATCAGGCGGAACACGAGAAGGATCTGCTTCCGGAAGATATCGAAGCGATGCGTGACGAGCTGTACGGAATGATGTCGTTGGTGCTGGAGGATCCCGATGAGCTTCGTCAGCGGGTGGAGCAGGTGCGGCGGGTTTACCAGGAATACGAAGCGGCCAAGCAGAAACTGTCGGGCGGAAACCTTCGTCTGGTGGTGTCGATCGCGAAGAAGTATCGGAACCGCGGCCTGTCGTTCCTGGACATCATCCAGGAAGGAAACACGGGTCTGATGCGAGCGGTGGACAAGTACGAATATCGCCGCGGATACAAGTTCAGCACGTACGCGACGTGGTGGATTCGGCAGGCGATCACGCGAGCGATCGCGGACCATGCCCGGACGATTCGCATCCCGGTGCACATGATCGAGACGATGTCGAAGCTTCGGAACATCGCCAAGAAGCTGCTCCAGGAGCACGGCCGCGAGCCGAGCATCGAGGAAATCGCGAAAGAGGCGCGGATGCCGGTGACGGAAGCCCGCCGCGTGATGAAGATTTCCCGCCACCCGATCAGCCTGGATCGTCCGGTGGGCGACAGCGAAGACAGCTACTTCGGCGACTTTATCGAGGACGAGACGGCGGAATCGCCGGTGGTGTCGGCCACGCAGGAAATGTTGAAGGACAAGATCGAAGCGACGCTCAAGACGCTGACCTATCGCGAGCGTGAGATCATCAAGCTGCGGTACGGGATTGGCGACGGTTACACCTACACGCTGGAAGAAGTGGGCAAGATCTTCAAGGTGACCCGCGAGCGCGTCCGCCAGGTGGAAGCGAAGGCGCTTAAGAAGCTCCAGCACCCGGTGCGGGCGAGAAAACTGCTGGGGTTCGTCGACGGGGCGAAGATTCCGACTGAACTGGATATAGCCGAACCGGACGACAATGACGACGATCGGTAAGATCAAAGGCTAGCGTAATAGAAAAAACCGTTGGGACCAACTCCCAACGGTTTTTCTTTTTCGAAATTCGGACGATCCGGGGTTACTGCTGCGTAGCGGGCGTCAAAGCACCGGTGATCAGAGATGTAATGACGGTGCCAAGGAGTCCAAAGGCCAGATCACTGACCAGACCGGGCAGAAGAGCTCCGATTGCTCCGACACAGCCGGGAACACCCACGAAGCATCCCGCCAGGACCGTCAGGAATAAGAACGATTTTCGCATAGCGACCTCCAAAAGTTTCGAGGAATATTTATCCACTGTTATATATCGACAGGATATGCCTTTAACATAAAAAAATCTGAAAAACGGACCTTCGCTCATTCTTGTGGATGCCGTACTCGATTCCCTGCGGTTGCCTGGGCTTGGGTCCCGGTTTGGGTTTGTCAAGGTCGTATGGAGGAGTTCCCTGGTCCGGGCTGGGAAGGGAGGGAACGGATTAGATATAGTGTCCTTCTGATTTCCTGAGGAATTCGCGTGGGGATAAGCCTGAATGTCGCTTAAAGAAGATACTGAGGGCGCAACTCTCGGAAAAGGACATCTGGCGGGCGATGAGCTTTACGGGAAACCCTCTTTTAAGAAGTTCCTTGATCCGGTCGATTCGTTTTTGGGTAAACGCGGTCATGACCGGTACGCCGGTCTCTTTCTGATACCGATGGGTCAGCGTCGAAACACTGAGCCCATGAAGGAGATACATAACGTATCCGAGCCCGAACAAAAGGAGTGGTTTATGAGAAAGTCTGGAATCCTTGCCCTGTGCGTGTTGTCTTTGACCCTGGTGGCCACACTCAATCTTTCCGCGATTGGATCGATTACGGTGGTGAACGGCGATTTTGAGGACAGTGTTGTGAACGGCTATTCCAGGCTCCCGTCTGTTCCCGGCTGGACCTTTACGGAACCTTCCGGGACTGCGGCGGAAGCGGGTATACTTGATGCTTCCTCGGCCGTGGCATGGGGATATGCCAATAGCGGTCAGGTTGTGGCCCTTTACGGCGGCGGGACAATGAGTCAGACCATCGCCGGATTCGGCGACGGTGGTTACCAGTTCGTTTTTGACGCGAAGGGAGTGGCAGGCAGTTCAACGCTAACGGCGAAACTCGACGGTGTTGCCCTGACCTTCGGCGGCGTGGCAGAGATTTCTCCCGCCAATATCGGATATGCAGATATTCCCGCGACCACTTACACCAGCGATGCGATCTCCTTGAGTGCCGGATCGCATACCCTTGAGTTCATATCCAGCGGCTGGGTGCTTATCGACGACGTCAGCGCGACCAACGTTCCGGAACCGACCTGCATAGCACTGCTGGGATTCGGCCTGATCGGTACGTTAACCCGCAGCTTGAGAAGGCGGAACTAGTCCGATCACACTTATGCTTCTCCTTGAGGCAACGATGAGAACTATCTGATCGCAGTTATTCTGGAAGAACCGCATTCTGAATAATGAGTGTGGTGTTTCGGCGCAGGCATGGCCTTGTGAATAACGAGGCCATGCCTGCTACCATTTTGGACCTCGGAGCCAAGCCCTTTGAAGGTCCTATGGGGGAGTTCCTCCGTCCGGGTTGGGAAGGGGGGA
>CAZLZE010000082.1:0-23180 GCA_964563935.1 uncultured Phycisphaerae bacterium | reverse complement strand
GTCCGGGTTGTAACTCCGGGTCGGACAGACCAATTTCAGGGAAGGGTGAAGAAGAAGGTAGCCCCCTGGCCCACCCGCCCTTCAGCCCAGATACGTCCGCCATGGCGATGGATGATTCGCTGGACGATGGCCAGACCGATGCCGGTCCCCTCGAATTCCCCAGCGGAGTGCAGTCGCTGGAATGCCTTAAACAACTTGCCGACATACGTCATGTCAAACCCGGCCCCGTTGTCTCGGACGAAAAACACCCGTCGGGCCCCCTCCCGCTGTTCCCCCAGCTCGATCCGGGGCTGCGGTTGGCGGCGGGTAAATTTCCAGGCGTTGCCGAGGAGGTTCTCCAGGACGATCCGCATCAGGTTCTCATCGGCTTCGACTTGCATCTGGGTCGGAAGCATCCACTCGACTTGCCGGTCCGGGTCCGCCGCCTGCAGTACAGACACGACCTCTTTCGCCAGGACCGCCAGATCTACGTTTCGACGGATGATCTCGCTTCGGGTGACTCGCGACAAGTCCAGCATATCGTCGATCAACTGAGCCATCCGCTGGCAGTTCTGTCGTACCCTGGACAGGTAGTCCTGCCCCTCAGCATCCAGTCGCTGGCTGTAGTCCTCAAGCAGGACGTGGCTGAACCCGTCGATGGCCCGGAGCGGGGCCCGCAGGTCATGCGAGACGGAGTAGCTGAAGGCCTCGAGTTCCTTGTTCGCCGCCTCCAGTTGCGACGTTCGTTCCTTCACGCGACGCTCCAGTTCCGCGGCATGCTCCTGCACCTGTTTGTGCAGCATCGCATTTCGGCACGCGGCTGCCACTTGGCCTGCGATGGTCTCCAGGAAGGCCGAATACTCATACAAGTTTCGCTGACTATGCCATCCCAGGCCCAGGATTCCCATGATCTCCTGCCCCGAGTGAAGAGGAAGGGCCGCAAAGGATTTGAACCCCATCTGTCGACACTCGTCCATTGTACATCTGGCGTCGGTATGAATATCATCCGAATACACCGGCTTTGCCGACGCGACAGCCAACCCGCAGAGGCACCGGCCCACATGGTGCGTGGGTATCTCCTCCCGCGGAGCCTCGGGATCGCGAAACGCCGTCCGGCGAGGAATCAACTGTTCACCCTCACGTGTGAAGAACAGGGCCACGTCGCTCTGGACCATGTTGGCAACGGTATCTGTGGCGATGGAAATAACCTCATCCAGGGAGAGGGTGGCGTTGATTCTTTCCATGAGGGTGTTCAGAATCTTGAGTTCCTCCGACCTTCGTCGGAGACCTTCTTCCGCCTGTTTGCGTTCGGTAATATTCTGATGAACCAGGACGATATTGCGGATAGTGCCGTCGGAATCCCGGAGGGGATAGAAATTTCCCTGCACGATTTTTCGATAGCCCATTCCAGTCGTGACCCTGGCGTCATACTCCACGGTGGGCGTGTTCACCTGTTCGCCCGCAAAGGCCCGTTGAACAACGGGCATAAAGCCGAGGGATTCGATTTGCGTGTCCTTCAATATGTTGTACTCCGCTAAGACCTCGTCGTTCACTCCCCACAATTGTTTAAACGCCTCGTTTGACTCTATATATCGGCCATCGGGTGAATATACCGAGATGCTGAACGGAGATTGCTCCATCATGCTTCGGAAGCGATGCTCACTGTCGCGCAAAGCTTCCTCCGCCCGTTTGCGGCCGGTAATATCAAGACCCGTTCCGACAACGAACTGCTCGCCGTTTATCTCAATGCGACGACCCGAGAAGAACATGTATGGCCTATCCTTGGTTGCGGCTCGGGCTTCCGCCTCCCCATACCCATTCTCGAAAGTCTCGACCATCTTCCTGGCCATCAAATCGCGGTCCCCTTCATAAATGGTCTCAAGACCCATCATGTTGGACAGTTGATCGGACGAGACCTCCATCAACTCCTCCAGCATTCTGTTCCAGCGGATGAGTCGCCCTTGCCGGTCTACGACAAAAAATGTCCCCGGAATGCTGTCCATGATGATGTTGGCAAAGGCCCTTTCCGCCTGAATGGCCTCTTCCGACCGCTTGCGATCGGTAATGTCCTCGTATGTTCCCAATACACCGATTACCCTGCCGTCCTTGTCATGCAAAGGGATAATGCTGCTCGTATACCATGCCTGACTGCCATCCTTGGAGGTATGGCACACTTCTTTGTTCAATATGGGACAGTCGGTTTCCATCGTTCGACGGTCGGCATCGCGATAATATTCCGCCTGCGGCGCCGGAACAAGGTCGTAATCGGTCTTTCCGACCAACTCCCTGGGCTCGGTATAGCCATTTCCCACTGCAAAGGCTTTGTTGCAGCCTAGAAAGACCGAGTTGCGATCTTTCCAGAAGATGCGTTGCGGAACATTATCGAGAACCAGTTCGAGCATTTGGCGGGAGCTGAATAATTCCTCCTGGGCCCGTTTGCGTTCGGTGATGTCCTCAAACGCCACACCAAGTCTGTCTTCCGGCATTTTGAACGCAACGACATAATATGCGCCCTTCAGCCGCTGACCCGGAGAAAAGATCAGTTCATGGGCGAAGGGTTGGGAAGTACGGATAACATCCAGGTAATGGTTGAGTATCCCATCCTCTACACCTTCAGGCCAGAGGTCATGGAATTCCTTTCCAACACACTCCTCCAATTTCAGACCGGTGTATTTCAGTGCAGCAGGATTGGCATCGATTAGGAACAATTTGTCCGGGGGCTCAAACTGATAGATGATCAGGCCGGAGGGAATCGCGCGTATCACCTCGGTGGACGCCCGGAGCACATTCTCCGCCCGCTTGCGTTCAGTGATGTCGCGGAACGTGCTTTGACTGTATTGCTGACCCTTTATGCTAATCCCAGTAACGGAAACCTCGACGTCCCGTATGGCTCCGTCCTTTCGAATGATCTTGCATTCGAACATGGCCTGACTCGCATCGCCTCCAACCGGTCTATCCATCATCTTGCGGACCAGTTCCCGCGATTCGGGAGCGACGTGCTCCAGTTGCGGTTGGGAGATAAACTCCTCCTGGGTCTCGTACCCGAAGAGCGAGAGTAGAGCGCGATTGGCATAGACGATCTGATCACCCCGGCTAATTCCGATCCCCTCGAGGGAGTTTTCCACCAGGCTCCGGTATTTCGCTTCAGACTCGCAGAGAGCTTCTTCCGCCTGCTTGCGGTCGGTGATGTCGCGGACGACGGCGAGGATACGTCGATGTCCGCTGATATCGGCACTTCGGAGGGACACCTCGACCCAGAACAGTTCACCGCTTTTCTTCCGGGCAAGCCACTCAAAGACTTGAGGACCTTCATGAATCGCCTTTTGCACCCACTGCCGAACCTCGGCTGCCGAATAGGGACTCTTGCCCAGACTGCTGTTGTCCGGGCTCAGCCGCAGGGCCTCTTCGCGGGTGAATCCGTATACGCGCAGCACGGCGTCATTTACGTCGAGAATGGCCCCGGTGTCCGCATCGTGAACGAAAATGGCGTCACTGGCTGCATTGAATATCTCCCGGTAGTTTCGCTCGCTCTGGCGGAGCATTTCCTCGACCCTCTTTCGCTCAGCCACTTCGTTCGCCAACCTTGCTGCCTCGTCCTTCATCTCCAGATTCGCCAACCCCATCTCTGAGATAACTGCGGCACTCTCTCGCAGAGAGACGGCAAGGCTCTGAACTCTCTCTTCCGACAGCACAGGAACGTCTTTCAGGGCGGACATGTAACCCGGCTCGTCGTACCCGTACGCCTTCGCCTGCCGCCTGAACCGTTCGACATCGGGGGGCTTCATGAGAAACTGGCCGGTGATCAGTGTGGCGATATGCTTTCCCTTGACAATAATGGGGGTCGCGCAGCCCATGAGACCGTTTCCGCATTCTTCGACAACAACGCTCCCCAGCGACTCCAATTGGTCGGCAAGGTGCCTATAACTCTTTATGCAGATTTCTACCGAGGCGGGGGTTCCCCGATGGTATTCACTACATATCCTTTTCACCCCCACTCCAATGAGTATATTGAGACCGGGGTGATCCAATAATTCAAGGGTAAGCCCCGTCGATCGCGTGAACTGTTCAAAGATGTTCCGCAATCGTTCCAGATTCACCAGATCCAGAATCGAATATTCACCGTCTACCAGGAAATCAGTCTTTTCCTTCGTCATTGATCCCGTCTTTCGTCGTTGAGACATTGTCCCTAACCACGATCGCTTCAGGTACCAACCACCCGTCTTCGAACAACCCCGCAACGCGATAGATAATGCTGCTGCTTAGTATTCTAGCACTGCCTCAAACGCCAGGCAAGGCACAATCGCAAGCCAGCCAAATTCTTCTCGATGCGCGGAACCTGACTGGCGACGACGGACAAATTCGGGATCTGCGGCAGGTTATTCTTTGTATTGCGGTTCCTTGTAGCCCGCGTTGAACATCTGTCGCTTCAGCTTGAGATAGAATTTGTAGTTTTCAAGCGTGACGTCGGCCGGGACGCGATGGTCGACGTGGGGAATGAACCCGCCGCGTCTGACTTCGGGCTCCAGGCGCTTCAGCTCGGCTTCGATGGCCTTGGGGCCGCTCAAGAGGGCCATTTTGCAGACGCCGCCCTGGAGGAGGAGTCTGTCGCCGTAGATCGCCCGCATCGCCACGGGGTCCGATCCGCCGCGGACCTCGATGGGGAACATGCAGTTGATGCCGCCTTTGAGGAAGATGTCCAGGATGGGCATGAGATTTCCGTCGCAGTCCGTCCAGTTCACGAACACGCCGTGTTTGTGCAAAAGGTCGGTGATCCGTTTGTACCGGGGGAGGATGATTCTTTCGTAGATGGACGGCGAGATGATCGGTCCGGAGTTGAAGCAGATGTCTTCCCATCCGCAGCCGAAGTCGAATTCGATCTCCGGAAGCATCCTGGAAAGCACGTTGCACGAAATCTGACAGAGGGTCTCGACGATCTCCTCCAAGAGGTCCGGATCGTCGTAACACATCATGGCGATATTCTCAAAACCGATCCAGTTGCGGGGCACACCCGCCATCGATCCGAACCAGATGCCGAGCGGGAAGTCGCGGTTTAGGTACTGCTCGGCCATTTCCTTCAGATTCGCCGGGACGCGTGCCGGATCGTTGGGATCGAGGCGCCTTTTGAACTCCTTCCACGTCGCGCGGTCCTTGACGGGGAACTCCAGGTAGTGCGGGATGGATTTGTATCCCTTCTTATTAATTTCGCAGATCGTTCCGTCGCATTCCCGATAGACCAGATGCTCGTCGTCCTCGCGAATCGTCTCGCGTTTGAAATCCGGCAGCAGTCCCAGGTTTCCGCCGATCGTATGCCAGCCTTCGATTCCGAAATACTCGTAGGCTTTGCCCTCGTCGTCGATTTCTTTCGGCAAGCCCTGCTCGTGCCAATTTGGAAGCGTTTCCTGCCAGTACCCGAACTCGAAATTCGGGATACGATCCACTTTCTGGAAGAACATCGTACGGCGGAAGCGGTCGCGGAGGGTCATTCGTCCGGCGGGCGTGGATTCGCCCTTCGCGGTCTTGCCCTGAGCAGTTTCATCTTCGATCTTCTTGAGTTCATCGTAGTCCATGGCAAACTCCTAAGACAATTCAAGTAGGGATTAAGACGCGTAATGTGAACAGAAGACCGCGGCCTAAGTCAAGGGATCTCGCGGTTCTCCGTCTTGTCAATACTTGCACTCCTTGCAGGCATCGGCGAAGGCCTGGACGTTTTGCGGGGCGCCGTCAAAGAAGTGGTCGCTGGGGGAGCAGATGTATCCGCCATTCGGGCAAGCGGCGAAGAGCGTGCGAACCTGTTGACGAACCGACTCCGGCGTACCACATTCAAACCCCGCCCGCTGATCGAATCCGCCGACGAAAAAGAGCTTATGTCCGATTCGGCGATGGGCCTCGGCGAGGTCGCAGTCGCCCCCCATGCCGGGCGGCGTCATGGTCTCGAGTCCGTCGGCGCCAGTCTGGGCCACGAGGTCCAGCATGGGCATGACCCCGCCGCAAAGGTGGTAGACAATTTTGAAGCCCAGATCATGCAGTGCCTTGTTCTGAATGGTGTCGTAAGGCAGGCAGAACTCGCGAAACATTGAGGGACTGATGACGGTGCTGGAACCGGCTCCGCCGCCGGTTTCGATCAGGTCCAGCGGACCGCCCTTCATGAAGGACATGATCTTCAGCCGCCGGTCGAGAATTACCTTCAGCGCATGGTGGACCCAATCGGGTTTGTCCATGGCGGCCATGATGGCGGGTTCCGTACCCATCAGAATGCACAGGTCCTGCCAAGGGGAACCCTGGCCATAGCCGAGCGCCCAACTGCGAACGATGCCGTCGTCACCCACCTTTGCCCGCGCCTGGTGCATCGGCGAGGAGTCCGAATCGACAGGGATGGGATGGTATCGTTCAAACAACTCGAAATCGCGTTCACTCTTGATCAGGTGCTCGGTTTCCCATTGCGTGTAATCGTTTCGTGATAGCGTACGTGAAAGCATTCCCCCCGGCGTGGTGATCTCCTCTCGCCAGGAACAGATGCCGTCGGCGTTGGCGCCCAGATCAACAGTTGTCACCTGCCAATTGGCCTGATCCGTCTCGGAGTATTTGAGGATGGGGCCGGCATATTCGATGGGATCCATTCCGAAGCGTCGAAAAGCCTCATGGCCGGAGATTCCGCCCAAATAGACGCGGAGATACCGCTCCATCCACGAATGGACTGCACAGGGCAGCCGGTCCGCCTTGCCTCGATTCATCGCCGCCAGAAATCGCTCACGTCCGGTCATCGGGTCATCCTCTGCAAATAACGGAGTATCATTTTGACCGGGAGGACAGGTGAGTCAAGAGAAAAGCGTCATCGTTTTGGGCTGATGGATTCGCGTATATGCAGATGCCGGGGAAAATCTTTTGACCGAGGTTTTGCAGCACTATATAGTGGCAGGCAATAAGCGGGAGGTTCATTGATGTGGATATTGAAACCGGTTCGGCTTGACCGCTGTAGCGGGGCGCGACAGTTCATTCTTCGTCTTCTTGCGCAGCAATTCATTTTGAAGTCCGCCATAGCTGTATTCATCGGACTGTTCGCTTCTGACCTTGCCTTGACCGACCACAGCGAGATCTTTCGACGGCCGGTCGAAGCGTTTGTCTTGATGGTTCTTGTCGCGCCGGTGCTGGAAACACTTTTGACGCAAAGCCTGCCGATCGGAATTGTGCGGGCCCTGAAGCAATCGCGTCTGGTCCAGTTTCTTGCGGGGTCCGTTCCCTTTGCCGCCCTGCACTTCATCGGAGGCGTGGGAACGGGTATCGCCGCTGGTATGGTGGGCGGAATATTCTTCAGCCACGCGTACCTGGAAGGGCGCGAACGATCACGATGGACCGCGATATGGATCACTGCTGTCCTGCACAGCCTCCACAACCTGGTCGTCTTTCCTCTCGCGTTCATTTTCCAAGATTGAGCGTACGTGGGAATATCCGGACGCAAGGCGTGGTCTCGGGAAATGAATTGACCCCTATTGCCGACCCGTATATAGTTTGGTCGACAGATGGAGCAGATGCTGATTATGCAGGTCAAGATTTGCGGGATAACGAATTCGGACGATGCGCGGATGGCGGAAGAGGCCGGGGCCGATCTTGTCGGATTGATTTTCGTCGAGCGTTCCAAACGATTCCTGCCTGTCGATCGGGCCCAGGTGGTCCTGGTCGCTCTTTCCGGTCGAGCCGAGGCGGTGGGACTGTTTCAGAATCACCCAAGCGACCATGTGGCTGAGCTGGTTTCGCGGGTCGGGCTGCAGGTTGTTCAGTTGCACGGGGATGAAACACCGGAGTATGTGAATGATCTTTTGATCCGACTCCCCCACTGCCGCATCATCAAGGCGTTCAGCGTGACGGGGTCGGAATCCGTCTCGGCCATGCGAGAGTACTACCGGGCCATTGTGAAGAAGGACAGCATCCTCGCGTTTTTGCTCGATGCACCCGGTGGTGGAGGAACAGGAATAGCCTTTGATTGGCAACAGACGGCGCAAGCCCTTAGCGCCCTTCGGAATGAGCTTCCCCGCATATTTCTTGCCGGCGGGTTGACTGTCGAGAATGTGTCCGAAGGGATCAGGGTTCTACAACCTGACGGTGTGGACGTCTCAAGCGGGGTGGAATCGGAGCCGGGGAAGAAGGATATGCAGAAGGTGCGGGAGTTTATCCGGCTGGCCAAAGGTGCGCAGAAATAACTGGCGAAATGGGGAATTACGGTTGAATTTGTCCCCGCCCACCGACTACATTAGTCACACGAATCACAATCTTATGTTTTAGAGGAGAACACGGATGGCGAAAAAGATTAAGTACGACGTCAAGGATATGTCGCTGGCCGACCTCGGTCAGAAACGCATTCTCTGGGCAGACCGGGACATGCCCGTTCTGCAGCTGATCCGCGAACGATTCGCGAAGGAAAAGCCGCTGAAGGGTCTGCGAATGAGTGCGTGCCTGCATGTGACGGCAGAGACGGCGAATCTCGCCCGAACGCTGAAGGCGGGCGGAGCGGACCTCGTGCTCTGTGCGTCCAATCCGCTGTCGACTCAGGACGACGTCGCCGCCGCCCTGGTCAAGTACTTCGACACTCCGACCTTCTCGATCAAGTGGGAAGATCGCGACACCTACTACAAGCACATCACGGCCGCCCTCGATCATGAACCGAATATCACCATGGACGACGGGGCCGACCTGGTCAATGAAATTATCAACAAGCGTCCGAAGCTGGGCGAAAACATCATCGCGTCAATGGAAGAGACGACCACGGGCGTGATTCGTCTGCGGGCCATGGAAGCCAACAACCTGCTGAAGTTCCCGGTGATCGCGGTGAACGACGCGAACTGCAAGCACATGTTCGATAACCGCTACGGTACGGGCCAGAGCACGCTGGACGGCATCATTCGCGCCAGCGACGTGTTGTTGGCGGGCCGGCACGTGGTGGTGGCTGGCTACGGCTGGTGCGGCCGGGGCGTGGCGAGTCGTGCGCGGGGCATGGGCGCCATCGTGACGGTCACGGAAATCGATCCGCTGAAAGCCCTGGAAGCAACGATGGACGGGTTTATCGTAGCGCCAATGGCTGAGGCGGCGACGTACGGCGACGTCTTCGTGACGGTGACGGGCAACAAGCATGTGATTCGTCCGGAACACGCAGCGAAGATGAAGGACGGTGCGATGATCTGCAACTCGGGTCACTTCGATGTCGAAATCGATATTCCGGGGATTAAGAAAATTTCCAAGGGCGTGAAGAACGTTCGCCCGTTTGTGGACGAGTATATCATGAAGAACGGCCGGCGCGTTCGCGTCCTCGGTCAGGGCCGGTTGATCAATCTGGCCGCCGCCGAAGGCCATCCCGCGAGCGTAATGGATATGAGTTTTGCCGTTCAGGCTCTGGCGACGGAATACGCGGTGAAGAATCGCGGCAAACTGGCGGTCAGGGTGCACGCCGTTCCGGAGAAGATCGACGCGACGGTGGCGGATCTGAAGCTCAAGTCGATGGGCCTGAAGATCGACAAGCTCACGCCGGAACAGGTCAAATACCTGGCGGAGAGCGGCGAAGGAACGTAACGGAAGGCAGTAACCAGACAGGCATCAGGCAGATTGCAGTGGGCAATTCGGGTGGCATGGCCTCGTGCGAGACGGGGCCATGTCGTCCTGTTTCTGAAGATAAAGGAAGGATATTATGGCAGTGATTGACGGGTTTTGCGGATTGAGGTACTCCCTGGCGGACGGAAATGATGTTTCCAATCGCATTGCGCCGCCCTATGACGTAGTGGTAAGCGAAGAGGCGAAGTCGAAGCTGCTGGCCAAATCGCCCTACAACGTCATCGCCATCGATATGCCCCACACTCCGCCGAAGAACGCAGGTCCGGAGGAGGTCTATGACCGGGCCGGGCTGCAGCTCTTCCACTGGATCAAGGACGGCGTTCTTCTCCGCGACCGCGAGCCTGCCATCTACGTCTACCAGCAGCGATTCATCCATCAGAACCGCCAGTACACGCGGCGAGGGTTTATCGCCCGCCTGAGGCTCGAAGAGTTTGGTAAGGGCAGTGTTTTTCCCCACGAACAGACGTATGGCGGGCCGAAAGAGGACCGCATGCTCCTGACCAAGTTCACCAAGTGCAACATGTCGCAGGTGTTCTGTCTGTTTGACGATGCCAACAACGAGATCATCGAGACGCTGTACAGCAAGCTTCCCGCCGAAGCCACTTACCGAGGCACGATCGAGGACGTCGCCAATGAGGTGTGGGTCCTGACGGATCGAAGCATCATCAATTGGGTCGCCTCTCGAATGGCTGATCGCAAGATCTTCATTGCCGACGGGCATCATCGTTACAGCACGTCGCTGATGTACCGCGACTTCCTGGCCAAGCAGGGCAAGCTCACGCCGAGTCACCCGGCCAACTACGTCAATTGCATGTTTGTCTCCATGTCCGAACCCGGCCTGGTGATCCTGCCGACGCACCGGTGCATCCTGAACATGGACAATCTGACGCTCGACGATCTGGCCAAGCTGCTGTCGGACAAATTCGATATTCGCTGGGGCACGCGGAACGCGGAAATTCGCGAGCCGGACTTTGGGTTCCTCTATAGCGGCGATGATCGCATGCTTATCGCCCGCCCGAAGGACATAGACCATCTGCTGGACGATCTGGCTGACAAATATGTCGCAGCCTGGCGAAAGCTGCCTGTGGCCATCCTGCATACGTATATTCTCGATCGCGTTGTCTATCCAAAGTACCTGAAGACCGAAAAGCCCGCGATCGAATACTTCCATCTCGCGGAGGAGGTGCTGGAGTTCATGAAGCATCAGAAATCCGTCCTGAGCGCGATCGTTCCTCCGACGCCGATCGATGCGGTAAAGCAAATCAGTCTCGCCGGGCAGCTCATGCCGCAGAAGAGCACGTTCTTCTATCCGAAGCTGGCGACGGGTTTGGTTATCAACCCGCTTTTTGACTAGGGCATTTGGCGAACAAAGGGTATTTGCATGGTTTGCAGAATCACGGGCACGTTTCTTGACGAAATCAGCCACGATATTCCCGCACAGAACTGGGGACCGACGGAATGGGACCGCGACTTCGCCGCTATGAAGACAGCGGGAATCGAGATGGTCATCCTGATCCGCTCGGGACACAAGCGATGGATGACTTTTCCATCTCAAGTCCTGCAGAAACACCAGAACGGGTTCGCCCCACCGGTGGATCTGGTGCGCCTGTTCCTGGATTTGTCCGAGAAATACGGTATGTCGTTCTTCTTTGGCACGTATGATTCCGGGGAATATTGGCATCGCGGCGAGCACCAGAAGGAAGTTGATCTGAATAAACGTGTGGTGGAAGAAGCCTGGAAGATGTATGGCAAGTCGCCGGCGTTCAAAGGCTGGTACCTGACGCAGGAAGTCAGCAAGAACGTTCTTGGGATTGTAGACATTTACGCGTCCATGGGCCGGTTCTGCAAAGAGATTGCCAATCTGCCCGTGCTGATCTCGCCATTCATCGAAGGCGTCAAGGCCGTCTGGGCGTATTCCAGCGATACATCCAAAGCACAAGGGATAACGCCGCAGCAGCACGAGAAGGAATGGGACGAGATCATGGGCGGGATCCGGGGCGCGGTGGATATCGTCGCGTTCCAGGATGGGCACGTGGACTTCGCCGAGCTGGTGGACTTCCTCAAGATCAACAAAGCCCTGGCTGACAAGCACGGGCTTGCCTGCTGGACCAACTCTGAGACCTTCGACCGCGACATGCCAATCAAGTTCCTGCCAATCAAGTGGGAGAAGCTGCGGCTGAAGCTTGAAGCTGCCCAACAAGCCGGAATTCAGAAGGCGATCACTTTTGAGTTCTCACATTTCCTGAGCCCGAATTCCTGCTACCCCCAAGCCAAAGGCCTGTTCGACCGGTACTGCGAGTATTGCGGGATAGCGAAGGGCAAGTGAACCTTCACTTTGCGCCCGGCACTGCGATCGGAAGCGTTCTATACCGACTGCTTCCTGGCCAGAACATCCAGGACGCGAGCGTCCATGGCCATCTGATCCGTGATGAAGCTGTTGAGGCCGGCCAAGTTCATCAGACTATCGAGTCCGATACGGCCACAGGTAAGGTCATTCTTCCAGTTCCGAAGCTCGGGGATCTTTCCCTCCCTGGTACTTAATGTCATCTCTTCGTCCTGCCACTTGACGAGAATGTCACCACAGTGATGGTCAGTGAAAAAGTTCACGAGGTCGTCCGGTGTGAACGAGTCAATATCCTCTTGCTCCAGGGCGTCTACGCAACTGACGAGCCTGTCTTGCACATTCCAAAGAGTTCCGAGACGGATCTCGTCCACATTGACGTCGGAACTGAGTCCGGGCGCATACTGCTGGTAAGTCTTGTCGACAATATCGGCGACTGCCAGCTTGAGTTCCAGGAACTCCCTGGCAGCCTTAAGAGGCATGGTCATAACATCAACCCCCGCCAGATCGCGAATCTGGGTTCCCGCCCGCAGACTGGCGGCAATTTGGCGAGTACTGATCCCGTATTTTTCGTGAAGCATTCGGATCATCTGCTGAGAAGCCAGAGTCGCCTTCTCGCCGACGTAATCGCCGCTTCCCAGGCCGTTATCGGCGATGAAGCTGTTCAACCGGCCGAGAAACACATTCACGAAGGCGGGTTTCGCCAACCTGGCGACGACGTAGTTCTGACGGGCCGAGAAACCGAGGGTGTGGTTGACGGTGATCCCCTGCCGGACCACCTTTCGCGTAGCGAGAATTCCGGCGGGCGTGAATGGAATCTTGACGATGAAACGTTCTGGACAAACATCGTGATAGCGCATGGCGTAGTAGACTGCTTCGTCGAGATCAGACGCCAAATCCGTATGTTCCTCAACGGAGACAAAGGCATCAAATCGCTCGACGAGTCTGAGTCCGTGATGCGCATTGAGGATGAAGGCCATCTCCAGGCGTCGCTGCCGGTCGTCGAGGTCCGTGAAGGAGGAAAGCAGATCGTCTGCCTGCAGAATCAGATCATCGTAGACGCCCGTCTGCACTTCCTTGTTGAGAAGCGTGTTGTTGGTGGTCAGTGCGGTGATTTCGCGGTTCCACATACGCTCCGCGGCATCGATATCGCCGGTATCGAACCATAATTCCGTTCCCAGTTCGCGCAACTGTTTCCAGGCCGGGTGGGAGGCAAACTGATCCTTCAACTCGCCAAACCTGGGATGAAAATCTCGCCTGACAAACTCACGAATTTCGCGTACCATTTTCTGGTTGTGTTGCGATGTCATTTGCTTCCCCCATTTCTAGAAAAGGCCGCCCCCAGCTCCATATTTCGGGATCAGGGGTCGGCCTGTCTTCCCTAAATCGTTGTCCGATTATGCTTCAAATTACAACAGCGATTCATCTTCCGTTTCGCAGATGCATTCGCTCGCGGGACGGTTGCATCCTGTACAGACTCCATCTTCAATTTCCGCCCCACATACCTCGCACGGTGTGCATCCACATTCCTGGCACATAATCCACCTCCTTCGTTAAGACCCCTGAGGACCCTTGTCCTCCTAGATTCTACTATCGTCAGGCTGAAAAGCAAAACATTCTCTAGGGTATGCCCTGCCAAGGGGTTACGCAACCGACACTCCCGAATGATGCTGCAGGACCTGTAAGAAGGGAGATACGAGCAGGAGGATGCCCACGGGGGGAATGACAGGGCTTTTTTCTATTTGCACCATCGATAAAGTATCTGTATAATACGATCCTTGTCGGAAAAAACAGGTATCCGCCTGTTCGGTCACATCACGGGGACGACGAAGGTTTGGAACCTTGATCCGACGGTTGTCAATTTGGTTCTTTTTCACTTTTCGGAGTCCAAATCATGAATATCTATGTTGGTAACCTGCCGTTTGACACATCAGAAGAACAGTTGCAGGAGCTCTTCGGCCAGTATGGTTCGGTTCAGAGCGCCTCGATCATTATTGATCGGGCCACGGGCAGATCCCGGGGCTTCGGATTTGTGGAGATGGCCGATGACGCCCAGGCTCAGGCGGCTATCGATGCATTGAACGGGAAGGACTTCAACGGCAGAGCAATGACGGTGAACAAGGCTCAGCCCCGCGAGAACAAACCCCGTGGCGGCGGCGGCGGTGGTGGTTTCCGCGGTGGGCGTGGTGGTAGTGGTGGCGGATTTCGCGGCGGGCGATAAAGAGTGATCTCTCGCAAGCGCGAAATCGCATAACTGAACGAAACATGAAAAGGCAAGCTGTATTGTACGATACAGTTTGCCTTACATTTGCAGTCTCAATATTCGTCCGGATCTACATTCCTGCAAAACCAGCGGCTTTGGCGATTCTGGTCAGCAATTCAAGAGTTTTAATTCCTTCATGAACATCGACCAGGCATTTGGCTTTGCCTTCGCGGCAATCGAGGAAATGCTGGGCCTGCCGGATGAAACGTCCAGGAATGCCTTGAATGCCTTGAATGCTGATGTCCTGCCACTTCCCGTCAGCGTTCCATTTGATGATCGGCTGATAGTAATCATAGATGACGGAGGTCTTCTCGCCGCAGATATCGAAGATGGCGCGTCCGCCCGCATGTCGTCCGCCGGCTTCCAGAAAGACCATTTCGCCTTTCGGTCCGCGGAGCAGAGCGGAGAAATCGACCACCTTGTCCAGATCGTCGACCTTCTCCGGTCGGAATTGGGCAGAAAGGACCTCCACCGGATCCCCGATCAGAAATCGCATGATATCCGTGGCATGGGAGCCATTGTCCATGAGGTTTCCGCCCCGAGTCGGCCGATATCCCGAAGAATTGCAGAAGATGTTCCGATACGAGGTGATAGGTCCGAACTCACCGGCGACCAAGGATTTCTTTACCCGCTGAACAGCCTCCTCGAACCGATGGCAGAAAGCAACCTGGAAGAGGCGTCCCGATTTTTCGACAGCGTCGGCAATGCGTTTTCCCTGGTCCATGCTCATGGCCAGGGGCTTTTCGCACAGGATATCACAGCCGGTTGCGAGAACGTCAAGGGCGATCTTCTCGTGGGTGGCTGGTGGAGTGCAGATAACGATGGTGTTGAGTCTCTCGGTTTCGATCATCTTTCGATAATCGCTGTAGCCTTTGATGTTGAAGTTCTTGACCTTGTCGTCCACCAACTCCTGCTTCAGATCGCAGATTGCCACGACCTCGCAGCGATCAGGACTTTCCCGAAACGCATTGATATGTGTCGGAGCGATCACGCCCGCTCCAATAATCCCTATCCGTGCCTTGCCATCCGCCATTGTCAGTCTCCTTATAATTTGCAGACAAAAAATAAAACGGATCAGAGCATTGTAGCGATGCCCCTTACTTATTCAACAATCGCTCCCTTGAAGATTCTGCCACGGTTCTTGTATCTTCGCGCATTGGCCGAACTGCCGAACGCCCACCTCATAGCGGCTTCGACGGCAGAAATCGGTCTATGCTCGCGGCGCCAAGTGATTTAGTGCTTTTCGCAGCATTCGCCGGAGCGCGTGCCTTCGGTGTGGGCATGCTTCTTGCCGCCGTTGACCTTACACCCGCATCCGCACCCCCCGGAGACTTTCATCGAACGCTGCAGAGCAATACCCGCAACCAGACTTCCAACCACCAACACACCGATCACGATCAAACCTTCCATACTCGCCTTTCGTAAAACGGACCTTATGATTATATCCGTTTGGACGCAGAAACGGTGAGCGTAATATTCATCTTTTGTGAATTTTCGCGAGATGTGATCGGCGGGACCGCTATTGTCGTCGAGCCAGGATTTTTCGCATGTTCGCGCCAAGGATGGGAGCGATCGTCTCCTGATGAACTTTTACAGAAAGAAGTCTCCCTAATTCCCATGTAATATCGTGGTACACAGCATCGGTACCGAAGACTACTTGATTGTTTCCAACCCGCGACAGGGTTTCCTCCCAAGGGATGGAGGAACAGAAGCTCCCGCACCATTCCAGGTAGACATTTGGATTATGCACGGCCAGGTCTTCGGCTTCCCGGCGGCCGTCGTCGCCGCCGCCAGAGTGGGCTAGGAGGAAAATCGCATTTGGGTATTTTTTAACGATATCCTTGAGCATTCCCGGCGAATTATATCCGCCGTTCCAGGTATGGATCAGGATCGGCAGGCAATGCCGGTCGGCGTAATCCCAGACCGCGTTAAATCGGGGATCCGTTACCGGCACTCGCCAATAGTCGCATAACAGTTTGAAGCCGACGAAGACGTTTCCCGAAAACCATTGATCAAGACGGCTTATCAGGCCTTTATCGTAATAGGGATTGAATGCGACATAACCGAGGATTTTACCGCCGAGGGGCGTCAGATGTTCTTCCAGCTGGTTATTACCTTCCACCGGATCGCTCGCTAACGCGGTCATACTGGAGGCGATCATATTGGCGATGCCCAATTGTTCCATTTTGGCCAGGGCCTGATCGATCTGCCCGGAAAAGGATTGTTCTTCGAGGATATATCCGCCGGAGGGGCCCAGGTGGACATGGGCGTCGATAACGTCCACGCCCAACGGCCGGCCTTGAATAAGCTTGGACCAGTATGTTTTCGTATCGTCGGCCGTTTTTTCCAATTTTGAAACAGGCGGTAATCCCAACAGCCGTTCAAGATTGCCGTGGGCGATCAATTCCCGCTGCGATTCGGTGATCTGGGCCTGGGCCAGGGCGGCGATACTGGCCCCGTTATGAACCTTACCGCCCGTACCGAAGAGGAGCCGCTCCACCCCAAAGTGTTTAATCATCATTTCCACAGAGCCCCAGACGTGACACCAGGAGATATCGGCGAGAATATTTGGGCGCTGCCTCATTAAATTAAAGACTCTGGTATAGTGGCCCCACGCAAATTCCATCAAGACGAGGGGGACTTGGGGGTACTTTTCAGTAAAGGATAGAATATCCGAGGGTTCCGCCTCTGCGTGGTTCAGGAAAAGAACCGGCTTAAACGGCACTATTTCCCGGATAATTGGTTGAACCTGGTCAAGCGTATATCCGGATAACCCTCGATGGAATCGAAGGGCGGCAACTTTGGTATCGGCCAGCAACCGGGTCAGTCCTTCTATTCCGCCTCGCTCATACATCATCCCCGGCGAGATATAAAACGAAGGAATGATTCGATCCTTTGCGCCGGGAGTCTGACGGATCTGATCGATTAACCGGCAGTTGCACCACAGGGCGTTACTGTCGCGGGATTCCACGTTCCAGACCAGGGACCGCTGAATTCCGAGGTAATCCATAAAATTCAAAACATCTTTTACGGCGGGAAACTCCGGGGCGGACATGGAAGGGTTTCCGAACCGGCCATTGCAATCGAACAAGTTTTTCACTGAAAAATTCCTTTATGTATTCAATTCCTTATCCAGTTCAATCAGTTTTTGCGATAATTCTTCGTGAATATTGGCAAAGGGTAAACGTCCGAGCATGACGGGAACCATCTGGGCGGCATATCCTCCACGTTTGGCCACAACTCGGTCAGGAGCGTAGCCTTCGCACCCATTGGTCAGGCCCATTACCAGCGGCACGGGTGAGCCCGCATCACGAACAACATCATTTTTGATATCCTGGAAGATTTCAAAAGGACTGCCGAGAAGAGCGATATCCCCGATTCTGAAAGCCTGTACTTCCGCGGGCGGGGCAAGATTTACTCCTTCATCCATCTGACTCAGCAACCGTCGAAGCGAGACGACGTAAACCGCGGCCATGCAGACACCATGGTCGGAATCGGAAGCGTTATCGGCATGAACGATCGCCTCTTTTTCCGTCAGGAGTCGTTGGAGTTCCTCACGGGACAGCATGATCCGCGAGAAGGACACTTGACGGCTCGCCTTTCGCAAGGCTGGTGCGTTAAGTTCACGAGCGTTCCGCAGACCCAGCCGGACGGCATTGGCATATCGGCCGGCAATCACATCGAGGGCAAGAAGGGATTCCGCTTCCGGCTTATGAACCACGCAGGAATTCACATCGCCCTGAGCTCCCTGGAGGAAGAGGCCCACCGATCCGGGATTCTCCCGTTCGAGCAGGTTGGTCGCCACGCCCGCGAAATCACCGTGGATGTATCGCGTAAGTTGACAACAGACGACCGGGTGGCATCCGAAGTAGCTGCAGAATCCCAGCAGCCGTCCGTCAGAATCGACCGCCTTGATGACATGACAGGTGGTATCGGTTCGTTCCGGTTTCGCCGGCCGCCAATTATCCTGCAATACCTCGTCCAGAGGCGGGGCGTCGATATCGTACTCGCGGTTCAGGCCGATGCCTTCGCAGGGAACGTTGGCATGCGACAGGGTTGCCGGTACCATCCGTTCCACAGCCAAACGGCACGCCTCAGCCACGCGCAAGGGCAGGATTTCCAGGTACGGAATGTCAGGATCACCCCAGCCGATGAGAGAGATTGTTGCAGGCCCGCTGTGCGTATGCGTACAGTGCACCATGATCGAGTCTGATCCCAAGCCGGTCGTTTGGCGAACCTTTTCCCGTATCGCCGCCACCCTCGACTCTGTCAGTCCGATCAGATCGCAACTGACCACGACGAGGGTATTGTGAGAATCGGTCAAGGCCATGGCCCGGGCCCAGAGACGATCGCGAATTCCAATCGAATGACGATTCAGAAACGGACCAAATCCGCAAAGCTCCACACCCACGCGGGGAGTGATGTCCACCTTCCCAAATCCGACTTTCAGCATTACGGACGTTCCTTCTACTTTAGCGTTGCCCGCTGCTCCCATACCTTGCAGAGGGCATTTGCGATACCATCCATCAATTCTCTACTGCCTAAG
The DNA here is from genome assembly GCA_964563935.1 of uncultured Phycisphaerae bacterium. Classification (GTDB taxonomy): domain Bacteria; phylum Planctomycetota; class Phycisphaerae; order JAAYCJ01; family JAAYCJ01; genus JBAZZQ01. The sequence goes on along the minus strand of CAZLZE010000082.1, from coordinate 4,454 downwards.
AGCCAAGTATGGAAAAGCCCTAAAGCCCTGCTGGAACACGCTTCTTCACATACGGAGCACTCATCCGCTTTGCGGTACCCGGACGACGAGATATTCCACAGCATGTGTTTGTACACCGGACCATAGGTCCCCATCAACCCCAAACCCTCCGCGCCGAGAATTTCATTCAGACGCCAGACGGAAATCCCATTCCATTTGGACATATCAAACAGGAAGAAGAATATGTAGTATCCCTGCGGGTCCGCCAGCCGTCCCCGCGCCTGCGGCTTGACACCCGCGATATGCTGGATCTTCTTTTCCAGATACAGAGCATTTTCGTAACGCGTCTTGGTCTGTTCGGGCAACCGCTTGAGCGATTCCAGCAGGATGGCCGCCTCAAACTCCGTTCCCCGGTAGTTGTGGCAGACGAGATCGGCATCGGGCGGCGACGCAGCCTTGCCCTGCCCAGACGCACGGTCGTATCCGATATGTTTGAAGCGGAACATTCGCTCTGCCAAGGCGGCGTCGTTGGTGATCACGAGCCCGCCTTCCCCGCTGGCCAGCGTCTTGCTCTGCTGCATGCTGAACGAGCCGATGTGCCCGATGCTTCCGACGCCCCGCCCGTTCCACTTTCCACCGTGGGCATGGGCACAGTCTTCAATGATGGGAATGCCGTGCTTCCCGGAGATATCCATCATGGCCTCCATGTCCGCCATGGAACCGTAGAGATGGACGGGAATGATGGCCTTGGTCTTTTTGGTAATGGCAGCTTCGACCTTCTTTGGGTCGAGACAAAGGGTGTCCGGCTCGATATCGACGAATACGGGCAAGGCTCCGCGATACACGGCCGCCATCGCCGTCGCCGGCCACGTCAGGGCAGGTACGATCACTTCATCTCCGGGCCCGACTCCCAGTACCGCCAAGGCGGCTTCGAGGGTAACGGTACCGTTGACCATATACACGCCGTAGGAGGCGCTATGGGAACTCGCGAATTCGCTTGCGAACCGCTGTTCATAGGATTCGTTAAACGACCATTTCCGCGAGTTATAGATATCCTTCAATAGATCCGGGACTTCCGGGTATACCGGAGGCCAAGCCGGAACACTGCTCAATGTTGCCTGAGAGATGGCGGGGGTTCCACCGTTGATTGCCAGTTTATCGCTCATATATTTCTCCTTTTGTTTGTCCCTACCCTACCATTTTTCCGTTGACACAGGGAGCGTAACTGTATGGAATAAACAACAACTATATGGACAAAGCTATTCGGAGGCAAGCATGATCCTTCGCGACGCACTAATGACGGTGTTGACGAATTTCGGCGCCGGGCGAGTGGCGATTCTCAATCCGTCCGGTTCGTCCGGGCCCATCGAAGCCCAGATGCCCTATCAAGGGAAGGGCTACCCGCCCCACAGCCACGTCTATCCCGAACTTGTTCAACTGACGGAAGGACGCGCCCGCCTCAAGCTGGCGAATAGTGCGATAGAATTGGACGAGAATACGGCGTATCTGGTTCAGCCCGGAACCATCCATAGCGAAACCTTTTACAGAGTGCGCCAATCCTATCGTCTCTTATGGACCGTCTTCAACCCGGCAGGAATGAGCGTTTTCATCAGTCAGTACAGTTATAAAGGCGGATTTTCGGGCCAGCCGGAACGACTGATCGGCTTGACGACGAACCGTGAGATGTTGTGGAAATTGACCACAAGCGCGGAACTCGCCCGGGATCAGTTGGCGAGAATGCACTTTCAGGCGATGGGGATCGAGCTGTTTATCGCGGCCCTTGGCCGCATGGATAAACCTACTTCCACGGCGATCGACCACAAGAAGGCGCTGGTGGATCAGGTGTGCGGATATCTGGAACACCACTACCGTGAGGACGTATCAATCGACAGCCTGGCGCAAATGGCCCGATGCACGCCGAATTATCTGAATACGGTTTTTCGGAAGGTGATGGGTCAGCCGATTCACCGGTTCATTCTGCAGCGGCGATTGGAGGTCGCGAGGGAGTGGCTGGAACGGAGCGACAAACCCATCAAGGAAATTTCGTTCCAACTGGGTTTCCGCGATCCTTTGTATTTCAGCCGGCTGTTCCGAAAGCGCTTCGGGCAAAGCCCGAATTCTTTCCGGGGCTGATGCGGCGTCCAGCGTAAGAACGCCTTGTGCGAGGGAGTGCTCGATGAGGCGAGCAACAAGAAAGCGAGTCACTATTCTTCGTTGCCGATTTCTTCCTGATACATCGGGACGTCGATTGACGGCACGGGCAGGGCGCGAAGCATGCTCTTGCTGCGTCCGGGCGTGAGCCAGTACTGGCGATATTCGCTCGGGGTCATGTGCATGGCTGACTTGAAGAGACGAACGAAATGGGCTGCGTCGCAGAATCCCCATCGCTGAGCGATGGCGGCCAGCTTAAGGTCCGTTGAACGCAGGTCATAGATCGCTCCCGCAAGGCGTCGGCGCTGACAGTACTTGCCGAAGGATACACCGATCGCCGACCGGAACATCTGTGAAAAAGACGATCTTCCCATATGCGCAGCCCGGGCGGCTTGTACGATAGAGACATTCTGACACCGCTGCTGCTCCAGGAGCATCAACGCCGGCAACAGCTTCTGCCGCTGTCCGAATGGTTCGATCCGCTTGGTCGTCTTGGTGGGTTCCCCGATGCGTTCCGTGAAATACAGCAAGAACTCCTGAAGCACGAGCCTCGCTCGGATAAGCCAGTTGGCGTCACGTTCGCCGCGGATGACCTTGAGAAACTTCTTGGCCATGTTGGAGGCAAATTCACGATCCTCGGGCGTTGCCCCGTTCGGACGGCGATCGGGCGAGACCTTAAAGAGCTTGAGCCAATCGAAGGAAGTAAACGGCTCGGGAGAGTCGATGAACTCCGGGATGATCTCCAGAACCATGTGTCGGGCTGGGGGCTTAACGACCTCAAATCCGTGCGGTTCCCAAAGCCCGGCGAACCAGACTTGCCCCTTCTCCGCGAGAAACGTATGCGATCCGAACCAGCGTTTGCTCGACCCGGAAAGCACGATTCCTATTTCAAGTCCGACGTGAATATCATAATGGCATTGCGTCTTGTTCGGATAGACGTTGACTCCGAACGCAACGGGATGTTCCGCGTCGAACGGAATATCCAGCCACTGAAATTGCGCCATTTCCACTTGAGCCATAAGTTTCACACACCATTTCTACCAACGTCCAATATTATATAGCAATCGCCAGGCAATACCACCATATCATAGGTCTCATGCTGAAATATCATTTCTGGAAGACAGCAAGTTGACTTTGTTTCCAGATACCACTACATTCAGCATCAAACCTGTAATTGTGGAGGCCTGATGATGACACCTCGCGAACGTGTATTGACGGCATTGGCGCACAAACAACCGGACCGGACACCCTGCAACTACATCGGAACGCCGGAAGCGGACGAGAAGCTCTTTTCACACTTCAAGACGCGGGATAAGGATGACGTGTTGACGGGTCTGGGCGTGGACCTGCGTATCCTGCCATACGAGTACATCGGTCCGGAACTTCGGCGCTGGCCCGATGGGCGATATGAAAACTATTGGGGCCAGGTCCGACAGGATATCAAGAATATCGCAGGCGTCTATTCCGAGTCGGTGGAGTTTCCATACGCGAAGTTTCAGACGGTCGCCGACGTGGAAGCATTCCCCTGGCCTAAGATCGAATGGTTCGATTTTTCACATCTTCCACGCCTGTGTGAAAAGTATAAAGACTACGCCATCGTTCTCGGAAGCACGGGCAACATGGATCTGATCAACGGGATCGCCTTCGGACGCGGTGTGGAGCAGGTCATTATGGACATCGCCACGGAGGATGAAGTCTATCTGGCGTGCATGGAGCGACGTATGGGCTTCTGGTTGGCGTATATGGAAAAGGCGCTGACGATCTGCGGGGGACGCGTGGACATCTTGTGGTGCGGCGATGATCTTGGCACACAGAATGGCCTGCTCATCGGTCCGGAAAAGTGGCGAAAGCTGTTCAGGCCGAAACTGGCGGCCATGTGCTCGCTTGGCCATAAGTTCGGGGCCAAGGTCATGATGCACTCGTGTGGATCGACCCATCGGCTTTGGGATGATTTCATCGAGGCCGGCGTAGACATTTACGATACAGTACAGCCCGAGGCTGAAGGGATGGACCCGGCAGAACTAAAGAAGCGTTACGGCGATCGGATTTCATTCCACGGGACGATCAGCACGCAGAAGACGCTTCCATTCGGCACGCCGGCCGATGTGGCTCGGGAGGTGACTCGACGAGTTCAGACAGTTGGGCAAAACGGAGGATTCATCTGCGCGCCAGCACACAATATTCAGCCTGACACGCCTCTGGAGAACATTCTGGCGATGTATGAGACCGTCAAGACGAGCCGATAATAGCTTCCGCCTCTTGAGGGGGACCTGGCCAATTTGGGTGGGGCAATTGGGCATGGCGATTTGCCCGGCGGGGCGAAG
>CAZLZE010000081.1:2170-24022 GCA_964563935.1 uncultured Phycisphaerae bacterium | reverse complement strand
CCCCCAACCACCCCGCGCAACCTGCAATACTCGGCCCTCTTCCCGGGGGCGCACGCACCCCTGCGTGCATCTCCCTCTTCTCAAATGTCTGCCTGGCACTCTACGACGCCCGCAGAAATTTCCCGTTAATCTGACGCAGCCATTCCGGATTCTCATGCCAAATCTGGTGCTCCGGTCCGCAGTACGTGCCCGGCATGAATCCCCAGTAACCATATTTGATCGCCAAGTCGGCCATCAGATCCAACACCGCCAGGGCCCGCGGCGATAATTCAAAACGGGACAACCTCGGCGGATAAAAGAACCCACCCTCGTCCATCACCAGCGGCAACCCGCGCCGACGGGCTTCCCGGGCGTCGCCCGCAAATAACTCTTCCGCATGTTGACGAACCCGGGATTCCCAAAGACCAAATCGCTCCCCCACCCATTCGTCCCAGCGATCGTTATCGAGGTTCTCATACAGCCACATCACCTTTCGCCAGAATTCTCGAATGTTCTGCGCCGGCTTCATGAACGTGTCCCAAGGCACAATGTCCTTCCTGAGCACCCGCCGCAGGACCTCCAGTTTCTCAGGATGCCGCGGATCAAATTCCGAAGACCAGATCGTCAGACCGAACAGGTCGGAAAAGTACCAGGGAGCACCGGCGTAGATGTGATAGTCGAAGACCTGCGCATTGTCAGGAAAAAGGGCATAATTATTCTCCCGGCCGGGATCGGAAAAGTCCGCGCTGATGAGAATGTCCGAATGACGCCCGCGTAGAAAACTAATCGCCTCCGTATGCAGACGCCGGCCTTCCTCACCGCCCGTAACCTCGCTGCAATCCGACTCATTCAGAATCTCCGCGAAGGCGATCCGATGCGACAGCCCACGCTCTTTCAGTAGATCAATCAAATGCGCCAGCAGCCTGGCCAGATGCATGTATCGGCGGTCCGCCGGAACCGAATAAACTTCTTTGCGAATCGCAGGATCCGCCACGAACCAACTGCTGTCCTGATATTCCCAACTGGTCAATATGACCCACACGTCGTAGTGATCAGCCAGCTCAAACAGCTTGAACAATCGCGACAGGACGTCGTGCCGACCACCTCCAACGGAATTGACGGTACTGGCGTTCCAGCCATAGCCCGGGACGAACGGCCCAAAATCCATCGGGCCTCGCGCCGTGCCGTCCGGCAGAAAGGCCCAGTTCAGCCCCGCTTCAACACGAACCGCGTTAAAACCACGTTCCCGCAACTCAACAAAACACCGCTCCAAATCGCCGTAAGGCTCATCGGGGGTCGCCGAAGTGATCCAGCTCCAGATCCAGCAACTGATACTAAGCCGGGCGGGAAGATGAGCGGGAATCGAATGATCCGTCTGTACGCGTGCCGTTGTCATGTGTCTTACCTGATCAATAAAAAACCGTACAATATTCCTTGCCTCGGCAAGCAACATATCATATCCGCACCTCACCAGGCAAGTACTGCAGATCAAGAATCAGGCAAACCGCGTTCTAACACTTCACGCGCCCATGGTACTTTGCATTGTCTGAATGGAATTACCTACGTGGTAACCAGGTAACCAATGCTCCAATGTTCCAGATCGGGCAATTTGAACCGTGTATAGACGTCGTTTTGATCAATGGCGGTCAAGGGGAGCGGCTTATAGTCGAGCCGGTGCAGCAAGGCCTGCATTTGATGCGTTTTTAGCGTCAGAATCATGTCGGATGCGGTATCCATGGAGGCATTGAGCACCGTGGCGTTGATACCGCCGTCAGGACGAGGTCGGAGCCACAGACCCGAACGGTGGCAGGAATCGACCCAACCGGGCAATTGATCGCCGGAGAGCCAGCGGAAGAGTTTTTTGATTTGGGCGGCTTTATGAGCATAGCCCAGACCATGCCACGGGGCGTAGCCGACGGCGGCGATGCGGCCGCCGAGTCTATTGGTAAAAATCCCGCTCGAACATTCACCCAGTTCATCGTCGATGATATTGACCAGCCGGCCGATCGTTTGGGCGCCAGCCGCGGGCGCAAGAGAATAGGCGATCGAGCCCCAGAAGATCTGAACCACATCGCGACGGTAGAGGTTGCCGTAATCATTCAGGAAATGTTCGACCTGGGCTTCGCCGGCGTCGAAATGGAACTCGTTAATTTTTGAAAAGCCCGTATACTCCCCGAAACCTCGGCGGTTGATCGCCTCGAGCGCGGGAACATCGAGGTACAACCCGCCGTGGAGCAGGTCAAAGAGTTCCTCGTCCGACAGCGCGGCAACTTCACGTTCACCCAGCGCGGTGACCGCGGCGTCTTCGCGGCGGAAGGCCGGCGGCAGACCGATGATGTTCAAATCGGTGCATCGCCACGGTTGAAAGCCCATCGGGGCGTCTTTTTCCGTATCAAACCACTGGCCGGAAGCGTAGTTGTTGCCCAGAAAATAATCGTTGCCGATTCCGTTCCAGATGCCCTTAAGCGCCAGCCGGCGATTGTTTTTGACGATCAGATCGATAAAGTCCTCGTTGCGTTTTAGTTCCCGCACGAGCGGCTTCCAGGCCTCCAGCGGGTCCATCTGTATCGGGCCAGCGCATTTGCCGAAAATACTGTACGCCACGCCCGTACAACCGGAGGCGGCGGAATACAACTGGGCTTCAAGTGAAGCAAATCGGCGGCTCTTGCCGAGCACGGGAAAATGGAAACACTCCATTTCACCCTGAATCGCCGTCACCGAATCGGGCAGCGTCGCCACATTGGTGGCAATCATATTCGCCTTGACAATAATGTCGTCCGGACAGCGGTCGGTGTAGGTCGCCCCGCCGGGCCGCCACCAGACTTCAACCTTCTCCGGACCCGCCAGAGCGGCCGCCTGCGCCGCTCGATCGTGCTCCCAATAACTCAACGAATCCATCTGGCCGAGGATGATCTTCGGATCGATCCCATGAACGATCTTCTCAATATACGAGGAAATATCAACCATAACCGAACGGTTGTATTCCAGTAAGGCCAGGCGGCGGCGACGCAGTTCCTCAGGATCGCCGACTTCCAGAAACTTCTTCAGCTCCGGCAGCCCGCCCTCGAAGCCCAGCCGCTCGCGGAGGATGGGCATGCAATGCGGACAAAAGCAAAAGAGCCCTGGCCCGTGGTTTTGAAGACGCAGATCATCGTCAATCCAGATAAAATCGGGACGGCATTGGGCCAGGATAGTGTACGTCGGCTTGAAATACTCCACACGCCAGACCGGAATGACCGGACAGAAATTAAAGGTTACCGCGGTGCCTTCGTGGTTCACCAGATGGGCGGGACTCTGTGCGAAAAACTCGCCGCCATGGTAATTGTGGCCGATCGTTACCAGGTGATTGATCCCGACGCGCGGCGCGAACGCTCTGGTCTTTTCGATTCGTTCCCCCAGCTTTTCCCAGTACCGACGCAGATAGTCGACCGGAAACGGCCTGCCGATCAAGGGTGTGGAAAAGAACGCGTATTCTTCGACGAAGTTGAATTCAGCGGCAAACTCCAGGAACGCGGAAAAGCCGGAATCGGTATCCCAAAAGGCGCTTGGAACGCGTAACGAAAGGGTTGCATTCTTTAATCGGGTCTTCATGATATATGCCTTATTGATTATTGACCAAAAGTTGTATTAAGCCATAAACGCATATTATTATATATTCTGCGTTGGACATCTAATGCGTGAATGGCTGAATTTACTGAAAACATGAATGATTTTCTTGTCGTCTGGCATCCACTTGCCCGGCCACTTCCCCCCAAAATACTTCATGTTCTCTCCTCCGTCATTCCCGGGAAGCCTGAACCCTTGAACGGATCACTCACTTTTGCACCTTCTTCTTGCCATGAGCAGGTGGACTCTTTATGCTATATCAAAAATGAACCTATTTGGAGGTAACCCGATGAACGCATACAGTAGTAAGTCCGCCGCGAAGGCGATTCTGGACCAGGCTTCGAAACGCGGGAAATCTGTCCGCAATATCGTCAATGAACTCAAGACACTTCATATTGAGACTCCCTCCTGGGCCTACGCCGATACGGGGACTCGCTTCGGCAAGTTCTTCCAGGCGAGCGCCGCGAGCACAATCGAGGAGAAGATCGCAGACGCCGCCATGGTCAACAAGTTGACGGGCATCTGTCCGACGGTGGCCGTGCATGTGCTCTGGGATTTCCCGAACGGAGCCGATCCGAAACTCGTGAAATACGCGAAGAACCTGGGCGTCAGCATCGGCGCCATCAACCCGAATATTTTCCAGGATCAGTGCTACAAGTTCGGAAGCCTGACCAACAAGGACGAGAAGATCCGCAAGCGCGCGATTCAGCACTGCGTTGACAGCGTGAAACTCGCCAAGTCGCTCAAGAGCTCGGTCCTGTCCCTCTGGTTGGCGGACGGCACTAATTTTCCGGGTCAGGAAGATATTGCAGAGCGTCGGACGCGTCTCATGGACTCGCTCAAGCAGATTCACAAGGCCATGTTCAAGGGTTTGAGCATGGTGATCGAATACAAGCCGTTCGAACCGGCGTCGTACATGACTGATATTGCCGACTGGGGCATGAGCCTGCTGCTGGCGAAGCACGCGGGCCCGCAAGCCAAGGTCCTCGTCGATATCGGCCATCACTATACCAGTCAGAATATCGAGCAGATCGTCGCCTGGCTGATCGAAGAGAACATGCTCGGCGGATTCCACTTCAACGATCGCCGTTACGCCGACGACGACCTGACCACAGCCAGCATCGATCCGTACCAGATGTTCCGTATCTTCAACGAGATCGTAGCTGCCCGCGAAATCCGCAACAAAAAGCCGAACATCGCCTACATGGTGGACGAATCGCACGGAATCAAGCCGAAGATCGAAGAGATGATCCAGTCGGTGGACAATATTCACCAAGCCTACGCCAAGGCCCTGCTGGTCGACCGCAAGGCCCTGAAGGACGCGCAGAAAAAGAGCGACGTCGTCCTCGCGGAGCAGATTCTCCGTGACGCGTTCCTCACCGACACCCGTCCGCTGATCGGATACGTCCGGTCTGAGATGGGACTCGAGCCCGACGCGTTGGAAGCCTATCGCAAGAGCGGCTATCAGGCGAAAATTGAGAAGGAACGCGGCGGCCGGGCCAAAGCCAGCGACGGCTACGCGTAGGCGGCTCAAAACAACCGAAATACCCGAAGACCAAGATAGACGGCATACAGAACGAGCAGCAGGACGTTCTCCAGACGGCCCAGTGGTTGATTGATTACGCCCAGCCCGAGCCAGAGGATCGCCACCACGAGGCCCGAGCAGGCTTCCATCTGCCACAGGGTAATGGGGTACTCCACCCCGCCACAGGCGAGGACGAGCACGCCGGCCAGGAACAAGATCACCAGCGGCAGCAATGTAATCAGGAACCCGCAGCCGCGTTCGTTCGCCATCAGATCCCGCGCCAGGCTCGGACTCCAGGCCAGGGCGAGGAGCAGCCCGAACGTCATTCCGCCGGCAACTCCCATCTGCGCCGCGAGCATCCGGACGCCAAGCAGCAGGATAATCGCCCCAACGTGGTACACAAGAACGGGAACAACCATTTTCCCGACGGGCACGCACGCCGCGACCTTAGCCGGGGCGTCGCTGACGGCCTTCCTGCCTCGCCAATCCCACCAGAGATACAGAAGCAACATCGTCAGAACCATGTGCCCTTCGAGTCGATCGAACTCGCGGTCCATCCCAATGCCCGCCCCACAGAAGATCAGCATCACGAAGACCAGGAACCCTCCCGACACAATGCTCAGCGGATATTGCACGCTTCCGCGAAGGAACCCCGCCCACGCGGACGGCAGGACGAGCAGGGTCGGGATCATCACGAGCAACGCCTGCCACGCAAGATTCCGGTCAAAGAAACAGAAATAGACGGCCAGCCAGTACACCGGCCACGCGGATATCACCCCTGTCTTGAGTTGGTTCAGAGAATCGCCGGCTGAGTCCGCCCCGCAAGTTGCCAGGCGGCGTGAGGCGAAGAATATCCCGCTCGTCGACAATATCCATCCAGTAACAAGCCAAACCAGGATGGTCCACCCCGGCTGGTTGAGGAAAGTGTGAATAGCGATTACGTTGGCCATTTTTCAGGATCAGCGGCGATGTTCTTGTCGGCTGCAACCGGCAGAGGTTGCCCGCCCTTCTGAGCTGCTTCCACCAGTTTGTTCCAGTGATCGTAGTTGAAGATGCACCCGGGGTCCGGACCCGCCGGGTCTTCGAAGTATGCGTCGGCACGCGCTCGGCACCCACCGCAATAGTACCGGAAGGCGCACTCTTTGCAGTGCCCCCATCGATCGTCACGCCGGTTGAGCAGATCCCACAGCGGATCGTTGTCCACGATTTCCTGAAGCGTGTTCTTTCGCAGATCTCCCATCGTCCGGTCGGGCATGTACACGCACGGGGTCACCCGCCCGTCCGGCTGAATACATACATACGTCCGACCTGCCCCACATCCGCCGAGATATTTCGCGATGACGCGGGCCTTGACCCCGCTGCCCGATCCGCAGTGCGTCGCGGCGACGCGTCCGACGTAGACCGGCGAATGGGCCAGGCAGATCCGCCCGAATTGTGGGCACGTGCTGATGATCCCAATCTTGCCCGACTGAATGTACTCGTTGAGCATGATAAGGAGTTTTTCCCGCTGGGCCGGCGTGATATCCTCCTCGACCATACCCTTACCGCGACCGACGGGGATAAAGTTGAAGTACGCGAAGCAGGCTGCGCCGATGTCTTTGGCAAATTCGATCATGTCGCGCACTTCTGCATAGTTATTATGATGCACGCACATGGCGATCCCCAGGCGCATCCCCGGCGTGGAGGTGATCACCTTCATTCCCTCCACCGTCTTTTGCCACACCCCCGGAATGCCGCGGAATTTGTCGTGCTTCTCCCGATTGACGGAGTCCAGGCTGACCTCGCAGTAGTACAACCCCGCATCCGCCAGTTCCTTGGCCAGTTCGGGCGTAAAGAGGGTGCCATTGGTCGCCAGCGAGGTGTGGATTTTCCAGTCGCGGCATCGACGCAGCACGGGAATAAGGTCCGGACTGATCGTCGGTTCGCCGCCGGCAAAAGCGATCATGGGCAGATACGTTCGCCCCATCTGATCGATAATCTCCAACTTCTGACTCAGCGACAGTTCGTCCTCCAGCCCCTTGCCCGCCGACTGGTAGCAATGGCTGCACTTGAGATTGCACCGATTCGTGAAATTCCACACCGCGAACAGCGGATAGGCGAATCGCTGCGGAACGCGAAGCCCGAACTTCAGCACGCTTCGGGCCGCCAGCACCATGCCCCGCGTCACCGGTCCGTGCTCTGCCACACGACGGCGAAATTCTTCAACGCTGACATCCCCTTTCATCCGATCGATGAACAGATGAAACGCGGCGTACTTGATTCGCCAGGCCAGAGGGGCTTGGGGGTTCCGGTAGCTCCGAAGAATCTCTTCCAACCGCGTCTGGTTTTTTCCGTCGCGAGGCCGAACCAGCCAGTTAAGGATCTTGAGCAGCCAGGGCTTTTGCAGGTAGTCTTCCAGCGGGTGATGATAGTCGAGGTGAATATCCTGCAAAAAGTCGCCTTCAAAGTTACCAGCGTCGAGCCGACGACGCATCGCTTCCGCATACTTGTGCGAATCGCAGATCAGGTTCTCTGTTTCTTGTTCAGGCATTGGTCGTCTCTTCAACAAGGCTCGCGTGCCCGGTCCGGTCGGCCGTCTGGGCGGTCAGCTTGCTTCTCGCGTTCAGTTTCTCCACATAGGGCCGATAGTTCGGTCCGCAATTGTAGGTGCAGAATGGGAAGATCCCTTCCGGCGTGCTGTACTGAATGACGCATCGCTTGATCCGCTGCACGTCAAAGTTGTAACGGTCCTGAAAGTGCATGCCCGCCGCCAGCAGCGTCTTGTAGTTCTTCTTCTCGCTGCTTCCCCGGCCGACTTTCTTGTTGATCATCCCGCGAAGCGATCGGATCATGCGATAGAACGTCAGGTCCTTCGGCGCCCGGTCCCGACGGAAATATTTATAGAACAACCATGCCGCCTTGAGCTGATCGGTCCAGCGTGCATGGCCTCGCGCCTCCACCTTCTTCGCCAGGTAATGCAGTTCCCAGAACAGATTTCCGATATCGAACACCAGCGGGAACGGATACAGTTTCTTGTCCGGACTTACCCAGAAATACGTCCCGTTTGCGCAATCGGTGTGACACGGCGTCTGAATTTTCGGCGCCTTGCAGATCACACTGATCAGTTCGCTGAAGGGCAGAGAGAAGCTCAGCGGGTAGAAATCGCGAATCGGGTCCGCGCCGCTGGCCTTGGCGATATCATGGGCGAGGTCCCCCACCGTGTATCGTTTTTTATCCAGTTCGCTCTTGTCGATCCGCGCCGTAAACGATACGGGCTGATATGAGATCCCGCTGACTACGTCGATGTTATCGACCGCGAACTTCAGGATTTTTTCCACCTGATCCGAAGAAACACCCCGAATAAGCGTCGGTACGAGACAGACCTTCATTCCGAACTTCCGGCAGTTCTCCACGACCGCCTGCTTGTACTTCATCAGCGGTTTCCCGCGCGTCTGCATGTAGACATCGTCGGAGGTGCCGTCGAACTGCAGATAAAGCGTGTGCAGACCAGCCTGGGCCGCCTGGCGGGCAAATTCCTCGTCGGCCATCTTGATCCCGTTCGTCGCGATCTGAATCTGCGAGAACCCCATCTCCAGAGCTTTGGCGACGATGCGAATGAAATCCGGATGCACCGTCGGCTCACCTCCGCTGAACTGCACGCACGTGCACGGAATCGGACGATAGTCCCGAAGCCGCTGGAGCATCTCCACCACTTCATCGTAACTCGGCTCGTAGACGAACCCCGACGCGTTCGCGTTGGCGAAACACACCGGACAATTGAGGTTGCACCGGTTCGTCAGGTCGATATTCGCCAGAATCGACGGCGATTGATGGCTGTCGCACAGTCCGCAGTCGGTGGGACACCGCTTGGCGTCAAGGACGTGCGGATTGAGGACCCCGCGATGTTCGTCGAAGCCCCACCAGACCGCTTTGGCGTAATGGTGGACGTCGCGATTGACACAGTCCCGGAAGTAGCCGTGCTCCGGACAGGTCTTTTCGATCCACACCGATCCGTCGCGCACATAATACCGCCCCAGGATCACGCAAGAACACTCTGGACACAGCGTCTCCACCGTCCGCGGCAGCATCTTGATCTGCCTCTGAATCTCGCGATCCGAATACGTCTTGATCGGGTTCGGATCTTTCGTGAAAATATTGTCATAATGGGCCTGCTTGATCCGCCCGTCCTTCGGACAGTCGAAAACAAGCACCACTTGATTGTTGATCATCCGAAACTCGGCCGCCACCTTGTCGCCGCAGCGAGGGCACTGAGCCTGCATCGACCACGGCAACCCGAGCGTTCGCGGGTCGTACCGGCGAAGTGAGAGCTTGTATTGATCCAGCTCCGTCTGCGCATTTCGATCCGTGACCGCCTCGCGAGGCTGATCGTTCAAAACAGGCGGATGCTCCGCCAGCCATTGCTTCAAATGTCCTGGTACCTGCGCCTTCGATTCACACGAGTCCATGGGCATACCCCAACCTTTCTACGCTAAATCCGGCTGTCATAGTGAGATATTATCCACAATGCTAAGTATCCTGACAAGCCCAAATCGCAAAAGTTCAGAAAGAGCAAACTCAGCCACAAATGACCGCACCTGATTTCATGCCCCTGAATCAGACACCCCCTCCGCGAACCAGTGGATCCCGTATCGACCAAGCCGGTTCTACAAATCTCACACATTTGACGGAATCGGACCGAGGAGTTCTTCGATCTTGGCAGCGATATCGGGAGCGCGCATGAACGTCTCGCCGATCAACACGGCGCGAACGCCTGCCTTGGCCAATTTGTCGATATCTGCGGCCGTCTTTATCCCCGATTCGCTGACTACATTCTCCCGCATCTCCTCTTCCAGCATGCCGATCAGGCGGAGCGTGTTGGCGATATCCACCGTTTGTGTGTGCAGGTCCCGGTTGTTGATCCCGAGAAGGCTGTACCGCTCGTGGGGAAATCCGACCGTCCGCCGAACGGTTAGCAGGCTCTCCGCCGAATGCACCTCGATCAGGCTTGTCATCTTCAGGGTGCTGGCCAGGATCAGCATATCCATTATTTGGGCGGCCGTCAGCACTTCGGCGATCAGGAGGACCGCGTCCGCGCCGTACGCACGGGCTTCATAGATCTGATATTCGTCCACGATAAAGTCCTTGCGGAGCACCGGGAGCGGAGAAACCTTCTTCACAAGCTGAATGTACTCCAGCTTGCCCTGGAAGAACTGCTCATCGGTCAGGACGCTCAAGGCATCGGCCCCGGCTTCGGTGTAGATATTCGCCAGTTCCTCCGGGTCAAACGGTTCGCGAATCACCCCTGCCGACGGCGAAGCCTTTTTGATCTCCGCGATCAGGTTCACCTTCCGCAACGGCTGTTTGGTCACCGCCGCATAGAAGTTTCTCGGACGATCCAAGCCCAGCGCCTTGCTCTGAAGCTCCTCAATGGGAACGCGACTTTTGCGCTGTTGAACCTCAACCCGCTTGGCCTCCACAATGTTATCCAACACCGTACCCACGGCTATGCCCTCCGATTTGCTTGTAAGCGACTATTGCTCGGTGGAAAGCGCATCCAGTATCTGCCTGATCAGGTCCTGCCACTGCCGAACCGCCGGCGTCAATTCGTACTGAAACAAATCCGCCAGGCTCACATAGTCACGGCTCTCCAATGCCGTCTTGATTTCATGCAAATTGCACTTCAGGTCCTCCCTGAACTTCTTCGCGTTCCCGGCGGACATTTCAACACTTTCCGGATCAATCTTCATCAGTTTGAACGTTCCATCCAACCCCTGATATGCACTCTGTAACTTGAAAAACAGATCATTCATCTTCCCCATCGCGTCCTGCACGTGCGCCTGCTGAAGAAGCCCGACGACCTCTCCACACGATTGCTCGATATCGGCCAGCAGATCAAGGCAGGCGTCCAGCGAATTCCTGGCCAGTTCCGTCGGCTCGGCGGTCTGAAAATCGATCTGGAGATACTTCTCCACGGGATCGCCCAGAGCGGACTCAATCGCTTCCGGACTGATAGCTTGCCCATCGCACAGGATGCTGACAATCATTTTTCCGCTGCCCGTCAGAGACTCACGAATCCGGTTCAGAACGTCTCCTACAGTCCGTCCCTGGGGGTCCAGGTCAGTATATTTCTGACCATCAACAGTTATCAGCATTTCACATACTCCTTGTTGTCCGAAAGAAAACTCCCTGAGGCTCATTATAAGAGGTGAAGATGAAAACTTAAAGCAAAAGTCGTCCAAATGGACGGAATGAAAGCGACATTAATGGTATGGATATTTCGATACCTGCATGATAAACTCCGGCGAGAACACGCGACAATGTCTTGAGTTCAGGCAGGAACTACCTATGTTGAAAAAAATCGACGCTTTTTTCAGGATTTCGGAGCAGCAGAGCAGCTTTCGACAGGAAATCGTGGCGGGAATCACGACCTTCATGGCCATGGCTTACATTGGTTTTGTCAATCCCGCGATACTCTCGACCGCCTTTAAGACCCCCGGCGTGCCCGATCCTGTGATGTTCAAAGCGCTGGTCACCGCCACATGTCTGGCATCTGCACTGGCGACCATCCTCATGGCCTTTGTCGCCAGGTACCCCATCGCCCTCGCCCCGGGTATGGGCCTCAATGCGTTGGTCGTCTATAACATTTGCCTGCAAAAAGGCGTCCCCTGGCGCGTGGCGCTGGGCATGGTGTTCATCAGCAGCGTCATTTTCATGATCTTGTCGGTCGTGCGAATCCGGGAAATGATTATCGATTCCATTCCCCGCGGCTTGAAGTTTTCCGCCGCCGTCGGAATCGGTATCTTCATCACATTCATCGGCTTGAAACAAGCGGGCATTATTGTCGCCAGCGGCGCCACCTTCGTACAGCTCGGAGATCTTACGTCAAAACCGGTACTCGTCGTTCTCGCCGGACTCTTGATCACCACTGTTCTGCAAGTGCGAAAGATCAGGGGATCCATTCTCATCGGGATCGTCCTTACCGGCCTGATCGCCTGGGGCGCGGGGTTGGTCGGCATACAGGGAAAGTGGTTTGAGTCTCCGACGTTCTACCCTGTATTCGCCAAACTCGACGTCGGGGGCGCGCTTAAGCTCAATTACTTCGCCCCCATCTTCGTGCTCTTGTTTTTCCACATGTTCGATTCCGTGGGTACTCTGATCGGCGTGGGCGAACAGGGCGGATTCATCAAAAATGGAAAGCTGCCGCGAGCCACCCAAGCCCTCTTCGCCGACGCAGCCGGAAGCGCCGCCGGTGCCGTTATCGGGACCACCACCGTCACTTGCTATATCGAATCCTCCGCCGGAATCGCCGACGGCGGCAGAACGGGATTCGCCAATATCATCACGGGATTGCTCTTCATCGCAGCCATGTTCTTCGCTCCGCTGGCTGAGATGTTCGGCGCCGGGCTGGACCAGAAATTCACCATCGTTCTCAACAATCAAGTCATTCAATTCACCGAACGGCTCTTTCCTGTCACCGCGCCGGCCCTCATCGTCGTCGGATGCCTCATGATGCAGTCCGTCAGGGATGTCGAATGGATGGACTGGACCGAAGCCATGCCCGCGTTCCTTACCATCGTCCTCATGCCCCTGACGTTTTCCATCAGCACGGGGCTATTCGCCGGCATGGTCGCTTATCCCGTACTCAAAATCGCCGCCGGACGAGCCAGGCAGGTACATTGGCTGCATTATATTCTTGTGGCTGTTTTTCTTGCCGCGCTCGTCGCATATCTTGCATGAAAAAAGAGGGAGAAGACATGAACTACATTATTCGCTACTTCGGCCAATGGCTCAGGCTCGTCGGCGAGTTCCGCCACTACCGGAACACGACCATCGCCATACTCCTCGTGTGCCTGGTAACACTGATCAACCGCCATCACAGCCTGGCCTTGGCATTCGTCAAACGAACGGACCCAAATTTCATACCCATAACTTTTCTTTCCTACGGGCTTATTCTTCTGATTGTGCCCCTGCTCTCCGCTCCCTTCCTCCGCCCGTTCGACCGTTTTGGAATACGAATCGGAAATGTCCGAACATGGATCGTCGATATCGGCATCGCCTGGCTCATTCTCCTCGCCCTGATCATCATCTTCGGAAGGACTCCCAGTTTCTACATGTTCTACCCGATGTACAAGCCGATGCACTGGACGTGGGGCCTCTTTTGGGCCTACGAACTTTGTCAACTCATTTACATGATCGGCTGGGAGTTCGCCTTTCGCGGGTACTTGCTCTTTTCCACCAAAAAGGAAATCGGCGTCATACCGGCCGTCATCCTCCAGATGCTCCCGTTCGCTTTCCTTCATCTTGGAAAACCGGAGCTGGAAGTGTACGGTTCCGTCCTCGCGGGCCTGTTTCTCGGGCTGATCGCCGTTCGCGCCAATTCGTTTCTGCCTTGTGCTATTCTGCACTTTTCCGTCGCTCTGACAATGGATCTTTTCGCCATTCTATACAAAGGGTCCCTGCACATTTTCTCTTAAGGAGGCTTCGATGGCTAAGTCACAACCCGATGAAACGCTGATTCGATTCGGCGTATCCATGGAAAAAGAACTCCTGAACAAGTTCGACCGGCTGATCAAGCAAAAAGGCTACACCAACCGCTCCGAAGCCATCCGCGACCTCGCGCGGGCCGAGCTCGTCCGCGAAAGTTGGCAGAACCTCCAGGGCCAACAGGTCGCCGTCCTCTCCATCGTCTACGAACACGAACACAGCGATCTGCTCCACCGCCTCACCCATCTCCAGCATGATCACCAGGACCAGATCATGTCTTCCCTGCACATCCACCTCGATCACGACAATTGCATGGAAGTATTGATCCTGAAAGGAAAGGCCCAGGTCCTCGAACATCTCGCCGAACATCTGCTGAGTCTCAAGGGCGTCAAATTCGGCCAGTTGATGCACGGAACGACGGGAAAGGGTCTGTAAACACACGAAGAACGACTGACGGGCAAAACCATCAAGCGGGACCTCTAAAACGTCATCCGCAATTCGCCATAGACCATGCGGGGAACCTGCGCCTCGGTCTCAAAGCCGGATGTGGCTTCAAAATGTGCCGGATCGGTCAGATTCTGCACCCCGACCGCCAGCCATGCACGCTTCTTGATCAACTCATATTCCGCCCGCAGATCGACCCGGAAATAAGCCGGAATATGCTTCTGGAACAAGGGGAAAATCGGCAACGGCCCTTTGACGTCATCGACAAAGTAGACCTGGCCCGAAAGCGTCAGACGATCCGTCACCTTGTATCGCGGGCCCACCATGAATTTGTGTTTCGGCGGCGTGTTCAGGTCCATTGCCGACGTAAATTTTGGAACCGACGTCCGCCAGTCCAATGCCTGATACGTGTAATTTCCAACCAACGTCAATTTCCGTGTGATCGGATACTTCGCCTCGGACTCGAACCCGTACATCGACGCTTCTCCGATATTCCTCACCGCCATCAAGTTCGGTTTCGGAGGCATGTGCATCATCGTGTTCGTCCCGAATACGTCGCTGTACTCATGCCAGTACAGCGCATAACTGGTATCCAGTTTCTTGAAGAACTTCTTGCGGTACCCGATTTCGTACCCGAGCATACCCGTCGCGTCCAGTCCCCTGTCCACAACCATTCGCGACCCGCCGTTCATAAGAGACACATCGACGAATCGTCCAGGTGCCGGCGGCATGAGAAACGATCGTGAAATGGCCCCGTATACCATCGAATCTTCCGTCAGCTTGTAGCTCAGAGACCCTCGGGCGCTGGGCTGAAAACCTCCGTAGAACTCATAATCCATCCGTCCACCGAGTTCAAGAGACCATTTCGGAGCAAATTTCCACTCGTCCTGAATATACGAACCGATCGTTCCCGTTCCGACGTATTCTTTCGTCATGAAACCCGGATCCGAGAAGGAAGAGTCCGCATAGTCGCAACGAGAATCGATGCCCCAGGTCAAGGTATGATTGTCGGCCCATTTGAACGAGTTGTTGAAGTCCAATCCAAATTGGTGATACCAATAGTTGAACGTCTCCATCCCAATATCATGGTAAAAATCCTGATAATACGCGGTCAGGTTGAAGTCGTTGTCTCTCGCCACGTGGTGACGCCAGTTGGCCGACACATAGTTCGCCTGCGTGTTCGGATTCGTCGTCCGCATCCGCATGAATGGATTGACGGAGTAGAAGCCATCGACCACGTTGCTCCCCGCCCCGAACGTGATCACGTCGCGAGGGCTGGCATCGTACACCCCTTTCAGGGCAAAATGCCCCGACTTGTACTCGTTCTCGACCCGCTGCATCAACGTGTCCTGGATTCCAGGTCCTTCAAGGAATCCATCTGTCCCGTCATATCCCCCCGATGCGCGCAGCCGCAATTTACCGTCTGTAAATCCGTATCCCAGGTATTCCTGATTCGTCCCTCGTGATCCGCCGCGACCCACCGTCGTAAACCCCTGCTGATCCGCCGGATCCTTCGTAACAACATTGATAACGCCGTTTGTCGCTCCGGAACCCCACGTCACTCCCCCGGAACCGCGAATCACTTCGATACGTTCTATGTCCTCCACCATGATGGGCCAACTGCTCCATGCCGTGCCTCCCAAAACGGGCTCGTACATGTGCCGGCCATCGATCAACACAAGATTCTGATCCGCCCTCGCTCCAAAGAACCCTCGCGGAGCCACCGTCTCCCATCCATACAACACGCTTCCGACGTCCACGCCCGGAACGAGGCGAAATGCATCCGCTATGTTCCAGATCCCCGCCTCACGGAGATCCTCTGCCGTAATCACGCTCACCGCATACGGCATGTCCTTGATATCCTGCTTCTTCCGCATGCCCGTCACGACCGTTTCGACCTCCATGTTCAAAAGGTCGATATCCTCCAGGTTTTCATCGTCGCACGCCGGCGCACTTGTGGTTGAATCCGTATCCGCTTTGGCCGTACCGACAACGAGGATCCACGCCAGCAGCATTACCAGCCACCACCGTGACGTCTGCCCTGATGTCCAACGTTTCGCCTTCATTCGTCTTTTCCGTATCGCTTGGTCACCGACTTGAGAATCGACTCATCGATCGACAGTCCGATCAACTCCGCCGTCCGCTCGTTCACCGCCGTCGATACCGACGCGGGATACTGCAGACTCAAGCCCGTAACATCCCGACCCTTCATCGCACATTTGACCAGATCCGCCGTCTGATTCCCCAATGATTCCGCCTCCGTGTACTGCCCGGCCAACGCTCCCGCCTTGACCAGGTTTTCCGAAAACGAGAACAACGGCAACTTCTGCCGAATTGCCCACACCAGCAGCGCACGCACATTGGCCGAGTTGTACACCGACGCATCGGGTAACATCAGCACGCTGTCGATCTCTGAATTCGCCAGTTCCTTCAGCGAGTCCCCGAAATTCTCCTTGTCCGCCCGAACACCCACGAACTCAACCTTGCGGTCCTGACCAGCCTTACGCATCGCCTCGAACGTTCTTGCCGTCCGACTGCTGTACAATACTCCCACCCGCTTGGTTGATGAGTGTAAGTGCACAATCCAGTCAACCTGCGCCTTGGGGTCCACGTCAGTCGTTACGCCCCCCATACGCTTGCTATCTGCCGACCAGAACCCCTGATCCAGCACGTTGGGAACCATACAGAACACGATGGGAATGTCCTTGACCGATGCCGCCAGCAGATTCATCGCCTGAACACCCACGCCCACGATCAATTTGGGATGGGCGGAACGGATGGGTGAAAGTACTGCATCTGCGTCGGCCTTGCCCTCACCTATCGGCAACTCAGACACAACGCACCGCAGGCCCCCCTTCTCCACCTCAGACTTGAGCTTCTCCACGGCTATCCGATAACTCCCTTGCGCCCCTGTAAGCACCCCGATCACCCTGCCATCCGACTTTTCCGCCGAGGCCTGGAGTGGGCAGAATACGAGGTAGAGAATCATGGAAACGATGCTTACACCAACGCAAGAAATATGTCGATGGGGTCGTTCCAGTTCCACCGGTTCCTCTATGAGCCGCAGACTTGGCTCAAACACATGCCAAATAGAGCACAGTTCACCATTTCCCGGACATATCGCTTAGATAGTTATCGGTTAAATCGATAAAGGACTGAAAGATTTTAGCTTAAGAAAATCAGGGCCTTGGCAGGTTCCGATAACTCCCGGGTTACACAAAATGATTACTTTTAAATTTTTCCTGTTGATCGAGCTTAACTTCATCGCCCAATTGCCGATTACTACTATTGAAAACGCATTTACAGGTTTCCCTTGACGCATATCTGCGGATATGAATTCCGCAATGACAAGAATATAGCAATGAGAATATTGCAGAGAAAACAGATGGCTCAAGTCAGTACAAACATCGCAGCCGGTACCAGAAAGGGACTTGGACTTCGAGGCAAATCCATCGCGTTCTGTGTCCTGCTGATCCTTGGGACCATCGGCATCAATAGTCTCGCCCTGATCTGGAAGAATTACAACGAGTCCATGAAGCAATTGACCGAGCACGCGGTCATCCATGCCCGGGCCATCAGTCATGGCGCGGAGTCCGCGGTCCTTCTTAATGAACGAAACGGAATCAAACGTGTCCTGGAGGGAGCGGCCCGCGATTCCAACGTCGAGATCGCACAGATCATCGGAACCAAGGGAAATATCCTGGCGTCCCTCGAACGACGCAAAACGTTCAAGTCCGACATCAAAATCAACCCTCTGTGTCCGATTGAAGGAAAACTCGATGCCTATTCGCTCCGTTTGGAGCGAACAGACCGGCAATTGCTGGTCGTTGTCCCCATCTGGCCGGAAGATGAGGAAATCGACTTGGGAATACCCGGCAAAGAAGAAAAGCAGACCACGGAGCGATCCTATGTCGGATTTGTCTGCCTGACATACAATCTCGACAACATCTATTCCGACCTCAAGGCTGATCTCCTCTCCAGTGTCGTTATATCCCTTTTCATTATCCTTCTAGGTATCATCACGACGATCTTTATGGTTCGACAGCTCCTCACGCCCGTTCAGGACCTTGTCGAGGTGACCTCCGCCATCGCCGAGGGCGATCTCTCCCGCCGCGCGTCAGAACAGGCGGTTGGCGAAATCGGCGCTCTGGCTCGCTCCTTCAACGATATGGCCAATTGCCTCGAGGTTCGAAATGCCGAACTCAAGACCGCCAAAGAGGCCGCGGAAGCGGCCAACAAGGCGAAATCGGAATTCGTCGCCAATATGAGCCATGAGATCCGTACCCCCATGAACGGGATTATCGGAATGACCGATCTGGCCCTGGATACCGCCCTCTCACGCGAGCAGAGGGAGTATCTCCAAATGGTCCGTACCTCCGCCGATTCGCTGTTGTCCATTCTCAACGATATTCTGGACTTCTCCAAAATTGAAGCCGGCAAACTGGAACTGTCACCCATCGACTTCTCGCTCCGTCAGGAACTTGACGCCACCGTCGGTACCCTGGCTCTGCGAGCGGGAGCAAAGGGTCTCGAGCTTGCCTGCCGAATTGATCCGTCTATCCCGGATGCTCTCATCGGCGACCCTGGCCGACTCAGGCAAGTCCTGGTCAACTTGTTGGGAAATGCCCTGAAATTTACCGAGCACGGCGAGATCGTTCTCGAGGTGACACCCGAAACGTCTGCCCCGAACGCCAATGGCGAGGACTCGGACGTCCGACTCCACTTCGCGGTACGCGACACCGGTATCGGGATACCTCAAGACAAGCAGGACCGCATTTTTAAGGCGTTCGAGCAGGCCGATAGCTCCACGACCCGAAAGTACGGCGGAACCGGACTTGGACTCGCTATTAGTTCGCATCTGGTCAACCTCATGGGAGGGCGAATCTGGGTCACCAGCGAAGAAGGAAAAGGAAGCACTTTCCAGTTCACCGCGAGATTCGGAAAGGCCAAGGTCACCGACACCAACGCGTCTCTGGAACCGACGCAACTCCAGAACCTTCCCGTCCTCGTCGTGGATGACAACGCCACCAATCGCCGAATACTCCAGGAACTGCTTACGAACTGGCATATGAAACCCACGACCGTCGACGGCGGACACCAGGCCTTGGAGGCCATGCGGGAGGCGCAGACTCGCCAGCAGAGCTTCCCCCTCGTCATCCTCGACGCCTGCATGCCCGGACTTGATGGTTTCGCCGTCGCTCAACAGATCCAGTCTGACCCCACCCTGGCGGGAGCGACTATCATGATGCTCTCCTCAGCCGATATGGTCGCCGACGCAGCGCGCTGCCGTGCTCTTGGCATCGCCATGTACTTGGTCAAGCCCATTCGTCAGTCGGAACTCCTCAATGCCATTCTCAGCGCCTTGGCCCGACATCCGATACCCGCGGCTCCAGCACGCACCGCGACTCCAGGCGTCAAAACCGCCAAACCGCGAAATATCCTCCTGGCTGAGGATAATCCCATCAATCAGAAACTGGCTATCAGCCTCCTGACGAAGTGGGGACACGCGGTCACCGTGGCAGCGAATGGCAAGGAGGCGGTCCAGGCCGTACAAGCCCAAATCTTCGACCTCATCCTCATGGACGTTCAGATGCCCGAAATGGGAGGACTCGAAGCCACCGCCATCATCCGTAAATATGAAGAAGGCTCCACCACCCATATCCCCATCCTCGCCATGACGGCACACGCCATGAAGGGTGATAAGGAAAAATGTCTGGCCGCGGGAATGGACGGATACGTCACCAAACCCATACAGACCACGGAACTATTCGACGCCATCGAGCACATCGAAACCCTCGTCGCCACCGCGTCCCATTGACAGCCGCGCAGGTCGCCATAACATCGGTTTGCTCTTGGCCGCTACACTGCGTTCGGCACTGATTCGACATTCGTGTCTCTTCTCCTCCATCAACTTTCCTCTTTACCCTCCGACGGGATCATTTAAAATACGCTCATCGAAATTGGAGGTAACTGAGTTGAGAATCATGTCGCTTGTCCTGTTCTATGTCGTCGCCTTGGCCGCTCCGAATGTCTTCGCCGCTCCACAAACCCAACCCGCGACACAACCGACGCCAAACAACCATATCGAGAAACTGATCATCATGGAGCCCACCCAGGGGCGACCGAGAATCATCAAACCGGTTGAATCGTTCTACTTCATGTTCCGCGTGGATAAGCTCGATGTGCCCAAAATCGAAGTCAGCCTCGTCAACTCCCTCTGCGAACAACAACGAATCAACCTGGTCGCCGTCGCGCCGCCCGTCGCCATGCAGGTGAACCACTGGGTCATGCTCCTCAAGGCCCCCGAACTCACCGAACCCGGCGTCTACGACCTGTTCATCGATCTCGGAATCGGATATCAGCGGGTACCCCGGGCCATCAGGGTCGTTCACGATTTCAAAAAGCGGTTCCGATTCGTCCATCTTTCGAATATGAACATCGGAGATCCGACCGCGCCCGATTTCGATTCCCTCCTTGTCGATGAAATCAACCTCCTCAACCCCGAATTTATCATCGCCACGGGCGATTACATCGAAGGCGCTGATCGCAAAGCCGATTCCGAGAGCTGGAAACGCATCAAAACCTTCTTCGCAAAGTTCAACTCCCCCTGCTACCTCCTGTGCGGCGATCAGGACGACATTCTTGGGTATCCCATCCACATTACACCCAACCAGGTCAGTACGCTCGACTACGGCGTTTACCACTTCTTCTTCATGATGGACGCAAGCTCTCACCCGACGGAACGAGACACCAACCAGCTTCGCGCCTTGATCACCGACCTGAGCACCGACCGCAAAACGTCCGCCACTTTCCTCGTGGGGAACCGGGATAATCTCGGCGTTCTCGATGGTCTCAAGGCCATGGGAAAAGACCCCGCCGCTATCTTTGAGCAAGGAAAAGTCCGCTACCTGCTCTTCGGGGGAAGCACCGATTGGGACTTCCAGGAATACACCGCCAAGATGGCCGCCGCCAAGCTCAATAATGTCAGCTACATCAGGACCGGCCAGTCCAGCACGTCCATGAAAAACGGCGGAAAGGGCTTTAGCCAGTATCGCGTGTTCGACATCAACGACCTCGACGTCAAATACGTCTATCCGCAAGAGCGAGAGGCAACTGGCGCACAATTCTCCGTGCCAACCGGCCACCTCCGCATCTTCCAGCAAGGTCCGAATGACGGATCACAATCCTCGGAACACATCACCGTTCTGAACTCGCTGAACCAGTCCTTCCCCGATTGCCGCGTCGTCTTCAGACTGGCCGGGTCCGATCCCCAATCCGTAAAGGTGGCCAATGGAAAAATTGAGCGGGTCTTCCCAGCCGGTGAGAACCAGCTCCTGGTGCTCGCCACCATCGGCCTTCCGGAAAAATCCGCGGTCCAGGTCCTGGCGACAACAGATCCCGCGATCGAAGCAAAACACCAGAGGATTCCCGTCCAGATCGACCTGAACGCGCCCCCGAAGATCAAATTCAAACACGCACAGACAGCCACCGGACTAAAATTCCTCATCGCCGACGAGACCTTCGACCTTGCTCTGACCAACACCTCAAGCCAGCCGATCAACGTCGAGCCTCAAGTCAACCTCGACGGGCAAAGCCTGATCATCCAGGCCGCCGGACAACAGAATTCCGAAACGAAGTCCGCTCCCGAGGAAAACGGATTTCAGATCGCTCCCGACAAGACGGTCAAGCTCACCGTCAAACCCGCGCTGCGATTCATCAAACCAGGCAGACACCTCATCCAGGTGTATTGCCTCAATGACCCGCTCCAACGCCTGACCGTATTCCCCATTCAAATCGAAGTGGCGGGGGAATGACCATGGCGAACACGCCCGTCA
>CAZLZE010000081.1:0-2160 GCA_964563935.1 uncultured Phycisphaerae bacterium | reverse complement strand
CGAAGAAGAACCAAAATCCTCTCACCGGGGAAGCTCCCACACCATATCCTCAAGAAGATTCTGTCCGACTTCGCCACGAAGAATCCCAACGTCCTTCTCGGACCACAACTGGGCATTGATGCAGCCGTCGTGCACCTGCATCACAAGTATCTCGCCGTCACTTCCGATCCCATTACTCTGACGGGGCATCTGGCTGCCTATTACTGCGTCCACGTGAACGCGAATGACCTGGCCGTCATGGGGGCCCTCCCGGAGTACATGACCGTCGTCGGTCTGTGCCCCCCCGCGCCTGAGCAGACCATTCACCAGATCACCCGTGAACTCGCCCAATACGCCCGCGACCTTCATGTCACCATCGTCGGCGGACATACCGAGATCACCACCGCCGTCAACACGCCCATTCTCGTGGCCACCATGTTCGGACCGCTGATCAGCAAGCGAGTCATTTCCTCCGCCTCCGCCAAGCCCGGCGACGTCGTCGTCATGACCAAGACCGCCGCCCTGGAGGCCACTGCCATTATCGCCCGCGAACGCGTGACCGTGCTTGGAAAAACCAAGATGCCCGCCTCAAGAATTCGGAAGATGCAGAACCTCCTGTTTGACCCCGGAATCAGCGTTCTGCGTGAATCGCAAATTGCCCTGCGCGCCGGGTGCTCTGCCATGCACGACGCCACCGAAGGCGGCATCCTCACCGCCCTCTGGGAAATCGCCGAGGCCAGCCGTGCCCGAGTCGAAATTGAATCAGACAAGATCCCTGTCCTGCCCGACACGCGACAGGTATGCCGCCTGTGGAAGATCGATCCCCTGCGGGCGATCTCTTCCGGGACGCTTCTACTTACCATCTCTCCCAGAAAGCTCCAACGCCTCCTGGCCGACCTCAGCGGCGCCGGCATCCAAGCCACCGTACTCGGAACCGTCCAGCAAGGGCCTGCCGAACTCCTCGACAAATCCACCGGCCAGTGCCTCCTGCCGTCCGAGGACGAAATCACCAAAATCTACTCATGATCCTACAACTTCTGACTTCTGACTACTTGCTTCTTGCCACTTGCTACTTCCCCCCAAAGCGATAAAATTGGACCATGAACATCGCTTGGATAATCGGAAATATACTGGCCTTCGGCGGGCTGGTGGCCGCTATTTACTACCTGCTCGCCGCCCGCGGACCGGTCGTTATTTCGTCATCCTTCGATCCCGTCGTTGCGAGAGGCGTCGAACGGATCAGAAAACGCCGAAAATTCGGCGCCGCCCTCATGGCGGCCGTCGCCTTTCTTTTCATCATCGCCCTGAACGGATTCCTGAACGTCCGGACCCCAAGCATGATCATTTTCTGGCTTTTGCTCCTGGTCCTTCTGCTCTGGCTCCTCGTGATTGCCGGCTTGGATTTGCTCGCCATCGGCCGCCTGCGCCGACAACTCGATCACCAGTCCGGCGACCAGATCAGCAAGATCTTCAAAAACACCCCCTTCCCGACCAAAGTTAAGCATGAAAACCGAAATAAAGATTGATCAGGCGAAAAGCCGGTCTCGGAGTTCGCAAACCATCATTCGCACACTTGCGGCAACTGTTGTCGTCATTGCCGCGGCGCTCGGTATCGCCCTCATTGTCGCAACGCTATCGCGAAAAGGTCCGCCCCTCGGTACGGTAACGATCAATGGCCAGACGTTCCGCGTCGAAATCGCCGACACGGACGCCAAGCAGCGCACAGGCCTGATGTTTCGCAAGGAACTGCCCGAAAAGACGGGAATGCTGTTCATCTTCGACCGTGTGGTAAACGTCCCCTTCTGGATGCGGAACACCTATGTTCCCCTGGACATCATTTTCATCGGCGACGATCGCAAAATCATCAATATCGTCCCCATGCCCCCCCTCACGGACGACCTGGCCAAGCCGGAGCGACCCTATCGATACGTCCTGGAACTGATCCGCGGCTCCGCCGGCCAATACAACCTGCGACCCGGACAACTGGCAGACATCGAACTGCCCTCAAGGTAGCCTCACCTCTTTGTGGGTCTTCACGTTCAGTGGATGGACGCGTATATCGGGACTTCGGTAATAGTGCCCAGCCGCGATGGAGTACACGCGGCACAAAAAACAAAGCCCCAGAGGCACGGTTGCACCTCCGGGGCTGTTGGAGTCTTGGATTGCCGACCCCTGCTATTC
>CAZLZE010000080.1:23620-24529 GCA_964563935.1 uncultured Phycisphaerae bacterium | reverse complement strand
TATTACGGATGGGAGCAAATAGTGCAAAAAGTTCGGAAGCTGGAGAAAAAAAGAAAAAACCTTTTGACGCGAATTCGAGGAAAAGAAGCAGAAAATGGCCGGAAAAGGCTGAAAAGGGCCCGGAAAAGACCCCCTATCGCAAAAACGAGACATCCTGAACCTGATGCAGATGGGCCCCCATCCTTTCTGTCATCCAACAAAGGACCTTGTAAACTCCCTCGGGCTCTGGCCGGTGATCTTTTTAAATGCCTTTGACAGATGAAACTCATCATAGAAGCCGGTTCGGGTTGCGATATTGCGGAGCTTCTCGCCCTTGAGCAGACCGGTTTTGGCTATCTCGATTCGAATCGCCGTCAGTCTGGCCATAGGCGATATCTTTCGCTCTCTGTAGAATTTGCTCCGGAGCGTAGCGGGACTCACATCCAAAGCGGCCGCAATGCTTTCAAGCGAAAGCTTTTCGCTGAAATGCCTTCGCATGTAGTGTTCCACCTGCGCGGAAAAGGTTTTTTCCTTCTTCGGCAGATCCACCTCCTCAATGACATGGTCTTCATTCTCCACGTATCTCGACATCAAAAGTGTGTGAAAGATATCCCACATGGAGGCTTGAATCGCCGAGAAGCATTTATCCCCGAATTTTCCCGGAAGACCAAACAACCGGGTCAGAAGATCCCCAAGCTTCCCTTCGGTGTCGTGAAATTTCGCGTAGAATTGCGCCGGGGGAATAAGACGATCCAGACCGGCCTATTCTCCCCCCTTGAAAAAAAAGAATCCGCCGGTAATTTTAGATGCCGGCCCTCTTATGTCTTCCCAGAACAAAGTATTGAGAGGATAAAGATGCCCTTCCCTGGCTTCTCGCTTTCGCCATGGCCGTCGAATCTTCACCCTTCGAGACGCCGGAATGGGAAGAGA
>CAZLZE010000080.1:0-23610 GCA_964563935.1 uncultured Phycisphaerae bacterium | reverse complement strand
TCCCCAAGCTTCCCTTCGGTGTCGTGAAATTTCGCATAGTATTGTCCTTGCAGGATCAGCCGATCCAGGCCGGCCAGGTCGCCGCCCTTAAAAAAGAAGAATCCGCCGTGACCCGTGGGAGTCCCGCCCCTGAAATCTTCCCAGAAAAACGTGTTGGGAGGATACAGGTGTCCGGTTCCGGCCTTTCGGAACCGCCATGGGCGTCGAACCGACCCCACCCGAGTCGGAAGAGATGGACACCAGGTATAGTCCAGAATCCAAAGCGGACTGGACCACCGTCTTACGACGCGTTCCTGCGCCGGATAATTGTCATAGCATATAATACAAGTTATCGCAGGACTAATTCCCTGATCCTCTTGTATCTTGTATACTTTGAAATTAGCTGCATCCATGTCTAGAACACCTCCCTTAGCATATATTACATGAAATATAACATTGTCTCCATTAAAAAAAGCAAAAAAAAACTCTATATTGACAATAGAATCGGTTGATGCGTCATCAACCATCTGAAACGCAATTCGAAAGGAGAAAACCATGAAAAATGTGCTTTGTGTGGTTCTGGTGGGTTTGCTGGCTCAAGTCGCGTCGGCGAATCTGCTTGTGAACGGGGATTTCGAACAGCCCGTTTTAGCGGAGGGTACCGAAGTGGCGGTTTCAAGTGGACAGGTTCCCGGATGGAGCACTGTAGGTGCGAATTCCCCTGCCGTCGGAAACTACCCCGGGGCCATTGTGGGGAATAATACCGCTATCGCCTACGCCATCAATACTGGTTTTCTGATCCAGTCTGTGGGAGAGATTCAGCCGAATACCACCTATACCTTGAGTGTTGATATCGGATCGAGTGTTTATTGGTACGGCCTGAATACGACCGCAGGTGTGGAAATCGCGGAATTTAACTCTCAGGGTGGATTTGTCGCTGACCTGGCGTATGTCGGTTTTGGCGGACGGAATCCCATTACCGATCCCGGTCCGGGAAATTACACGAATGTCATCGTAACCTATACCACGGGTGCAACAGTCACTCCGGGAAATCAGATTGTCGCCGCTTTAGGAATCAACGGCGGTTATCAAAACGGTTATGGCGCCATTTGGGATAACGCCGTCATGACCTCGGTTCCCGAACCCGCTTCGATGGGATTGCTGATCCTCGGTTCGATCGCGGGCTTACTCCGTCGCCGGAAATAAGCTCGGAAAGTGATGTGATCATGAAAAAGCGGCGGAACAGCCTGCGTTTCGCCGCTTTTTTCCAAAATTCCATGCGGTTTCAGAAAATAGGAGAGGAAAACAATGCCCTTTAACGTCAAACACAGTCTTGCCCTCGCTCTGCTCGCGATTGTTTTCGTCAACACATCGGCCGGCTATGGCCAGTACAACAAAATGATGGTCGTCGGAAACAGTCTGACCCATCATTCCCCAAGATCGGGCGCCGACGGGCTCAACTGGGACGGAGATTGGGGCATGGCCGCCTCGACGCAGGCGAACGACTACGTTCATCGTCTGCAAAGCATGCTGCAGGCCGACCAGATGGGTACGCCTCTCGGCCTGGAAGTCGGCCACATCGCCGACGAGCGATACACCATGACCGGAACGGGTGTGGGATGTATGAATCTCTCGGGCGCCCCGACCCTCACGGCCTCCAATGCCGATCTGATGTTTTTTCAGTTGGGGGAAAACTACGTCGGACCGCTGACGTGGGAAGCTTTCGGTCAGAATTATAAAACGACCATTCAGGAAGTCGCCGCCGGCGGGAATAATCCGAAACTGTACATTGTCGGACCGTGGTGGGAGTCCAGATATACCTACAAGTCGCTGTTCATCCAGCGCGTGGCGTACGAACTCGGTGCGACTTATGTTCACATCCAGGACCTCTCTCAAAATCCGGTCAATTTAGGGACCAGCGAACCCTATGCCGCGCCCTCCTGGGCCACCAACGGCGTCGGGGCCCATCCCGGAGATACCGGTATGGCCCGGATCGCCGAACGAATTTACGGCGCGGTTACCGCTCCCGATCCCATCGTCCGCACACCGAACGGTCCGAATCTTCTGTCTAACGGAAATTTCGAGGATGTCTCCGTTCCAGCCGGCACTTCCGTTCCCACATCCTCCGTTGACATGCACGGCTGGGGACAAACCGGAACCAATCCCGAACTTGTTAGTGTCGGCGGCGTCTTCGATCGTACGGGGGATGATTTTCTGGCAATGTCCCAGGCATCCAGTTTGTTTCAGGCTGCTCAGGAAATTCAGGCCAACAAAAAATACACGTTCCTTGTGGATTACGGATACTCGGTCAATTGGTTTAATCTGGCGGACGGCGCGTTTGCTGCCATCTCGGAATTCGACAGCGCCGGCACCTGGATTTGCGACCTGGCCCTGGCCGATACGCTGACGTCCA
The DNA here is from genome assembly GCA_964563935.1 of uncultured Phycisphaerae bacterium. Taxonomy (GTDB): domain Bacteria; phylum Planctomycetota; class Phycisphaerae; order JAAYCJ01; family JAAYCJ01; genus JBAZZQ01. Next base: position 21,218 of record CAZLZE010000080.1, on the reverse strand, counting down.
ATCAGTCCGGGATTGCCAATCAGGTCTTTCTGGAATACATCACCGGCGAGAACATTACCGCAGGCCATCGGATCGGCGTACGTCTCGGGATCGATTCGACCCCGATCGGCGGCTGCGGCGTGCTCTGGGATAACGCCTCGCTGACAGTTGTCGATGTTCCGGAACCGGCCTCAATGATTCTGCTGGCGACAGGAGTACTCGCCTTGCTGTGCCGCAAAAAATAGGTCCAGGAAATACGGACTCATCGCCTTCTGATGGTCCTCTTCTCGTCTTTTGCAGGGGCAGGTCTGGGACCTTGTCATTACCCACATTTTTCGTGGGATCGATCTGCGGGGGGATGGCCCGGTGGGCGTGGGAGCGAATGGGATTGGGGACGGTGGACATCGAACAGCCAACATCGAACGGACAAAAAGGGCACGGTATGCCGTGCCCCTACCGAAGAGGCAAGGCGACAAGAGCATGCGGAATGGAAGATGTGGGTAATGACATATATATACCCCGCGCATCTCCCCGATGCCCCCCCAACAATGTCACCACAAACCCTCATTGGGCTCCATGGTGACATTTTCTAATCCCCGTATAATTCATCAGTTAGAGCACAATGTCACCAAAATGTCACCACGCGCCATCACATCGTTCCACTTTGATGTAAAAGTGCCCGCCACAACGAGAGATGAGTCCCCCAGCTGACGCTTAGAGTGTAACTTCCAGCCGCAGGCCATAGACGATTGCCACGTCGTGGCTGCATCCTTGTTCGCGAGCACGGCGGTCTCCTTTCCGGCGTTTGGGCGCCAACATCGAATGCCCCACCGGAGCCTTCTTGTGGACGATTATAATCGATCCACCTCGGAGACCGCCTCTGCTCATGTCATCTGCAGGCGTTCGTTGAGCACATGGTGCCAATGGGGCTTCATGAGCAAGGGAGCGGGGTGCCAGAACAAAAGAGGGTGGGCGCGGCCCACCCTACGAAGAGAGAATGAAAAATGCAAAGTGCAAAGATTAAAATGCAAAATGGGAAGGGATCGCACGCAGGAGTGCGTGTGGCACATTGGCGAGGAGAGGATGAGGGGGAAAGGGCGAAAGATTGGGGTCTGGGACGGTCAATATAGGTCAAGGCGTTACTTTTTCATTGACATTGGAGTCGGCGAGGATAATCTAAGTAGTAGGCGCAAATGAGGTTGAGCGAGCTTTCCGTTTTTCCTAGCAGGAATTTGACCACGATTTGGTACCCGCTTGTTTTGGAGATTGCAGGTGAGTTATAAACCGCCGGAGATCGCAGAAGAGGCCAAGAAGATCGCGAAGAAGTTTTTCCAACATGCCAGCACGGTGGCAGAGACGCGGAACTACGATTACGCGATCGAGCTGTACCTTCAGGGGATCGCGAAGGACCCGCAGAACGTGGAACAGGGGCATCGGATGCTGATGGACGTGGCATTGCGGCGGAAATTTTCGGGCGGGAAGGCTCCTGGTTTGATGGAGCGGATGAAGAGGAGCACGTCGAACAAGAAGGATCCGTTCCAGGCGTTTTTGAACTCGGAATATCTGCTGGCGAAAGATCCGCTGGAGCCTTCTTACGCGGAGGCACTGGTGAAGAATCTGGATCTGGCGGAATTGCCGGAGGCATTGGGGTGGGCGTTGGGAACGTACCTGGGAATTCTGGCGGAGCAGGTGAAACAAGGCAAGAAGGTCAGCGGCGCGGCGCTGCTGAGCATTGAGGCGTTTTACGAGAAACTGGGCGATTATTACGATCAGAATGACAAGCCTGACCTGGCGATCCAGTACTACCAGGCGGGGGTGAACGCGTTGAATCTGGGGATCCAGGCGGGGATTGGATCGGATTACGATCTGGCAGGCAAGCAGCGTGATCTGGCGGGCAAGCTGACGATTTTGAAGGGCAAATACGAGCGAGGGGAAGATTTCCGTGCGTCGATCAAGGACGCGGAGGGTCAGAAGGAGCTTCAGGACCAGCAGAGCGCGGTGAAGAGCGAGCAGACGCTGGAACAGATGATCGGGAAGGCCCGGCAGGCGTTGAAGGAGAATCCGGACGTTACGGGCAAGATCAACGGGTTGGTTGACCTGCTGCTTCAGCGAGGCACGGAGGAGGATGAGTCGGAGGCATTGGGGATACTTCGAACGGCATACGATCGGACGAAGCAGTATGGATACAAGCTGCGAGCGGACGATATATCGATCCGTCAGATGGCCCGGAAGGTGAAGCAGGTGAAGGATCGTCTGGGGAGCGGTGAGGACGCGGGGATCAAGGCGGAGTTGGAGCAAGCGCAGAAGGAGTTGGAGGAGTTCGAGATCGCGGTGTTTGCTGAGCGTGTGCGGGAATATCCGACGGATCTGAAGATGAAGTTCGAGTACGGCCGGCGGCTTCAGAAGGCGAAGCGATATGACGAGGCGATTCCGGTGTTTCAGGAGGCATGCGCGGATCCGCGGCACGCGATTCGGGCGAAGTACAACATCGGGACGTGTTTTTATCAGAAGGGATGGTATCAGCAGGCGATTGACATGCTGAGCGAAGTGGTGAGCAAATACGAGTTGGCGGGGGACAATTTGAGCAAAGAGATGCATTACGTGCTGGGGCGGGCGTATGAGAGCGCGGGGAAGAAGGATGAAGCGATGAAGGTGTTCAGCAAGCTGATTCAGTGGGATTTCAATTATCGGGATGTTCGGCACCATATTGATAAGTTGCAGAAAGAGATGTAGGATAGGTGGTTTATAGTTCGTAGTTCATGGTTGGTAGTGCGGGGAAGAAGATGGAGCGTATGATGGCGCGAGTATGGCGAGTTTTGATGGTGGTTCTGGTTTGGCCGGCGGTGATGGTATTTGCGCAGCAGGCGCAGGAGGCACCGAAGGATGTGCTGCTGGCGAAGCAGAGCATCGTGCTGCCCTGGATTATCGGGATAGGGATTCTCGTGGTGACGGTGATCGCGGGATTCAAGCATCCTGGCCGAACACATTTGGATTGATGGGGTGGAGATCGAGGGAGAAGACAAGGGGGAGACAGGAATGGGCATCAGAGCTGTCAGCCGTCAGCTTTCAGTTGTCAGCTTAAGAGGAGAGATGGAACCGCAAAGGTCGCAGAGGACGCAGAGAGGAGAAGAGTTGAGCAAGAGAAAGAGGAGGAGGAACCGCCAAGACGCCAAGGACGCTGAGAAGGCAGGGATCGAGAGAGAACGCACGCCAAAGCGTACGTTCCAATAAAGAGAAGAATCCCCCAGGTGACGCTGGGGGCTTAGCCGGCGGAGCCGGTGAAGAGGGGAAAGATCGCACGCGGGAGTGTGCGTCATGGGCGGATGGTGCCACATCGTAAAGGGAATCTTTTGATCGTTGGAGGTGATGTATGCGCACGGTTCTGGTGACCGGACTGGTGGTATTGAACCTGGTGCTGGCGACGGCAGTGGGATTGAAGGTGTTTCATCTTCCGGAGGCGCGTGCTCAGCCGATCGGGCTGTCGGACAACTACATTATGGTGAGCGGAGCCGTTCTGGGGAATCCGAACGACATCGTGTACGTCATCGATCTGACGACGCGTCAGTTGAGCGCGCTGTTTTATGATCGTACGACGCGGGAATTGTCGCTGGTGGGGTCATCGGATCTTCGCCGGGACCTTGGCGTGGAAGAAGGGATGCCCCGGCCCGGACGGGCACGGCGTGGGGTACGGTGAGGTTTGGAAAGGACGCGATAAAGAAAGGAGTACGGACATGGATCGGAAGAACATATTGATAGCGTCGCTCTCGACGAGCGCGTTGATATTGATGGCGGTGCTGGTGTTGATTCAGATATTCGCGGTCCCTCAGCCGGTGATGGCGGTGGGTCAGGAGAAAGGCGGGGATTACGCGGTGACGATCTCGCGGATGGCGAACGGCGAAGAGGCGCTCTGGGTGCTGGACGCGAGGACGCAGACGATGGGAATATACCAGTATGACACGTCGACGCGTCGCGTGGAGGTTCGGCGGGTATTTCCGCTGGCGCAGGCGCAGGTGGCGCCCGCACGGTAGAGATGCCGACATTGGATTGCGGATCGTGACCGTGGAGCCTCTTTCGAGTGATCAGATGAAGAGGTTTACGTTTCCACCTTCGGCATGATCGAGGTACATGGCGACGCCGCCTTCTTCCACGCCATCGATGAGTTCCTGGCGTTTGATGCCCATCAAATCCATGGACATGGAACAGGCGACCATTCGAACGCCGGCCTGCCGAGCGGAAGCGATCAAGCTGGGGAGGGACGGGGCGTTTTTCTTTCGCATGATGCCTTTCATCATTCTGGTACCGATGCCGGCGATGTTCATTTTGGAGAGCGTGAGTTTTTCGGCGCCGCGAGGCATCATCCATCCGAACATTCGTTCGATGGGCGTTTTGGAGACGGGCTGGGGATCGTTTTTTCGGAGGATGTTGAGTCCCCAGAAGGTGAAGAAGAGAGTGACTTCGCTGCCCATGGCGGCGGCTCCGTTTGCGATGATGAAGGCGGCCATGGCGCGATCGAAGTCGTTACTGAAGACGACGATGGTTTTTTTCTTCTTGTCGGCGGCCCGTTCGGTGACGGGACAGGCATTGGGTTGGCCTTTGATCACGACGGCCTGGACGGCTCCATTGACGGGGGCCAGATCGGCGAGTTTGTTGCAGGTGCTGTGGCACCAGCCGGCGATATCCGCGGCGAAACCGGGATCGGAGGCGAGGATGGACAGAGCCTGGCCGGTCTGGAGATTTTGGAGCTCACTACTCAGCCGCATGATGGGACCCGGACATTGAATGCCCCGGGCATCGATTTGGCGCACGATGTTGGGGGACGAATTGACGGGATTCGTGATTTGTGCTTGTGCTCCTGTGTCATCTTTCATTTCTTCGCGTTGGGCGGGCAGCAACGGTTCGGTGGACGGAGACTTCGGCGGATCGGGGAAGAACTGGCGATAGGTTTTGTATCCGCCGGCGAGATTGCGACATTTGAACCCATGTTGAGTCAGAATTCGGCAGGCGAGGTATCCGCGGAGTCCGACCTGACAGAAGGCGAGGATTTCCTTGTCTTTCGGAAGCTCGGCGAGGCGAGACCGCAGTTCATCGACGGGGATATGGACTGCGCCGGGAATGGTTCCAGTCTGGACTTCGGCGGAGGTCCGAACATCGAGGAGCATCTGATCGTCGCGGGGATTCTTGACGTCCTCCGCCTGAGCCTGTTTGACATCGCCGGTAAGGACATTTGATGCGACGAATCCGGCATAGTTGACGGGGTCCTTTGCGGAGCCGTAAGGCGGCGCGTAGCAGAGTTCGAGATCCTTGAGGTCGTGAACAGTCATCTGCGCCCGCATGGCGACAGCAATGACGTCGATTCGCTTATCGATCCCTTCGGAACCGACGGCCTGTGCGCCGAGGATTCTTCCATCGGCGGGACTGAAGATAAGTTTGAGGGTCATGGGACTGGCACCGGGATAGTATCCGGTATGGCTTGCGGGATGGACGTAGATTTTTTCGTATGGGATGTCGGCGGATTTGAGAGTCCGTTCGCTCATGCCCGTTATGGCGACGGCGAGGTCGAAGACTTTGCAGATGGCAGTGCCCTGCGTTTTTCGGTAGACGCTGTCTCGTCCGAAGGCGTTATCGGCGGCGATTCTGCCCTGTCGATTGGCGGGTCCGGCGAGGGGGATAAGCGACGGCTGATTGTCGACAAAGTGGGGGAATTCGACGACATCGCCAACGGCGAAGATGTTGGGGTCACTGGTCCGCATGTGGTCGTCGACGGCGATTCCGCCACGGGAGCCGATGGCGAGTCCTGCATCGCGGGCGAGGGTGACTTCGGGTTTGACGCCAATGGCGAGAATGGCAAGATCGCAGGTGACGACGTCACCGGTACTGAGTTGGACATCCAGGGCGTTGGGGGTTTCTCGCAGGGCAGCAACGGACGTTCCGAGGCGAAGATCGACTCCCTGGAGCGTCAGTTGCTGATGGAGAGGGGTCGCCATTTCGGGATCGACGATGCCCATGACCTGGGGGGCGAGTTCGACGAGGGTAACGGCGAGTTTTCGTTGTCGCAGGGCTTCGGTCATTTCCAGGCCAATGTACCCCCCACCGATAACGACGGCGTGTGCGGGATTTTGTGTATCGACGACGTGCTTGATGGCATCCATATCGGCGAGGGTACGGAGGGTGAAGACTCGCGGGGAGTCGATTCCCGGGATCGGCGGCCGAACGGGGGCTGCGCCGGGGCTGAGGATGAGGACGTCATAGGTCAGAATCTGTTCCTCCCCGGTGACGAGGTTTTTGGTGAGCACCTGCTTGCGATCGGGATGGATACTGACGACTTCGGTCCGGGTGCGAACATCGATATTGAAACGGTTGCGCATACCTTCGGGGGTTTGAACGAGGAGTCGTTCACGTTCTTTGATAGTTTGAGCAATGTGGTACGGCAGGCCGCAATTGGCGAAGGAGATGTATTCGCCGCGTTCGACGAGGATGATTTCCGCGTTTTCGGAGAGTCGTCGAGCACGGGCGGCGGCGGAGGCACCACCGGCCACGCCACCGACGATGATAATACGTTTTTTTTCGGTCATTTTTGGCTCCTTTTGGGTAGCTGTCAGTTTTCAGTTTTCAGCTTTGCGAGGGCAGGTATGAGAGCTGCCCCTGCCGTATGCCGGTCAACTTTGCTTTCCGCAGTTTTTGCGGATGCAATTGATCAGCCCGGGAAGGTTCGGGCTGGCGATTTTATAGAAGACGGTCCGTCCACGGCGTTCGCTGGTCAGCAGTTGGTGCCCTTTCATAAGCCGGAGGTGCTCGCAGGTCTGATCGGGGGACGTCTGGCACAACCGTGCGAGTTCGTAGACCGGGAGTTCCTCCTGCATCAGGATATCCACGATCCTCAGGCGGATGGGATGTGCCATGACCTTAAGACATTCGGCGGCCATGGTCAGGGTTTCCATTTCCAGTAGTGAGCGTTTATCAGCCATATATTTGCCTCCTTACCTATAATATATCGGAATATTTCGATATGTCAAGTAGTCTATTATTAAAAAATAGTGGCCATGAGAAGAGATACAAATGACACGAATGGGAGCGAACAGGACGAATACGGAGGAAGATGAGCAGGAAAGCGGTCGTACCGACCAGAAGCCAAACAGAAAAAGCAAGAAGAGACTATTTATCGTCCGGCGGGACGATTCTGGATCCTCCGATCAAGTCGGAGGATGACGGAGAAGAATCGTTTGTGATGTTGCGGGACAGAGTGATTTCAAGAGAGCGGTTATGTTTTTTGGTAGACGACGGCGCCGGCGACGATGGTTTGGCGGATGTTGAGTTCGGAGTCGAGGAGGATAATATCGGCGTCCTTTCCGGGGGCGAGTTCGCCTTTATTGAGGCCCAGGAGGCGGGCTGGCGTTCGGGAGCAGACGCGACTGGCGGTGGCGAGGTCCTTTTTGAAAAGGTTAACCACGTTGCGGAAGTTGTCGATGGGCGTCAGGGCGCTTCCGACGAGCCCCATATCGCGATGGATGAGGCGTACGCCGCTGTTGGCGTCGGAAATGAGGACTTCGGCATTCCAGCCCGGGAGGGTGTAGGTGCCAGGAGCGAGGCCCGCGCCGAAATTGCTGTCGGTAATGAAGCATATTCGGTCGGGAGATTTGCACCGGAAGGTTTTTTCGACGAGCAGCGGATGGACGTGGGTACCGTCGCCGATGATTTCGCAACAGACGCGGTCTTCGACGAGGAGGTAGTCGGTGAGCCCGGCGGGGTAGACGCCCGGATCCTTGACGGACGGGAGTTCGAAGGTGTCGAAGAGGTGCGTAACGAGGCTCAGGCCGGCATCGACGGCGGCTTTGGCCTGGTCGATGGAACAACGGCTGTGGGCGAGGGTACAGACGATGCCCTGGTTGGTCAGTTTGCGGATAACCTCGACGGCTCCGGGGAGTTCGGGAGAGACGTCCCATATTTTGATGTGTCCGCCGCCGGTTTCGAGGAGCAGGTCGGTCGTCTGATCTGAAATGGGTACGATATCCGTGCTTACCCCCCCACCGGCGAAGGCGAGATAGGGCGATTCGAGCCGGAAGCCTGCGAGTTGAGGAATGCGGCGGAGTTCGTCGGTACTTCGGCGGTGGCGTGTCATATTCGCAGCGGTTTTGTCGGGCGGCGCGAAGAGGGTGAGGTAGAAGGCGGTAGCGCCGCAAGAGGCCATGATTCTGGCGTACTCGTCGAGCGTCTCGGACTCGGGAGACTCAAAGCCAATCCCGTGGGTGTGCATTTCGATGAGTCCGGGGATAACGAAGGCGTCGGCGGCATCGATTTGCGTATCGGCTTGGAGATTGGGGGCGATCTGGGCGATACGGCCATTCTGGATAAGGAGATCAGCAGAGACAAGATCGCCTGCGGGAGTGAGGACTTTACCGTTTTTTATGACGAGAGATGTTGCCATAAGTTGGTCCTTATGCGGTCACAGCTTCGCGGGTTTCGCATCGGGCATACGTTTCGACCATTTGTTGGGCATGAGGATGATATCCGACAGGTCGGGTACGGCTTCGTTGATCGCTTTCATGAGGTCGGGCTCGAGCGGCGGTTTGGAGAAGAGTTCGAGATTCTCCTCGAGCTGCGGCACGGTCTCCATTCCGACGACGGCGGCGGTCATTCCATCGAGATTGAGGGCGTATCTTGCAGCGAGTTCCTTGATGCTGATGCCGGCTTCGGCGGCCAGGGAGCGGAGTTTGTGGAGCACGGGTTTGACTTCGTCGAGTTCGGGAAGAATCTCCTCATCGGGCAGGAGGACCAGGCCCTGGAGGTAGAGACTTCGGATAAAGACGGCCATGCCGCGTTTTTTGCATTCGGCAAGAATTCCGGATCGGGTGTAGCGATGGTCAAGAATGCTGGTGGGGATCTGGAGTGCTTCGGCGAGTCCTGTTTCGATGATCTTCTTTGCTCCTTCGGGCGTAGTGATGGAACTTCCGACGTGCTTGACCAGTCCGCGGTCCTTGAGTTTGAGGAGCGCGTCGACGTAGCGGAAATTATTCTCGGAGTGAAACAGGACGATGGGGAGAATTTCCAGGCGAAGGCGCTTGAGGGATCGGACGATGGAATCTTCGACGATCTGATTCACTTCGCGAATGGAGGAGTAATCCTCAGCCATGTGGATGACCTTGGTGGCGATGGTCATCTTGTGGGCAATCTGGAGATCGCGGAGGGCTTGTCCGATGACTTCTTCGCTGGTGTAATAGGCGGCGGCGGTATCGAGACAGTTGACGCCGCCCTCGTATGCGTGGGCGAGAATATCGCGTGCGGTCTGGTAGGACGGCTGACCTGCTTTATTGGCGATGCCGTAGTTGAGTCCGAACTGCACGGTCCCGAGCATGAGCTGGGAGAGTTCCATATCGGCAAATTTCAGTTTCTTCATAGTTCCATTAACCTCCGCTTATTTGCCGTAGATACTTTTGATTTGGACCGCCGGCCGTTTCTGGAATTCGGCGGCGATGCTCTGACAGTACTGGCCTAGACCGACGACATCGGCGCCGGAACTGATGAACCGATATCCCATATCGATCAGGCTGTCGAACATGGCGGGAGCACCGATGGTGCCGGCGATTTTACCGGTGGCTTTGCAGACGTCGGCGATGCGTTTTCGGGTTTCGACGAGTTTGGGATGGTTGAAGTCGCCGGGGGCTCCGATGCCCTGGGAGAAATCGCCGGGTCCGAAGAAGATGATGTCGATGCCTTCGAGGGAAGCGATGGCTTCAAGATCGTCGAGGGGCTCGGGGTCTTCGATCTGGACCATGAGGAATCGCTGTTCGTTGGCCTGCTTGATGTAGTCCTTGAAGTCGACGTTGCAGTAGGCGCCGTCGGCATTGCCGCCATCGACGGGGCGCCGACCGATGGGATGGAATCGGGTCATGCGGACGACATTTTTGGCATCGGCGAGGCTCATGATATGGGGTACCATGATACCGGCGGCATCGAGCTCGAGAGGTCTGACGTAGTCGCTGTATCCGCCGCGGGCGACACGGACCAGCATATCGGTATCGTGAACTTTGGCGGCGTAGATTTGTCGTTCGATCATGGACCAGTCGTTGGCGACGTGTTCCATATCGGTCCAGATGCAATCGAAGCCGGCCATGGCGATGATTTCAATGGCGCGAGGATCGGCGAGGTTGGTTTTGAAGCAGGTGGCAACCTGGCCTGCACGAAGTTTTTCCAGAACGCGACTGCGACGCATGTTCATGTGGGTCAATCTCCTTTACACGCTATCATGACAGTATCATGATAGTATAGAGATTTCGCGGCCGATTACTAAGCGCTTTTGCGGAAAAAATGATGGCATCAGTAGACGGCTGCCAAACGAAAGGACAAGAGACTGCCCGTCGTCCGGGGGAGGGCTAACGCAGAAGGAAGATGACAGGTACAACCCGCCCTGCAACGAGAAGAGAGGACGCACGCCACAAGACAGCCAGCGGACGTACCACCTCAAACATATATCTTCACAACCCCTTACACGCAAGACTGTTACAACATACCTCACAACACTTTTCAGGAGGTCTGCATTTCGTTCCGATCCGATATCTACTGCTTCCACAACCCGTTACTATGGTGACCTGTGAAGGCGAAGTATGAAGAGCTTGCGGATGCAGCAGTTGATGAATAAATGACGGCCGAGCGTTATCCGCGTTCCATTTTCGCGTACTCGTCGTGGAAGTAGCGTTTGAGGTCTTCCTGTATCTTGTGGGGCACGGGCGAGACGAAGTCGGACGTCAGTTCCTCCACTTTCTCATGGGCACGGGCGAGCAGGGACTCACCGTTCGGTTCGCCGCTGAAATCGAAGAGCGGGTCGTTGAAGAACTCGCCGCCGCGAAGATACTTGAGGGTAAGATCGTCCATGAGGAAGTTTCCCGCGGGTCCGACGTCGCGGATATTGTCCATACCAAGGTGGAGGTCATCGGTATTGATTCCGGCGTTGAGGAAACCCGCGGCATTGAACCACGCATGCTGGATGACCATCATCTCGGCGGACATACCGATGGCGTTGTAGCACGAGCCAATCCCGGCGAGAATGTTGGCGCCGGAGTTCCGGGCCGTGAGCATAAAGAGCATGCCCTCGGCGCCGCTCTGCTGGTCGTACCGCCCCACCATCGACCCACCGCACTCCGCGTGCGCGGGGATGTTGTAGGATTTGGCGAGTTGGACGGCGGCGAGTTTCCAGAGGACTTTGTCCAGCGTGTAATACATATCGTGACTCGTCTGCATGTTCGTGACGGACGGTCCGAAGGTGTAGAGGAACGGATTTCCCGGGTTGATGATCTGCGTGAGGGCGGCCAGGAAGATGTTCTCGGCATTTCCCTGAAGGAGCGTGGAAGCCAGGGAATACGGCGAGGTACTTCCAGCCATGGGGCAGACAGTGGGGATGATCGTGAAATTATGTTCACAGGAAGTCTTGAGCAAGTTGACGTTGAGTTCGGAGATCATGAGCGGAGAGACGATGGCGATGGCGACGCTGAAGAGTTTGCTCCGGGCGAGATCCTTTCCCTGGGCGAGGATCTTTCCGATTTCGAGCCACTGGAGAAAGCTTTCCCAGGAGGCCACATAGACGTGGTAGTGTTTGGTATGATTCAGGAGATGCTCTTCCAGAGCCCGCAGGCTTGAGGTAGGTTCAGGGACATCGGTAACCGGGAAATCCATTCGGCTGGCGACGAGAACTCGGTCCATCTTCTGGAGGATGATCGTGTGGCGCCGCAGGTCGTCCAATCGCGGTCTGCGGGGAAGCTGTGTGTCGTAATCGATGATCCAGGGATCGGTGACAATGGCCTGGAAGTATTGGTTGTCGTCGCCGACGATATTTTGCTGGCCGAGAATGTTACTGACCGTGTAGGTGGAGGCACTTTGGCGAGGAGTTCGCGCAGGAGTGCGCGGGGCAGGCGGACGGCGCCGGTGGTATCATTAACCCGTGCGCCGGCGGATTTGCACTTTTGCAGAACTTCCTCATGCTGGACCTTAAAGCCAACGGTTTCGAGGAGTTCCTCGGTGGCGGATTTGATACGTTCGATTTGCGTCTGAGACAGACCTTTGATCATGCGCAGATTCTCCTTGGCGTAAGCAAACGCGATAAGATGGCGGGCAGATCCCGTCCTCCAGATTCTCAGAGATCACTATCCCTCTAGAGCAACCGCTTGAAGCCGCTGTGCGCCGCGGGACCTTTGAGACTTTCCTTGATTTTGCCTTTGGCGATAATATCGGCGATCTGAGCGAAGACGGCGTCGATGGCGTTCTCGTAGATCGCGACGATTTCGTCGGTGTGGGCCAGGGTCGGATAGATGGCAGTCCCAGCCAGGATTCCGCGTTCAAGCATAAGCTGCGTATAGAGCGTTCGCAGTTCACCCGCCAATTCGTGCGTGAAGGCGAAGTGGGCGAGACAAGGATAGCCATCCTCAACGGTGACAGGAAGTTTGTGCTTGGCTCCGTACTTTTTCCAGGCATTTTGAACCCTGGTACCGACACGTTCAATGATCATCGGGAGATTGACATCTTTCATCTTTCGCAAGGTGGCGAGGGCAGCGACCGGTCCGACGCTTTCCGTCCAGTATGTGCTGCTGATGAAGGACGTGTGGGCCCCTACCATGGCGTCCTTCGTACCGAGGACGGCACCGATCGGGTGTCCGTTTCCGAGTGCTTTGGCGAAAATGGCGAGATCGGGATTTACTCCGAACCGTAAATGCGCCCCGCCGTAACAGAGCCGCCACCCGATGGTGATTTCATCAAAAATGAGGAGCGATCCGACACGATGTGCGCCGTCGCGGACAAACTCCAGGAATCCGGGTTCGGGGTCCTGGTATCGGCAGGGTTCCATGATAACGGCGGCGAGTTTGTCGCCGTAGTTCTTCAAAATGTTCTCGAAGGCGGCCCGATCGTTGTACTTGAAGGTCAGGGACGTTCCGCGAAGTTCACGAGGAACGCCGAGGGGATCGAGTCCGGGCAAGAGATGTCCTCGGAGGGCGTCGTCTTGTCCGAGGTTGGCAGCGAGGTACCAATCCTGCCAGCCGTGATAGCCGCAGATGGCGACGAGCGACCGGTCGGTGGTGGCGCGGGCGATTCGAATGGCCACGCCCCCGGTCTCACCGCCGCTTCGGGTGAAGCGGACCTGCTGGGCCCAGGGATGGATCTGGCAAAGCAGATCGGCCAGTTCCACTTCCTCGGGCGGGTTCAGTGTGCACATGCTTCCGAGGTTAACACGTCGTACCACGGCGCGAGTCACATCGGGATCGCAGTAGCCGAGGGCGCAAGCGCCGATACCGTTTGTGGCGAAATCGTAGTAGTGCCGGCCGTCCATATCCCAGATTTCGCAGCCGCGGGCCTCGCGAAAATAGGCAGGCCATTGATCAGGGGCGAGCATTTCGGGACGCTTGCTGAGGAGCTGAGTTCCACCGGGGATTCGCTGTTTGGCATATTTGTAGTAGTCCTGGGTTCGGGTGGCGGCGTCCTGTTTCAGGCCGACGAGCCGCAGACCGTTATCGCAGAAAATATCGTTCAGGTCATCGGCATTGAGGCAGAAGTTGTCGGCCACTTCTTTGAATATCCTCAGGCTTTCCAATCCGACGAGAACCGGGTTGCAGCCGGGGGAGAGTTTCTCCCACTGAACGCTGTCGGGATCAAGCCAGGCGAATCCGTCGCCCACGGTCACGCAGCGTCCGCGGATTTCCGAGACGGGGAAATCGCTTCCCCACATGACTTTTCGCGGTCCGAAGGACTTGAGGATGGCAAGAATGGCGGCGGATTCGCAGACGGCGGAGGTGTCAAACCAGACGTTCTGCAGGCCCTTGAGGGCATCGAGTCCGTTGATGGTATGGTAGACGTGGAATCCCCTGGCTGCATGGGCGAGGATGAGCTTGGCATTGGGGTACTTGAGGCACTTGGAGCGAATTTCTTTCTGATTGTCCGGATCGGCCATCGAAAGCGACTTGACCATGTGGAGGGTAATGATCAGTCCGCGCTCGTCGGCGATCTGCCAGACCCACTCGGGCAGGAAGCTGGCGAGTGGCGCCTGGAAGGTCGGCTTGTTCGGGCTGAAGAAATGGTAGGGTTTGAAACCGACGACCTGGGGACACTCGAGCCAGCGGAGGACCTTTTCCCGCGGGGTATCGGGCGCGACGAGGACGAGCCCGCGGCAATTGGCGTCGGATTTCAGTTCACTAATGAGGAATTCGTTCATTGGGTCGATATCGCGATCGGCCACGGGCATGGCGATCATAAGTCCGCCCTTCACGCGTCCGCGTCCGACCATTTTTTCCATTTCGCTGCGCCAGAACCGCAGGTCCACCAGATCGGGGCCTTCGTCATACATGGACGGGCCGGTCAGCCTCAGATCGGCCTTGCGGAATATGTGGGCATGGGCATCGAACAGATGAGCGGGAAGGAACTGCTGAACTTCCCGGGCAACGGCGGCATCGAGTTCATTGAATGTCCAATTCTTCATTGCGAGCACTCCTCGTCCAGTAAAACAACAGGTTGTGATCATACTTTAATCGGGGGTGCGGGCGGTGTCAAGAAAATTGTCATTACAGTGTTATGACAGTAGCGGACAGAGGCAGATCGTGAGCGAAAAAGGGCGGCCGCAGAGGGCCGCCCGTAGTTGCCGAACAAGAAGAGACCAGTACGTCTTCAACCTTTCCAGGGCATGAGGACGTCCATATTGTTTTTCATGGAGCGGTTGATGGCTTTGACGCAGTAATCCCTGAGGGGATAGTTGGGGAAGTTTTTCCACGTGCGGAAGATATCCATATCGACCATGAGCTTTTTGAGTCCTGAAAGCCAGCAGGCGATATTCTTCCCGCCGTAGACGTCCCACATCATGCGGTTCATGCGATCCTGAAGCTGGTCGGCCTTTTTCCAGTCGCCGGCCTTGGCAGCATCGATGATCAGTTGGGCAAGGTACCCGTTGAAGATTCCGCCGCCGAGGAGACATCCGTCGTACTTGGCTTTGAGGTAGGGGACGGTGCAGAACTCCCAACCGGTAAGCAGCCGCAGCGACGGGCGGGCCTTTCGGGCCGCCAGGGCGATTTTCATGCGTTTTTTGAGGTCGGCGGAACTGTCTTTGATCATGATGACGTTTTTCTCGGCATAGAGTTTCGCAAGGACCTGATCGGGCATGAAGACCGGGGAATGTTTGCCGCGGTCGTAGATTCCGACGGGCAAGGGACTTTGCCGTATGGCCTGGGCGGTCATGTTGAAGAGATTGTCGGGCGTGGGGTTGAATACGAAGTACGGAGGCGCGATGACGGCGATATCACCACAGTTTTTTTTGGCGGCGTCCATATTTTCGAGAATTTGAGCGGTGGAATTGGCGGTCACCTGGACGGCCAGGAGGAGGCGTCCTCGGGACGCGTCGGCCGTAGCGTAGACGAGTTTGTCGCGCATGCGGTTTGACATCCACGGTCCTTCGCCGCACGTGCCGGCCAAAAAGAGCCCCTTGACGCCGAGCTTGACGTGATGCTCGACAAGGCGTTTGACGGCCACGGTATCAATGTCCCAGTTATCCGTAAAGGGAGTCGGCGTGGCCGACCAGACTCCCGACAAACGATCCAACGCAATCTTCTTCATCAGCCAAAATCTCCTTCAATCATCAAAGAACAAACAATCAACATAGCAGAAAATGCACGGGCGGAAAATGAAAATCTGTCATAACAGATGAAATTTCCAGAGATGCCCCACCCTGCAATTCTTCAGGCACATTAATACCTGTGCTCTGGCCGGCTGCATGGGATACGCAACAACGTACCCAACCAAGGTGAAAGAGAAGGCGGGTGAATCCGACCTTCAGTCAGACTCACCCGCCATACATTTTGATTATTGGAAGGCCATGTCGTCTTATTGCTTCTGATAGGAAGCGATCAGGACCTTGGCCACCTCGGGACGAGTAAACTCCGGCGGGGGCAGTTGTCCGGCGGCGAGCATTTCACGAACTTTGGTTCCCGACAGGAACACGTGGTTGGACTTGTCGTGTCCGCAGGTCTTGGTGGTCGCCATAGCCCCGCAGGCCTTGCAGAAGAACGAATGCTCGAACTTCATCGGCACGATTTTCAGGAGGTTGGCGTCGACTTCATCGAAAATCTTCTGGGCATCGTAGGTCCCGTAATAGTTGCCCACACCGGCATGGTCACGGCCGACGATGAAATGCGTACAACCATAGTTCTTGCGGATAATGGCGTGAAGGATCGCCTCCCGCGGACCGGCATATCGCATGGCCAGCGGCATGACGGACAAGAACACGCGGGCTGGGGCATAGTATTCCTTCAGGAGAGTGGTATAGCAGTCCATTCGCACGTCAGCCGGGATGTCGTCGGACTTCGTGGCTCCGACCAGCGGGTGAATCAGCAGACCATCGCAGGATTCCAGCGCGACCTTCGTGATGTATTCGTGCGCCCGGTGGATTGGGTTGCGGGTCTGGAACGCCACGATCGTCTTCCACCCGCGTTTGACGAATTCCTCGCGGGTCTGGGCGGGCGGGAGGCGGTAGGAGACAAAATCGGCGTCATAGTTCGGATTAATCACGTCGATCGGCCCCCCCAGGCAGATATCGCCTTCGGCGTCCAGGATGGCCACGCCCGGATGCTGCTTGTCGGAGGTCTTGTATACCTTCTCGGCTTCGAGAGCCTTGTTGTGTTTGTACTTGCTCGTGATGCTGAGCACGGCGAGGGGTCGATTCGCGTCATCCACCAGCAGGGCCTTCTGGCCGACGTTGAACTGCGTCGCCTGGTCGTTGGTCACCGTGCAGGTGATCGGAATCGGCCAGGGCAGACCGTTCGGCAGTCGCATTTCATTGCAGATGGTATGGAATTCCTCTTCGCCGACAAACCCGGTCAGGGGCGAGAATGCGCCGATCGCGATCATTTCCAAATCGCACTGCTCGCGGGCACTGAGCTTGATTACGGGCAGGCCTTTGGCTTCGGCGATCAGGGCTTTGGCCTTTTCGGCGTCAACGATTCGGTTTACCAGTTTTCCACCGTGGGGATCGATTAATGACATAAATAAACTCCTATTCATTGGCTCGATGGCAGGTGCTCAGCACCGACCCTTTGTTCAAAAAGTTACCAACTCGTCATATCATATTGCCTTGGCCTACGATCACAAGATTGTTTTTTCCTTCTTCGCCACGATTTCCCAGTTGGTCTTTCCCACGCGTTTGGCTTCGAGGATTCGGTGTCCCTGGTGTTCGACGGCTCTGGAGATCTCGCGGACCGCTTCTTCGTAATCGACCGTCACGCGCAGGATCTGGCTTGCCTGCATCCGCTCCAAAGTGGCCCATACGTGCTTGAAATTATCCGGGGCACGCGTCCCTTTGAGATCCAGCTCGTTGTCAACCTTGTGCTCCTCGATGAACTGCCCGCTCAGATACGCCTGGGTTTTGGCATATTTGGGCCGGTTGAAAAACTCATCGGCGGGCCCGTGTTCGATAAGGTGCCCCATGTAGAGAAAGACGACGTAGTCCGCCAGGCGTCGGGCCTGACGGAGGATGTGGGTCACGAGAACGATGGTATAATCATTCTTGAGTTCGAGGAACCTGCGTTCGATGGTTTCGGCGGAGATGGGGTCAAGGGCGGAGGTGGGCTCATCGCCGAGAATGACTTCCGGCTCGACCGCCAATCCGCGAGCCAGGCACAATCGCTGCTGCTGACCGATGGACAATTTCGACGCGGGCGTGTGCAGGCGGTTCTTGACCTCCTCCCACAATCCCGCGATGCGCAGGTATTTTTCGACAATCGCTTCCAGTTCCTGCTTATTTCGTCGGCCATGGATTCTGGGTCCGTAGGCGACATTGTCAAAGATGGACATGGGCAGGACCTGCGGTCGCTGAGAGAGCAATCCCATCTTCTTTCGCACCTGAGTCACATCGATCTTGTCGTCGTAGATGTCCTGGCCGTCGAAGAGCACTTTTCCTTTGATCTTCATGCCTTCCTGCTCGTCGAGGAGGCGGTTGAAGGATTTGAGCAGAGTCGATTTGCCGCATCCGGAGGGTCCGATGATGGCCGTGATCTTTCGGGCCGGAATATCCACCGCGATATTCCGCACACCCGGTTGCCCGGCGTAGTAGACGCTCACGTTTTGAACACTGATATGCGTTTTTTCCATATTGGACATCCTAAACCGTATGCCTCGTGAACCGTTTGGTGAGAATTCGTGAGACAATACTGATGATGAGAATAATGATGGTCAGAATCAGCGCCGCCGCGTAGGCCCGTTCCTGGACCTCGGGAATGGCCGATCCGAGTTGAATGAAGATCGCCAGCGGAAGCGTGGCTGCGGGACGCAGAAGCGAGTCGGGGACCGAATCGGTGAACCCGGCGGTCAGCAGCACGGAGGCCGCGTCGCCGATCCCCCGTCCGAAGGCAATAAGCACCGCCGTCAGGAGTCCGGGCAGGGTCTGCCGTACGATCACCCTCATGGCTGTCTCCCACTTGTTCGCGCCGAGCGAATACGACGCGTCTTTAAGTTCCTGCGGAACCATCCGCACGATCTCATCCATTCCCCTGGCCATGATGGGCAATTCCAGAAAGGCCACGGTGATGATGCCCGCCAGGAGCGACCCGCCGAGATGAAAATACAGCAGGATCATGAGGCCAAAGGCCCCGTAGACGATCGACGGCACGCCCCAGAGCACATCGAGCGAGAATCGTACAAAATGAACGAGCGCGGAGTCTTTTCTCGCGTAGATATTGAGGTAGAGGGCGATGGGCAGGCTCAGTACGATCGCCACGACCGTCGCGCCGCCGGCCAGGTAGAACGATCCGAGAATGGCGTTGACGATCCCCCCTTCCTTGCCGAGGTAGAAGCCGTCTTTCGGCGTCTGCGTGACCATGGCCAGGTTCAGGCTGGGCAGGCCCTTGACGACGATCGTACCGAGGATCAGCACGAGGCTGCCGATCACGACGAGCGTCGAAAGGATCATGAGCATTTTGAAAAAGTTCTCTTCCAGTTTTCGCCGGTCCATATTACTGCGTTGCCTTTTCCACTCGTACCAATACGATCCGGGCCAGAATATTGAAAATCAGTACCACGGCCATCAGGATGAGCGCCGCCAGCAAGAGGGCTGAATCGTAGAGCGGGACGGACATCATCTCACCGTAATTGTTGGCGATGAGCGCAGGCAGCGGATACGCCGGGTCCAGAAGCGACCTGGGCATCTGGGCCACATTTCCCACAACCATCAGCACCGCCATCGTCTCGCCAAACGCACGCGAGAATCCGAGCACGCAAGCGGCGATGATTCCCGGCATGGCCTTTCGCAACACCACGCTCTTGACCATCTGCCACTTGGTCGCCCCGAGCGACAGCGCCGCCTGGCGCATCTCGTAGGGAACGGTCTTGAAGACTTCGATCGTCACATTGATGATGACAGGAAAAATCATAATGGCCAGCACGATCCCCCCTGCCAGAACGCTGTACCCACTGGAGAAGGTCTCGGAAAAGCCTTCGAGACTGTCGGAGCCCTCGGCGGCCACCGTGACGGTCGTCTTGGAGAAGACGTTGAAAATCGGCGAGATCCACTGGTGAATAAAGGGAGCAAGATGATTCTGGATCAGCGGTACGATGACCAGCACGCCCCAGTAACCGTAAATGACGGAGGGAATCCCCGCCAGCAGAT
Source organism: uncultured Phycisphaerae bacterium (assembly GCA_964563935.1). GTDB lineage: Bacteria > Planctomycetota > Phycisphaerae > JAAYCJ01 > JAAYCJ01 > JBAZZQ01. The sequence continues at coordinate 1,621 of CAZLZE010000080.1, read as the reverse complement.
CCACCAGCGGCACCGCCCACTCGCGCATCCGGCGATGAGCGTACTCAGACAGGTAAACGGAAACGAGCAGGCATAGCGGAATGGCAATCACAACCGCGACCGCCGTTACCCACAGCGTTCCCGCGATGTACGGCAAAAACCCGAACGCACCGTCCGAAGGACGCCAGTCGGACGTCAGCAGCAGGGCCCGGAGTCCCTTGGCCTCCAGGATCGGACGGGCTTTGATGAACAGCCCGACGCCCATCAAAAAAACGATGATGCTCGACGCAATCGTCAGCACCATCATCCCTCGACAAGCCAGAATATCTTTCAGCCGCCGTAACTGCATACCTTCCGCCTCTGTCCCGAACGGCAGGACCTGATACTGCCAAGCCGTGCCTTAGTCGCCCAACTTCTTTGTTTCTTCCTTCAGCTTCGCGTCGCTCAGGTTGATGTATCCCGCATCCGCGACAAACTTCTGTCCGTCTTTCAGGACCCACTTCATGAATTCTATCACTTCCGCCTTCTTCGGCTTGCCGCTGCAGACGAAATGCAGGTCCCGCGCCGGCGGGGAGGGATATTTCCCAGCCGCGATCGCCTTCACCAAGTCGTCCCGAGTCGCGTAAAAGTTCTCTTCCTTCGCGAGCTTGCCGTCGGCGTTAATATCGATCGGCAAAATGGTGATTCCGTCCACGGGCTTTTTCGTCTTGGCGTCATAGGCAAAATTCACATTGTTATAGCCGATTCCCAGCACATCTTTCTTGACCGCATTGGCCAATCCGGGGTCGCCGTAGACACCGACACCCTTGAGGTCTTCCTGTTTCTTGCCCAGATACTTGGCCCAGGTTTCCGCGGCGCCGCAGGAATCCGATCGGGTATAGACATGCCATCCCTTGATCTTTCCTGTGATCCAGATATCGACAAAACTGTCGCGTTTCATGCCCCGGGCGAGGAACTCCTGCAACTTGGGGTTTTTGGAATTGATCACGGGGACAACGGCATCTTTGGTTACCGACACCCACCAAGCCCCCTTCTTGACCTCCGCCGGATTGATATCCCGCGAAGCCATGCCGATATCAACAACGCCGCCAAGGGCATCGGCGATTCCCTTACCCGCCCCGCCGGCAGAGATATCAATCTTCACGCCAGGATGAATCTTCTGGAACTCCGAAGCCCACTTGACGGCCATCGGATACAGCGCCCAGGCTCCGGAAATAGTTATCGTACCTTTGAGAGAGTCGGCCGGAGGATCGGCGGCCAAGGCCGATCCCTGCATGTAGACGGCACAACTCACGATCATGATCAGACCAAGCACTTTTCGCATTCTTAGTTCCTTTACTGACAATGTCTTGCGACAATCCCGCGATTAGACACTCCATTTGGAGTGCAATATACTCCACCTGGAGTGTAGATGTCAAGGAATTACCCGTATTTTTTGGGAGCCTATGGAATATGATAAACATGCTTGATTATGGCGCATTTGGCCGATATGATTGGCGTCAGAAATGACCTGTCGAGTTATGAAATTACTCGATTTGGTAAATTGATCGCTGACCTGTAAAAAGGCACCTGGAGAGGTGGCTGAGTGGCTGAAAGCGACGGTTTGCTAAACCGTTAGACGGTAAATAAACTGTCTCCGGGG
>CAZLZE010000079.1:0-25377 GCA_964563935.1 uncultured Phycisphaerae bacterium | reverse complement strand
GTTCGATCTGGTCGCGATAGAAGGATTTAACCTTCTGTGAGTAACTTCCCGTGTAGATTGGAAGCGACGACCAGGAGGGGACAGCGATGCTCTTGTCGTACCCGCTCTCCAGAATGGCTTCCAGCAGTTTGTTGTCGAGCAGTTCATTGGCCGGCGAATGCCCCAGGGGAACGCCACAATCCGTACAGTCATGGAGGATGAACCCTACGAACTTGGTCAGGCTGAGGCAGGCAAAATTCGGATCGTTGATGAAATCATTGTGTTCTTTTCCATCATTCCGAATCTTACGCCAACCGCCCCACTGGTAGACTTCCGCGGGCATGGGCTCGGTCGCAGCCTCGATAATCGCCGCCTTGTCCAGGCCAAAGAGAGGCAGGTAGTCTTTGACGCTGTCTTCCTCGAGAATCCGAGCGACCATTGCGTGATGCGTGTGGGGACCCCAGGCAAGAGCGACATGACTCGACAGGACGAGAAACGCCACAAGCAACGCCGCAATGATTCCTCTCACTTTCTCTCCTTCACAGCATAGAGGCGAACGGGGCCAAGCAGTCCAGCTGGCAGATTGGCGGCACGATTGCGATTGGCCGGGGGATTGGTAACCTCGACACAAACGCTATGAACTCCCTTACGCAGGTTCTTCACAACGCAGCGATATGGCGGCCACGCAAGGACCCTGACTGACTGATCATCGATACCGACCGCAGCGACATCGATAACGTTCCCAAGATCCAGGATATAGTCGCCGGTTTCCGGAATTTCGAAGCACCGACGGTACATAGCGGAACCCGAGAACGTCGGTCGACCCAGAACATTCCACGGCTGAAGCGTCTCAAGAGACAATTCCGCAGGCGTCCCTCGAACGAACGGGAAAGACGGATGGCTGTAACGAAATTCGCAGGCGAAGGAACCGTAGAGATAGGGAACCTCCCGCAGACCCCGATCTGGACCCTGCGTTTCAACTGTGACGATGTTGAGCGTCGGCGTAGACCCGCCGCGAAGGGTATGGCCGACGGCGGCCTGACGATTTCGACAATCAAAGATAACAGCCGGCGACCAGTCGCGGATTTCCACGCCATTGACGAAGAGTTTCCAGTCGCCGCTGATCGCGCTGTCGTCAATAACGATCCTCGCGTCGGGAATTTCACCGGTCAGCATAAATCGATAGACATAGCGCACCAAGCCGCTGCCGCCCACATGAGGATCCTTCTCTCGAGTCAGAAGATTAATGCCGGGAGCGTAAAACTGGGTGTAGTCGTTCCACGAACCCATCTTCTCCACCGCGTGCCAAAAAATCAATGGAAGATGATTCGGCTCGAACGTGACGTGCCAACCGTCGGCTAGGTCGGCGATGGGCCTTCCCGCGGACTCGCACTCCGGCACGCTGCGGTCACTAAGCATCAGACTGCCGCGAGGCGGAACACTCACCGCCTGTCCATCTATAGTCCCCTGGAATGAACTCTCGCGGCGATTGAAAAGAAACGTCCGCAGTTGACCTTCATTTCGTCGTCGCAATACAAACACATCGCGAGCGCCGAGCCCTTTGACCTCTGGGCCATCAAGCGCGTCCAGAATCGTCATGTCCAGAGTCTGCGAAAAGACAACGCAGCCGTCAGACCACTTCCTGAGCGGCTCATCAAGATTACGCGTAAGAGCCCGAGGCACCTGCCCGATGGCGATGACTTTGCCCCCGGCCCGGGCGAATCGCACCAGCGCATCGGCGGTGTCCAGATCGATATATCGCAAATGCGGCAAAAGGATGGTGTCGTAACGCTCCGGCGTCGTCAGCTTGCCGTCGGAGCCGACATTCTCCTGTAGCGTGACCTCGTCAATGAAGTCAAAATCCTTTTGATTGGACAGGAGCGTCTCCACGAGGTCATGGATACATCTTTCATCCGGCAGGAAGTTCGGATCGGGCGTGGAGGCGGAGATCTGCGCACCAAGACTGACCGCCGGATAAAGCACGGCCAGATTACAGACATGTTCGCCATCGGTGAGCCATTCGCACGTCTCACGAACATGATCGAGAAGAACACGCATGTGCTTCCACTCGGTATGCTGGTAGAACAGAGACGGCGGAACTTCATCCTTTCGCGGCCCATCAAGGGAATAGCTCAGGCCGTGAAGGACAAAGTAATTGATCCCGAGAACCATCTGGTAATCGAGCATGAACCTCAGATCTCGGATGGCGGCTTCGTCGCCGATGACGGCCAGAGCGTCGCTGCCCGCCTGACGACGACCGAAAAGATGAGCGGCGGAAGAGGCAACCTTGAGCGCTGTGTGGTACGAAGCGGCGTCGCTCCAGGCCGAGGCCGCGGTGAGCGGATCGGCGCAGGGAATCTGCATCGGCTTGTAGCATCGCAGTTCGTTCGGCCAGAACCAGGTATCGATGCTAAGCCACTCCGTACGGGTCAAATGTCCCGCCATAAGGATGCCGTGTTGTTCGCACCAACACGCGACTTGCTCCGTATAATTCGTCCGCTGCAATCGGTGCTGTGTGAGTCGGTAATGATGGCGGATCATCGCCGAGCGGTCATCGATGTCCAAGGCCAGGTGGGCAAGATGGTCCAGAATGCTGTAGCCGTGGTCCGCATGGAATTCCTCCGGGAAGCGATCCGTCCATGGAAAAAGGAAGTACCCCGGACTCGGCTCATCGGTAAAAGCGCCCTTGATGAGTTTCCCAAACTCGTGGCCAAAACGCTGAAAATAGGGTTCGTAGCAAATATCGAGAAACCGGCGGATGCTCTGCGGATTCAGCATATCAGGGTGATCGCCCTGTCCCATTCTGATGGTGACACCGACGATGGTATAGCGCCCCGGCGCGGGCGGTGTCCAGGCAACGGCAAAGCGATTGGTGTGCATCGTACATCGCCAGTGCGGCGGAGCCAGGGCATTGACGTCTGGGGAGTACGCTGTGTGTTGTACGCGACGATCCGACCATTCCTGACGACGGGTACCACAATAGGCCGTGATATCAATGGCCTGTCCATACGTTGTTTCGGACAGTTTGGGAAGAGCTGAGGCGCGAAGCAGCATTCCCGGACCAAAGTCGACGTCGAACGGACCCTCGCCCTCAACCTCACGAACGGCAAACTCCAGCCCGCGAGCGATCAGACCTGGGTTTTCCCAGACGATACGCCCACCCGCCGTACCGCTCGGGTAGTAATCCTCGTCCCAAATCCACATCTCGGTGTTTGTCTCTCGGCAGATGTCGAGAATTTTCTCTATCGCCTTCCACCAGTCTTCAGACAAAAACGGTGTCAGCAGACCTTGGCGGGCATGAGGGTAGATCCCCTGGTAACCCTTGGCGGCGATTTCCCGCATCTGCCATTCGATTTCCTGAAGCGTGAGGCGATGATTAAGAAAATACTGCACCGTCAGGGACGTGGGTTTGTTCTTTGTCACTATCGATCTCTCCAGAGTTTCGCTGCATCAAACGACATGACTATAGTATATAGATGGACTTGGTTGGCAGGAAATGAAAATGCTCAACACGGCGGAGCCTCGCTGCCTCTTTTCCGTTTCGACGCCTGCACTGGAGCCCCCAGTACAAAGGCTATCGCTGATATGTACCTACCAGTTCACCTTCAGCCAGAATATGCCCCGACATGGCCTTCAGCAGAGCCTTCTTGTCTAACCCCGGCTTCAGGTCCAGCGTCGCATCGAGCGCATAGAGTTTGAAATGATAGTGGTGTACGCCGTGACCCTTCGGCGGCATCGGTCCCTTGTAACCGATCGCCGGCCATGTGTTCTTCCCCTGCACGGCGCCCGCAGGATTGGACACCTTTTCCGTCGCGGGGATTCCTTCGGGAAGTTCCCTGACGCCGTCCGGAATCTTGTAGATCACCCAATGGACCCACGGTTCAGCCACAGGCGCATCGGGGTCATCGACAATCAAAGCCAGTTCCTTCGTTCCTTCGGGGACCCCGGACCAGGACAACGGAGGAGAAACATCCTCGCCCTCTCCCGTGTACCGCTTCGGAATAGGTTGGTTTGGACCAAACGCTTTGCTTTGTACGGTAATCTTTTGTACGGTGACACTCATGCGATTGTCTCCTTTTTGTCTGGTGTCCGACGACGCTTGGCCGCGATTGCAGCCGGTCAGACCCAAGACGCATCCAACACCCAGAATCAGCAACATGTTCCGCAACTGAAACATGGTGACCTCCCTCACATACACTCACAGCCTACATTTTACTCCCAATAAGATTCCCGTCAAACGTTTCCTGAACCGCGAATTACAGGCTTGTTGGCCAAAGGGCTTCGCTGCTAGAATACAACCTTTCGAGTGCAAGGAAAGGAAGACGGATGAAAGGTCATAACAAGAAGATCGGTGGCGGCGGATTTCACCATCTTTCGATAAAGGTGGCTGATTTTGAGGCAAGTGTTAAGTTTTATACCCAGGGGTTGGGATGCATAGAGAAGATTTCGTGGACGAATTCGGAAGGGCAGCAGGCCGTTCTGTTGGATACGGGGGACGGCAATTACATTGAGCTCTGTTCCGGCGGTCAGCCGGGGCCAAGGCCGGAAGGATGCGTTGTTCACTTTGCGCTTCGGACGGACGATTGCGGTTTGGCGATCGAGCAGGCGCGGAAGGCGGGCGCGGAAGTTCTCATGGAACCGAAGGACCTTGCGATCCCGAGTAACCCAATCACGCCCGTCCGCATCGCCTTCTGCAAGGGGCCGGACGGAGAAGTCATCGAGTTTCTGCAGAATGAGTTGACCTGATTGGTCTTCATGCCAAAGAATCCCCATAGACCGGATTGTGCATTGACCACCCGACGGTGACGCAGAGAATACCGCAATCCGTCACCAAGCGCGGCTATGTGACTTCGTAATACATACATCTAAATTTGAAGCGGCTTTGCGAAATGCCCCTGATGGCGATAAAATAGATCGTGGAGTGTTTTTATTATGGCGAATGAAGGTGTACACGGAGAATACCTCAAGACTGAGCTTACGCTTCCTTCCCGGGATGAACTGAGCAATCCGAATCGAGAGAAGCGAATTTCCATCTACACGCTGGACCCGACCCTGAAAAAGGATATCGTCGAGCGTCTGCAGTATGAGCCCAGGTTGGCTGGCTACGCGATACGATCGACGAACGAGGATACCCTCAAACGAATGGTCAGTTCCCTGACCCAGATCGCGGACGGGTCCAAGGCCGACAAGATCATGATCATGGACGCCCGCCGGGCCACACTCACCTTGCTCAGGCCGGTCTTCAATCGTGTGATTCCTCTCAATCGAAGAGATTTCTCTCGCCATGCCTTCGCCGTTCTCATCGCCGATGGTCCAGCCGATTTTCTCAAGCCCGGAAAGACTCTGGACGTGTTCGTGCGATACCTGCTGGACCTCAGCAGCGATTTTTCCCAATCCCTCTTCTTCTACGATCCGCTCATCCACTATCAATCGTTCGAGACTCCCTTCATGTCGATGGAAGATGACTGGAAAATCGCCGACCACCTGCCGGATCGATTCAGAAAAGAATTGATCGCCAAGCGACTGATCAGCGCCACGGACGATGTGAGACTCAAGCACATGCGAAGACATTTCCGAGGGGTCAAAGATGGCCGGCCTAATGAGGCACTGCGGCAGAAGCGCATGGCGGAATTGCGGGACATCTGCGTCTCCCGGCTCAAACAACTGTTCCCCGACAACCCACAGGCCGAATCCTGGGCGACCCAGGAAGGTTATTTCCTTGAAGGGTATGGGACCATGCACATGTACCCGTTTGCCTTCGAGCAGTTGGTGGCGGATTTGGTGGAAAAAACCCCGACAACCCGATAGAAACAAAACGGGATGAACGCGAAGTTCGTCCCGGTCGATATTTTCCCAGGTTCAGAATGATCAACTACCGCGATTTGACGGCGGTCCATATCTCATCGTAGAGCGGGGTATCCTTATCGAGATCCGCAAGGTATTCCATCTGTTTTATCATAGCCTCCGACGGATAGATGGCTGGATTCTTGCGATCGTCTTTGTTGATCAGTGGAAGGCTGGCGGCGTTGGGCGTGGCGTAACGGTTGAAGTCGGACAGCATGGCCCCGATCTTCGGATCAAGAATGAAGTTGATGAACTGGTGGGCGGCCCGCACGTGGGAGGATTTGGCGGTGATGGTCATCGCGTCAACCCAGATCACAGTTCCCTCCTTCGGCAGCGCGAAGCCGACGTTCTTGTCTTCGTCGAGGGCACGCACAGCGTCGCCGTTATAAACAATGGCCAGAACGGCATTGCCCGCCAGTACCTTGTTCTTTCCGCCCACGCCACCCTCAAAACCAAGACACTTCTCGCTCTTCTTGGCATCAAGCACGAGTTTTCCGGCGCTGCGGAGTTCCTCCTTTTTGCGTGAGTTCACAGAGTGCCCTTCATATTTCAAAGCCGCCGCCAGCATGTCGCGCATGGAGTTGATCAGGACAAAAGGTCCGGGCTGCTTCGCCGGATCGAAAAACAGACCCCACGAAGGATCGAGCTTGGCGATCTTGTCCTTGCGGTACATCAGACCCACGGTCCCCCACTGATACGGAACGCTGAACTTGTTGCCTCGATCGTAGGGAGCATTGGTGAAGGTCTTGCTGAGATTCTTGAAGTTCGGAATCTGACCGTGGTCGAGCGGCTGGATAAGCCGCAGTTTGCCCAGAACGGGAATGGCGTGATCGGAGACGACAACGACATCGTACTGGCTGACCCCGCCCGCCTGCTGGAGCTTGGCCATCATTTCCTCCGTCTCCTCGTAAACGTCAATCCGTACCTTGATGCCGGTCTTCTTCTCAAACGCCTTGCAGATCTCCGGATCGATGTACTCGGAGTACATGTAGACGTTGACCTGTTGAGGCTGTTCCCCTCTCGCCAAACCGCTGGTGAAAGAAAACGCCAGTACTGCGATCATCGCTAGTAAACGCATCATCGGCTCCTTTCCGTTTTGCAGGTGATTATCCGTGGTCCGTATTGTATGAAACAGGACCGGCTTCTGGCAAGAGAAGACAAAACGAATCAGTTACCTCCACGCCGGGTCATGCGCTCCAGAAAGATAACCAGGACCACGGTGAACAGAAAGATCAGAGTTGACAGGGCATGGATCTCCGGCGTCACACCGCGACGGACCGAGGCGTAGATGAAGATGGGAAGCGTGGCGGACTCCGGTCCCGCCGTAAAGAAGCTGATGACAAAATCATCCAGCGAGAGGGTGAAGGCGAGCATCCCGCCGGCCACGATCCCCGGAGCCAAAAGCGGAAGCCAGACGCGACGGAAAATATAGAACGTGTCCCCGTACAGATCCCGTGCAGCCTCCGACAGGACGCGACCGATGGTCGCCAAGCGACTGGCGACAACCAGGGCGACGAACGCTATCTGGAATGTGATGTGAGCGATAATCATCGTGAGCAGACCTGGCTCAAAAACCGACCACACCGACCGTAACAGGCCGAATGCGATCACGAGAGCGGCGGCGAAGATGATGTCGGGCGTAACAACCGGAAGATACACCATGAAATCGAAAAACGCCCGAACCCGCCTGGACCACGGATACTGCGACATGCCGATCGCCAAAAGCGTGCCCAGCACGGTCGCAATCAGAGTCGACACGACCGCAAGAACAAGCGTGTTCTTCGCCGCTTCCAGCACGAATTCGTTCTGAAACAGCTTCGCGTACCACTTAAGACTGAATCCTCGCCACGTCAACCCGTATCGCGACTCGTTCACGGAGAAGATGGCCACCGCCAGCATGGGCAGATACAGAAACACCAGGCTGCCGATGGCAAGAAGACCGATGATCGGATGAAGCCGCCGAGTCATGCCAAGTCCACCCCTCGATTCTTTTTCCGGAGCACGAACAATCCGACAAGCGTAAGGATCATCAACCCAAGACTGACGGCCGCGCCGAACGGCCAGTCCCGGCTGGCCCCGAACTGCTGCTGAATGAGGTTCCCCGCCAGCATGTACTTGGCCCCGCCCAGAAGGTCCGGCACGACGAACGCGCCCATAGCGGGGATGAATGTCAGAATAATGGCGGTGACCAGGCCGGGAAACGTCTGGGGCAGGACGGCATGGAAGAAAATTCGTGTCTTCGAGGCATACAGGTCCTGCGCCGCTTCCACGATGGACCAGTCCAACCGCTCAACGTTGGTATACAACGGAAGCACGGCGAACGGCAGAAAACTGCTGACCATGCCGAGATAAACAGCGAATTCGCTGGGATACAGGGCGCTATCGCGAGGAATCAAACCAATCCATTGCGCCAGCCGGGCGGCAGGCATCTGCTGGGCGAGGATAAGCATCCAGGCATATGTGCGGATGACGAGATTCGTGCAGAACGGAATTACGACCAATGCCAGCCAGAGATAACGCGTACGCGGCGAACGATTCGCAATGAAGAAAGATAACGGGTAAGCCAATACCAGCGAGATCACCGTTGTCACAAACGCGACCAGAACGCTTCGCCATAATATGAGCAGGTAATCCGCGGACCACCCAAGAATTCCAAACCCCGCAAGTCGCTTGACGTTGTCGAAGGAGAAGTTCCAGACAAGCTGACCGTATTCCCCGCGCCCGGCAAAGGCCACCGCCACCAGAACAACCGAAGGTAAAACCAGAAAAATCGTCAACCATGCCAAGGCCAGCGACAGAAACAGACCACCCCACCAATACAGCCGACGCGCCGTCGTCAACTCGCCGTACCAGATGAGCAATCTAGTCAACCAGGACCTCCAGATGCTCCGGAGAAAGCTCCAGCCAGACTTCCTGACCCACATGCACCCGGGTCATGGGGGTGGTGCGAACGCGCAGTTGGCCCGGTTCGAGGAAAAGATTCAGATGATCCCCCCGGTAAATGACTTCGCGCACCTGACTGGCGATGCCGTTGATCCTCGGCTTGTCCACGCAGACGCGAATCCGCTCGGGCCGGATGGCCAATGTGCCCCGCTCCCATCCCGGCAAACTGCGCACCGCCATCTTTCCAAATTCCGTCTGAACGCTTCCGTTGTTGCGCCAAGCCGGGATCAAATTAGCGGCACCGAGAAATTCCGCGACAAACCGGTTCACCGGACGTTCATAAACCTCCGAAGGTGACCCCATCTGCTCAATTCGCCCGTCCCGCATCACGAGAATGCGGTCCGATACGGTCATGGCCTCATCCTGATCGTGCGTTACCAAAATGAACGTCTTGTTCAATCGCCGCTGGAGACGCCGAAGCTCGATCTGCACCTCGGTCCGAAGCTTGGCGTCCAAGGCAGACATCGGTTCGTCCAGCAAAAGCAGCTCAGGCTCATTGACCAGCGTCCGCGCCAAAGCCACCCGCTGCTTCTGCCCGCCCGACAGTTGGTGGACATGGCGACGGGCAAATCCCTCAAGCTGCAGCATCTGCAGAACCCCGTCCAAGCGTCGATCGATCTCCGCCTGCGGAAACTTTCGTGATCGAAGCCCGAAGGCCACATTTTCGTATACGTTCAGATGAGGAAAGAGCGCGTAGTTCTGAAAGACCGTGTTCACCGGACGGCGATTGGCGGGAAGAGTCGTGATATCGGCCCCCCGAAGAACAATCTTCCCTCCGTCCGCCAGTTCCAGGCCGGCCAGTATCCGCAACAGCGTCGTCTTCCCGCAGCCGGAAGGTCCGAGAATCGTCAGAAACTCCCCGCGATCCACGGAAAAAGCCACGTCCCGCAAAGCCACAACGTCACCGAACGCCTTGGATACACCCTGAACAACCAATTCGTGCGCATCCGATGTTTGCAAGACCGCCCGGTACTCGATGGACTTCGCAGGGTCTTGGCCAAGGATGGAAAAGGCTCTGTCCCTGCCGCTATCGACCTCTGCAACGTTCGATTTGGGATACAATCTGTTCAAAGCCTCATTCGCCCTTCTCAAAAAACGCCGTTCACGCCAGATGCGAGCCGCGTAATTATTAATGCATCACCATACACAAAAACACCAAATGCATCAAGTGAAAAGGCCTCAAAACAGCCCGGAAACGCTGCGTTTCCGTTGATTTGCCCCGGAAAAGAAAGCGGATTATTCCCCCTCGTGATGCTGCCGCCGATATTCACGAGGCGTCAGGCGGGTGTGCCGGCGAAACACTTTGGTGAAATAGCTCTGGTCGCTGAACCCGGTCTCCATCGCGATCTGAAGAAGATCCTTGTCGGTACGAACGAGAAGTTCGGACGCCCGATCCACTCGAAGCTGGTTCAAAATGTCGCTGAAGCTGCGCCCGAGTTCCTTGTTGATCAGACGAGAAAAATGGGAAGGCGAGAGGTTCGCCACCCGGGCAACGTCTTCGCGAGAAATGTCTTCATGGAAATGCTCACCCAGGTACTTCATGGCATTGTGAAGCAGAACCGTGCTGGGCCGATGACGGTGACGGTGGATGGAGTCCATGATCAGCTCGAGCATCTGCGTCAGCCATTGCGACAGCTCTTCCTCGGACTCGATGTGGGCCAGCTCCGACAGATTCGCGTAGTTCACCCCAAGGACCTCTTGAGCTCTGCCGCCGGATTCCACAGCCGTACGGCACATCGTCACGACCAGCTCCATCAGAAAGCTCTTGATCATATTGAGCTTGTCGCCGCCCAGGTGGTAAATGCCCGCGAGAATGCGATTGAGGATTCCACGGGCCTCGCTGCGATTGCCCTTGCGCATGGAGGCCACCAATGCGGGCTCCTCGCGAAGATACACCTCGCGGATGCTGTAAAAGTACCGGCTCTTCAGGTCGTGAATGGCTTCGGCGCGTTTACGCTCACGCTGATAGGCGATCCGATGGTTCTCCAGAAGAGCGGCATTCGTCAGATTCGCCTCTTCAGCAAGTCGGCGAAGGTCCAGGCATGCCTGGCGAATATCGACGTCCGTGGTACCCGTATCGCCGGGAAGAACGCGCTTCTCGGAGGCGCTGGCAATCAGTCCGCCAAGAACCTCCGCGTTGTTCATTAAGGGAACCGCCCACAACAGGCGCTTGTGAGGATAGGATACCACGGTCGGCTCGCCCCACCGCAGGGCTTCGGCGATCGCGTGGCGACGGGCGGTATCGCAGACCGCCGCGTCCTTCTCGCGAAAGCCGGAGTCGCCCAAAACAATGGTGCCGTCCGGGCGAGCGACGCAAAGTCCAATTTTCCATCGGCGACGATAATCCGCCGCCAGTCGGGTGAAGACCTCCCGCGTCACACCAATGTTGAAGTGTTCCACCATAAACCCATCATGTAACGAGTTTTTCCGGAAGGGGCCAGGAATCCTATCCCTCAACCCTGGAGAATCCCGGTCATGAATCGCTTGCCCCACAATGCCGTCTGGAACGGATTGCGCGGCTGAATCTCAAAAACAGCGATCCCCTGGTAGTTGATCTCCTTGAGCGTCTGGACCAACAGCCGCCAGTCGTCAGCCGGAATCGCGCCGCTTCCGGGAATATAATGATCGGCCCCGGTATACGGAAGGGCCTTCTCCTCCGCTGGCAAAATCTCCTGGATGTGCAGATGGATCAGACGCCCTTTGAGGACGCTCAGGAACTTGCTCATGGGATCGTCGGTAAAGTAGACGTGGCCAACGTCCAGGCAGATTCCCAGACCGTCGATCTTCTCGATGGCGCTCTGGAGAACGCAGAGCGGTCCATTTTCCAATGCCAGCTTCACGCCCTTCTCTGCCGCATACCAACAGCGTCCTTCATCACGCTCACGTTGATCTGCTCTGAATCCTTCATCAGGACTTCTTCCGGATGTAGCACAATCACCGGAGCGCCGAAATCGGCGGCGGCATCGATCTGTTTCTGGTGACGTTCGAACGTCTGATTTCCGCCCGTCGTATGCAGACTGACCGTCATGTCTTGAACCAGCGGTTTGACCCTTTTCCTGCCGACAGGATCGTAAAGGTCGTTTTCTTCCTTCCAGGTGCCCCACAACTCAATCCCGTAACCCAATTCGCGGATAGTGGGAATGAACCGCTCCAGACTGGGCAGATTGGCATAATGATAGAAATTCCACAGGCTGATCGAATACCGAATGTTCATCGAGTTCTCCAAAAGATGCTAGTATCCATATCCGTACGGAGCCACATACACGGTGGTGTAGCGATGGCTCGACATGTCCTTGTCATCCCACGCGGTAATCCCGACCTTATTGTTGCCGCTCGTGTTCGGGCCGTATAGCGATCCCGAGTACTCCCATCGATTGGTCGTCGAGTTGAACGTCATGGGTTGCGACGCGCTGCCGCCAAGCGAGGAAAGATTGACGGTTACGGACGTCACCGGATCGTTCGGCTCGGAAGTCACCGTGCAGGAAATCGTCAGGGTGCCCGAATTCGACTCCACGAGATTACTCGTTACTGAGATGTTGTCGATTACGGGCGGAGGGTTGTGGGTGCTCACCCGTCCCGTGTGCATCGGGTCGTGCCGGAACATCGGCCAGGGCGTGTCGGCCAACGGGGCAGTCCCGTAGTACACATACAACTTCCCGTCAAGAGCCCCGACATAAACGCTGCCATCCGGCCCCACCGTGGGAGAGGACGGGACGGGATATCCAACGGGATACGACCACTGGGTAACGATGCTGTTCGGGTCGAACATAAGGGCATAGAACGTTGTGTTACTCGAACCGAAGTAGACAGTTCCATCGGACCCCACCGCGGGCGACGAGAAGACTGGAGCACCTGTGCTAAAGCTACGCTGAACGCTCCCATCCACCGGATTCACTACGTAGAGATTTCCGCCATCGTTCCCAACGACAATCGTCCCGTCGGACCGGATGGCCGGTGACGACGTGAAAGAAGTGGGGAACAGAGGCGAGGACCAGAGTGTCGCGCCCGTGATCGGATTCAGAGCGTAGATCGTTCGCCCGACCGGCCCGTTGGGATCCGATATGGTATCCGCAGTCGGAACATACAGCGTTCCGTTGGCCGAAATGATCGGCGATGCCTCCACTTGACCATCGAGTAAAGCGCTCTTCCACTTCAGGTGTCCGTCGTTCGGATAGAAAGCATACATGTAACCGTCCGCGGACCCGGCGTAAACCGTTCCATCAGACCCAATGCTCGCCGAGGCCTCCGCCCAACTCCCCGTCGTGTACGTCCACAACAGCGAACCGTTCGGATTGACCGCGTACACATTGTTATCCAATGACCCGAAGTATATCGACCCATCCCAGCCAATCGCGGGTGTTGTCCCGACCGCGCCGCCGGTCGTATAGCTCCATTTCGGACTTCCGGTGTTCGGATCCAGAGCATACAACTTTCCATCATTCGATCCCACGTAAACCGTACCATCGGGACCGACACTTGGCGAAGAACCGACCATATCGCCCGTGGTATACTCCCATTTCTTGCTGCCGTCGGGATTGATGGCGTACACCTTGTAGTCCGCCGATCCAACGTAGATGGTCCCATCCGGAGCCAGGGCGGGAGACGAATAAATAGGACCACCGGTGGTGAATGTCCATCGTGTTGACCCCATGGCGCCTTGTATGTAGGTGGCGGACGCGATATCGCTCGGAACCATACCGCTCTTATACGCTCGGGCCTTCACGGTACCCCCAGCCGTAATCGGGAATGAACCCGTGTAAAGAGTGCTGGAGTCATTCGGATCGCTTCCATCCAGCGTATAGTAGATGTTCGCTCCGGAAGTGGCAGTGCTCATGTAAATATCGAGCGAATACACAAACCCCCCGTTCGGCGGACTGATTTGCGGAACGGCGACTTTCCCCATCTTGGTATACGTCACGCTCCTGATCGCGCTGGGGGGCGAGCCGGACACATACGCCCGTGCCTTAAGCGTCGTGGTGGCGGAAATACTGAAAGACCCGGTGTAGGGAATGCTGTTCGGGTCCGGATCCGCTCCATTCGTGGTATAGTAGATCGACGCATCCGGGGCGGATGACGTAATGGTGACATTCAGCGTGTTCGCAAACAGCGAACCATCACCCGGAGAAAATACCGGCGCAAAGGCGTTGGGATCCCGCACAAACACCGCGGTAACGCTCTTGTCGCTGTCCATCGTCAGCGTCTGCGGATTAACCGACCCGGTCAAATCGCCGCTCCAGTTGGCAAAGTTCCATCCCGGATCACCCACCGCGCTAAACTGAACGGACGTTCCTTCGACATGAGTCGTCGCGTCCGGATTCAAAACAATGGTTCCGCTTCCAGTTACGGCCGTCGTAATGTTGTATTGGGGCGTCAGCGAATAAATGGCCGTCGCGACATCGCTCGGAACCATACCGCTCTTATACGCTCGGGCCTTGACCGTTCGACTCGACAGGACAAGAAGCGAGAACGTTCCTTCGTAGATCGGACTTGTCTCATCAGGATCCGAACCGTCCAACGTGTACCGAATCGTCGCATCCGCAGTTGGGCACGTAATCGAAACATCGACCGTCGAGCTCATCAAGCTCCCACCGCTCGGTGAGAACACAGGCTGGGCCACTTGGGTAACCGGGGCATCCAGGGCAAACACGGCAACCACGCTCTTGTTCGCGTCCATGGTAATCTGGGCCGGATTGCCGGTTCCTGTCAAATCACCTTCCCAATGGTCGAAATGCCATCCGACTGCGGGCCGGGCTTCGACCGAAACACTGCTTCCAGCCGCAAAAGTCGCTCCCGCAGGATCCTTCACCACCGAACCGCTCCCGCTCGCCTCGACGACCAGCGAGTATTCAACAGGGATTCTCTCGAAGCAGGCGATTACGGTCTTGTCGCGATTCATTACGGCAACTGCCTGCGGCCACAGGAGTTGGAACCAGATCTCCACGTTCACGCCCGACGTCTTCCAGTACTTGAATCGCCATCCCTCTGCCGGTTCCGCATGAAGCACAATAGTTTCATTCTCATAGCAGATACCGTCCGCCGGCTCCATCCAGGCCGTTCCCTCGCCCTCGGTCAGCAGCGTCATCTGCCGCAGGACACTGCTTGCGACCGGCTCGCCTTCGGTGGGGTCGCTCGCCGTCAAAGCCGTTGTACCGGGGATGAATTCACCCGGCAGACACCCGCCGACTGCAAAAAGAAATGTATATGCGCAAACGGCACTAATAGTCAGAAGTAGTTGTTTTGACATGATTAAGCCTTTCCTGGCATGCTTCGAATCTGACGAAGAATGCTGTAACCCATTCCTTTTTGTTCTTTTATGTATTATCGGCAGATCAAATTCAAGCCTTTTGTCTTACTGTGGAAATAATGGTTGCAAAAACCGTCAATTACTACAAAAATAGGGCTGATACCATCAAAGGGGTGATTTGCAAACACGATTTCCGTATGTCCGCCGCTGAGTATCACCACAGATTCGCTCACCGCGATAGCTTGGGGCGGGGCATTTCTTGCGGACGGGAGGTGAATGATGGCCGAAAGACACATGGTAACTATTGACGGGAACGAAGCCGCCGCATCGGTCGCGCATCGACTTAGCGAGGTAATCGCCATTTACCCGATCACGCCGTCCTCGCCCATGGGCGAATCGTCGGACGAATGGTCGGCCTGGGGGCGAACCAACATCTGGGGAACGGTACCCGACGTGACCGAGATGCAGTCGGAAGCGGGAGCCGCCGGAGCCGTCCATGGGGCCCTGCAAGCCGGAGCCCTCACCACCACCTTCACCTCATCGCAGGGCCTGCTCCTGATGATCCCCAACATGTACAAGATCGCCGGAGAGCTTAACGCCTTCTGCATGCACGTGGCTGCGCGAACCATCGCCACGCACGCGCTCTCTATCTTCGGCGACCATTCCGATGTGATGACCTGCCGGCAGACGGGTTTTGCCTTGCTGGCATCGGGATCGGTCCAGGAAGTTCACGACTTGGCTGCCATCGCTCACGCTGCCACGCTCAAGAGCCGTGTCCCGTTTCTTCACTTCTTTGATGGATTTCGCACCTCTCACGAGATCAACAAGATCGAACTCCTTACCGACGACGACCTGCGGGCGATGATGGACGAGCGCATGATCGAAGCCCATCGCGCTCGCGCCCTCTCGCCGGATCGGCCCGTGCTTCGCGGTTCAGCACAGAACCCGGACACCTTCTTCCAGAACCGCGAGGCGTCGAACCGGTTCCACCAGGCCTGTCCTGATATTGTGCAGCAGACCATGCGGCAATTCGGCGAACTGACCGGTCGGCACTATCACCTCTTCGATTATGTCGGTCATCCGGAGGCGGATTCCGTCATCATTCTCATGGGATCGGGGGCCGAAGTGGCCCACGAGACTGTGGAATGGATGAATAACCACGGATACAAGGTTGGCGTGATCAAAGTCCGGTTATATCGCCCGTTTTCCGGCAAAGATCTGATTGCCGCGATCCCCGCCACGGCGAGAAACATCGCCGTCCTCGATCGAACCAAGGAACCGGGTGCGCCGGGCGAACCGCTGCTGCTCGACGTGATTGCCACCATGCACGAATTTCACGGCAGGGACCTTCCCAATGTCATCGGCGGTCGATATGGACTGTCCTCCAAGGAATTCACCCCCGCCATGGTCAAGGCCGTGTTCGACGAACTCAAGACCGACATTCCCGACAACCATTTCACCGTCGGAATCCACGACGACGTGACACACACATCGCTCGAATACGATGAACATCTCGACATCGAACCGAACGATGTTATCCGCGGGATATTCTTCGGACTGGGTTCCGACGGCACCGTCGGCGCCAACAAGAACTCCATCAAAATCATCGGCGAAGAGACGCCCAGCTACGCCCAGGCCTATTTCGTCTATGACTCAAAGAAGGCCGGCGCCATCACCGCGTCCTACCTGCGATTCGGACCGCGGATCATCCGATCCTCGTACCTGATCAAGCAGGCCAGTTTCGTCGCCTGCCACCAATTCTTCTTCCTCGAAAAATTCGAAATCCTCGAATCCGCCGCTCCTGGCGCGGTGTTCCTCCTCAACGCCCCATACGCACCCGCGGAAGTCTGGGACCACTTGCCCCGTCAAGTGCAGGAGCAAATGATCGCCAAGCACCTCAAGTTCTACCTCATCGATGCCTACCAGGTGGCCAAAGACACGGGCATGGGCCGGCGAATCAACACCGTCATGCAAACCTGTTTCTTCGCCATCTCCGGCGTGCTCCCCCGTGAGGAGGCCATCACCAAAATCAAGGACACCATTCGGGAAACCTACGGCAACAAGGGTGAGGAAGTGGTCCGGCGAAACTTCGCCGCCGTCGATCACACCCTGGCCCATCTGCACCAGGTCAATTATCCCGACCAGGTCACCGCTACACATTCACGAGAGCTGTCCATCCCGGCCAAAACGCCCGAGTTTGTCAGAAATGTGACTTTTCCCATGATCGCCAATCACGGACACAGACTTCCCGTCGGCGCCTTTCCGCCCGACGGAACCTGGCCTCTGGGAACCAACCGGTACGACAGGCGCAACATCGCCGTTGAGATCCCCATCTGGGATCCCGCCGTCTGCATCCAATGCAACAAGTGCGGCTTTGTCTGCCCGCACACGACCATCCGGTCCAAAGTCTACGAACCCAAGTATCTGCAGGGCGCCCCCGACACGTTCCTCTCAGCCGACTACAAGGCCCCAGACTTCAAGGGGCACAAATTCACCGTCCAGGTGGCGCCGGAACAGTGTACGGGATGCGGGCTGTGCGTTCAGGTCTGTCCGGGAAAAGACAAGTCGAATCCGAAGCATCGTGCAATCAACATGGAGCCCCAACTGCCGGTCCGGCAACGAGAGCAAAGGAACTATGAATTCTTCCTCGGCATTCCGCCCACCGATCGGACACAGCTCACGAAGCTCAACGTCAAGACGGTCGAGTTTCTCGAGCCGCTGTTTGAATATCCCGGCGCCTGCTCCGGATGCGGCGAGACTCCGTACATCCGGCTCCTGACCCAGTTGTTCGGCGACCGCGCCCTGATCGCCAATGCCACCGGCTGCACGTCCATCTACGGTGGAAACCTGCCTGCCACACCGTACTGCACAAACTGGCAGGGCCGCGGACCCGCCTGGTCCAACTCCCTCTTCGAGGATAATGCTGAATTTGGATTCGGATTTCGCCTGGCCATCGATACGCACGAGCGTCAGGCAAGGCAGTTGGTCCAGAGACTCACCGGCCAGATCGGCGAGAGTCTCGTCAAAGCGATTCTCGAAGCCGACCAGACCTCCGAAGCCGGAATCGCCGAACAGCGTAAACGCGTGGAGACGCTGCGAAAGAAATTGCGAACCATTCATTCGCCCGATGCCTCCAGACTTGATCAACTTGCGGACTACCTGGTCAAAAAGAGCGTCTGGATGCTCGGCGGCGACGGCTGGGCCTATGACATCGGCTACGGCGGGCTTGATCACGTCCTGGCCATGTGCCGCGACGTCAATGCCCTTGTCGTGGACTCTGAAGTCTACTCCAACACCGGCGGGCAGCAATCCAAAGCCACCCCCCTCGGAGCCGCCGCCAAATTCGCCTCCGCCGGAAAGGTCCTGCCGAAGAAAGAACTGGGACTGATGGCCATCAACTACGGATATGTCTACGTCGCCCGCGTCGCCTTCGGCGCCAATGACAATCACACGGTCAAAGCGTTCCTCGAAGCCGAGTCCTATTCCGGACCATCCCTGATCATCGCCTACAGCCACTGCATCGCCCACGGCTACGATCTGACGTTGGCCGTCGAACAACACAAGCTTGCGGTAGCGTCCGGGCTCTGGCCCCTCTATCGCTACGATCCTCGACGAATCGCCGCCGGCGAACCGCCGTTCCAACTCGACTCGCCCGAGCCCAGTGAACCGGTTTCCAGGTTCATGCAGAACGAGGTGCGTTTCCGCATGGTGGAAAAAAACGACCCCACGCGATACAAGCAACTCGTCGAGATGGCGCAGCAGCACGTGACAGCCCGGTACGCCGTCTACAAACAACTGGCTTCCATGACCTTTCCCAACTTCGCCACGGAAAAGAAATGAGGAGGTAAATCATGGACATCACCACCACCTACATGGGATTGAGACTGTCGAGCCCGCTGATGGTCGGAGCGTCCCCCTTCTCCGACGATCTCGACATGGTCAAACGCCTCGAGGACGCCGGATCGTCCGCCATCGTGATGCACTCGCTGTTTGAAGAACAGCTCGTCGGTGAAGAACTTGCCACATCCAACTTCATCGACTCGCCTGCCGAATCCTTCGCCGAAGCCATCACCTACTTTCCCACGCCGGAAAATTTCCGACTCGGACCCGAAGAGTACCTCCGCCAAATCACCCGGATCAAGAAGACCGTCGGCGTTCCTGTCATCACCTCGCTCAACGGAATGACCGCCGGCGGCTGGCTGCGATTCGCCGAACTGATGGAACAGGCGGGCGCCGATGCCCTGGAACTCAACGTCTATTTCCTCGCCACCGATCCCCAGGAATCGCCCGAGTTGATCGAGCGACGAACGCTTGATATGGTCATGCTGGTCAAACAGAGCGTCAAGATTCCCGTGGCAGTCAAGGTGTCTCCCTTCTATTCCTCCTTCGCCAACTTCGCCTCGCGCCTGAACGAAACGGGCGTGGATGGAATCGTCCTTTTCAACCGATTCTACCAACCCGACATCGATGTTGACGATCTGGAAGTGCGACGCCAACTCAAGCTATCGACCTCCGATGAGCTTCCGCTCCGCCTGCAGTGGTTGGCCATTCTCGCCGGACGGATCGGCCCATCCCTGGCCGTGACCGGCGGAATCCACTCAGCCTTTGACGCCGTCAAGGCCATCATGTCCGGCGCCCACGTCGTACAGATGGTTTCGGCGATCCTGAAAAATGGCCCCCAACATCTTGCGACCGTTCGCAGGGATTTTGTTCAATGGATGGAGCAGCATGAGTATAATACGCTCCAGGAAATGCAGGGCTCGATGAGTCTGCTTCGTTGCCCGGACCCGAAAGCGTACGAGCGGGCAAACTACCTGCACATCTTGAAAAGCTGGAACATCTAATTCGAGGGAACCACGCATATGGACCCCATTCTGCTATCCCGGTTGCAGTTTGCCGTAGCGACGTTGTTTCATTTCCTGTTCGTCCCGCTCTCCATCGGCCTGCCCGTCCTGATTGCCGTCATGGAAACCCATTACGTCCGAACGGGCAATATCGACTTCAAACGACACGCCCAGTTCTGGGGCCGAATACTTATCATTAACTTCGTTCTCGGAGTCGTGACCGGGCTGACCCTGGAGTTCCAGTTCGGAACCAACTGGGCAAAATACTCTCGCTATGTCGGGGATGTCTTCGGACCCCTCCTGGCCACGGAGGTCGTCACCAGCTTCTTCCTGGAATCCACCTTCATGGCCGTCTGGGTCTTCGGATGGAACAAGGTCTCGCCCAAGGTCCACGCCCTGGCCATCTGGCTCGTCGCCGCTGCCGCCAGTTCCAGCGCCGTCTGGATCCTGCTCGCCAACGGATGGATGCACCACCCCGTCGGCTACGCCATTCGAAACGGACGCGCGGAACTTACGAGCTTCACCGACCTCGTGTTTCACAATTTCGCCATCCAGCAAATCCTTCACACCATTAGCGCGTCGTTCGTCATCGCTGGGTTCTTCATGCTCGGCGTCAGCGCCTATCAGATCCTGCGAAAGCACAATGAGGTTCTGTTCGCCAAATCCTTCCACCTGGCGGCCGTCTTCACCTTCATTTTCGCCGTCCTGCTGGTTCTTCAGGGACACATCAACGGCGAGGAGGTGGCCACCGCTCAGCCGGCGAAATTGGCGTCCATGGAACCAACCTGGGACTCCCAAAGTTGGGCTCCACTGTACCTTTTCGTCTTCCCCGACGCCAAAGCCGAAACCAATCGATACACGTTCGGGAAAATCCCCGGCATGCTCAGCCTGCTTGCCTATCGCTCCCCCCACGCAGTCGTCAAAGGTCTAAAGGAGTTCCCGCCCCAGGACCGTCCGCCCGTGCTCTGGACGTTTATCACCTTTCGCATCATGGTAGCCTTGGGCTTTCTGTTCATCTTGATTACATTTCTCGCCTGGTGGCGGCGACAGGAACCCCAGCGGAGTCCCTGGCTCCTGCGGATTCTTGTCCTCACGATCCCATTGCCCTATCTCGCCGCCGAAGCCGGGTGGATCATGACCGAAGTTGGACGCCAGCCATGGATCGTCTACGGTGTCCTTCGAACTGAGCATGCCGCCTCCTCGCTCACGCAAGGCCAAGTTCTACCCTCGCTCGTGGCATTCATCGGCGTCTACGCCGTACTCGGCGTAATCGCCTTTTCGCTGATGGTTCGTGAGATACGCAAGGGAATCGACGTATCCCCCAATCAATCGCATTAATGGGAGTCTTATATGCTACCGACAATCTGGTTTTTCATCTGGGGTCTTCTCTGGGCCGTCTTCTTCATCACCGACGGGTATAACCTCGGACTCAGCACGCTCCTGTTCTTCATAGGCCGAAACGAATCGGAACGCCGGCAAGTCGTCAACACCATGGCTCCGTTCTGGGACCCTAACGAGGTCTGGATCATCGCCGCTGGAGGAATGACCTTTGCCGTATTCCCCGTCGTCTACGCCACACTCTTCAGTACGCTCTACGTTCCCATGCTCCTGGTCCTCTTTGGCCTGATCTTCCGCGATGTGGCCTTCGAATTCCGAAACAAGCGGACGACTCGATCGTGGAAACACGTCTGGGACCTGTCACTGGTACTCGGAAGCCTCGTCCCGACGCTCCTGCTTGGCGTCCTCTTCGCCAACCTGTTCCGCGGCATGCCTATCGACGGCGAAGGTCGGCTTCAGGGTGGTCTGCTGGCTGTCCTGCACCCCTACGCCCTCCTGGGCGGAACGTTGTTCGTCGTCATGTTCGTCCTTCACGGACTCATCTGGTGTGGAGCCAAAACACAGGGCACCGTGCACGACCGGGCCGTGGCGTGGGCAAAAAAATGCTGGCTGGTCATGCTGGTCGTTCTCGTGTTGTTCCTCGTCGTCTCCTATTTCCAGACGAACCTCTACGAGAACTACCGTCGATATCCTCTGCTGTGGATTCTTCCCCTGATCGTGGTCGGGGCTTTGGTACTTGTCCGAGTCTTCCTGGCTCGGTCAGCTCCCTGGAGAACCTTCTTCGCCTCCAGTCTCATGATTGTGTTCATCACGATGACCACCATGGCGGGACTGTATCCGGTGATCGTCCCTTCCACGCTCGACTCCGCCTACAGCCTGACCATCCACAATGCGTCGTCCTCCGTCTTCACGCTGAAACTCATGCTGGTCATCTTCTCGATCTTCGCGCCCATCATCATCGCTTATCAATCTTGGGCCAACTACATCCTCAGCGGAAAGGTAACGGAGCACAAAGTCAGTTCCGAAGAACACTACTAAATAAAAAGGGCGACCCGTCGGCCGCCCTTCTTCAATCCAAAATCCCAAATCCACAATTCCCCTACGGCCCCGTCAATACCTCTACGGTTTTCGACAGCTTCGAAACCAAGGTTCCGCCACTGAACCCGCTGATCCCATCCCGCTCCCGAATCTTCATCACGGTAATGCTCAAGGTCATGTTCTTTCCGTGGAAGAAGTCCGCCGCAAGATCAGTGGCGGCGAACGTCTGTGTTCCCGTATCCGTGTACGGCCCGAACTTCCGCTGCTTCTCACTCCCGTTTACAATCTGCGTCAGGACAAACTCCACCTTCAGCGATGGGTCCGGATTCGACCAGGTCAGGGTGAATCCGCTCAGCGAAGCTGTGGCGCCTGCGGCCGGCGAGGTGATATCGAACACCGGCGCCGGAGCAATCGTCGTGGCCTTGACGAACTTGCTTGGCTCGACAACCGTAACCACATATTCACTGGCCGGCTGAATGGTGCGAACGTACGTCCCGTCATCGGACGCCGCAAGATCCTGGCCGTTGACCAGCACCGACTGCCCGTCCTTCATGACGAAGGTCCTGCTGAGACTATCGGTGACGGCGGCGACCACGGACGCGCTCGTCCCACCGATCACCTCACTGATTGTGATCGCGGCGTTGGTCTGATCCAGATATGTCGCCTCCGAACCAAGGTTGATGGATATTCCCCCGCTTCCGCATGACAATCCGAACCCCGCCCCGAGGCTCGAAATAATACAGGCAACCATGTATATGCGTTTGTGGGACATCAGGATCGTCCTCCTACTGAATCTCGAGCGTAAATTCTTTGGAATGTGTCGTCGCCGGCGAGTCGTCGTCGGTCACGGTGATCGTAAACTTCTGCGTCTCCCGCTGCGTGGGGATCCCTTCGATCACTCCCGTCTGGCTGTCCAGGTGAAGCCCTGCCGGAAGTGAACCTACCGCCGGACCGATCTTCCACGTATACGGCGGTAATCCATTGGTGGCCGTCACCTGGCTCCGATAGTACACCATGTAGTTTCCGCTCTCCAGGCTCGTCGTCGTAATCGACACGCCCAGCGGCTTGATGATCAGGGTGTATTCCTTCTGCGCCACCTGCACCGGAGTACCGCTGTCCTGAACGGTCACGGAGATGGTAATCCCGCTGTTCTGAGCCACCAGGGGGGTCCCCGTGATGATGCCTGTGGAGGGGTCAAACGACATCCCCGCCGGAAAGCCCTGATAATCCGTGAAGTAGTAGGGCGGCGTACCTCCTGAGACCACAATCCGGTTGTTGTACGCTTGCGATACCCGGGCGCTGTCCAGGGACGAGGTATCAATCTGCAGCTTGGGGACATTGTACGGGATACCCGAAAGCGAGGATCCGCACCCCGGCACAACGACCTGCACGACACAGGATATCAGTATTGAAAACAGGAACGCCAAGCGTGTCAGGCGGGTACGCATCGTATCATCCCTCTCTTAACTCAAGATTAGGCTCGGGTTCACGAATATTGACCACATAAGCGTTGATGCTTTTTTCCAAATCCAGTAATGAGCCCATCTCCGAGTCAGAAAATGGCCCCACGGGGGACTTTTCCTGGCTGGAGACTGCCCTTTCTATCTCTTTCTTCGGACCGGTACCGTTTTTTCTGGAGTTTTTCCCGCTTCCCCAGGTCCAGATGGATTCTCCATGCAATAAATCCTCTTCTGCTTCGTTAGTCGATATAATGGGCTGGTACGCGGCGCGCTTGTCTTTGAGGAGATTGTGGATGCACTCAAATAAAGAAAGACCGCCCAAGAAGGGCTTTACGCTGATCGAACTGCTGGTAGTCATCGCGATTATCGCCGTACTGGTCGGAATCCTCTTACCCGCCATCACGAAGGCTCGCCAACGGGCGGTCAAGACGGCCTGCTCAGCCAATCTCAGACAGGTTGGACTGGGACTCGACATGTATCGGCAGACCTACCGTGGTGTGTATCCCGTAGCCAGGTACATGCCTCTGCCGTTTCTCAGTAACTATGAAAGCGATCCGTCCTTACCCGAAGCCATCCGCGATCAACTGGCCCAGGAGAACAAAGTCTTTCACTGCCCGGGTGACCGCGACTATGTGTACCAGGTCTGTCTCGATTACGAAAAGAAGAACAATCTCCCCTATCCCTTCGGAAGCAGCTACAACTACAACAATGGGCTGGGCGGTCGGGATCCAGACAGCCAATTTCGTCCCTGGGGGGGGATTTCCCCATCGACCATGCCGGCTTCTTACGACTGTGATGGGTATCCGTTCGAGTTGAAGGACAATACCAAGATCGATGTGCCGTTCTTTCATGACCTGCGGAACCTCCTCTTCGTCGACGGACACGTGGGCAACTACCCTCAAGACTGATCCCAAAATAGGAGATTACCATGGATCTGAACAGAAAACAAAAAATTGCCCTGACCGTGGCGATCGTGGTGGTTGCAGCGGGTGTTCTGACCGGTGGAATATATTACACGTGGCTGATCACCCCGCCAAGTCCTCCGAAAACAGCGGAAGAAGGCCTCAAAATGATGGGCTCCGCACGATTCCAGCACATGGCGAGCTACCGCAAGACCGCCTACGTGGAACAGACGCAGAAATTGATGTCCCAGTTGTCTAATGAGCAACGCAGGAATCTATTCCGCCAGATGCGGACCGACGAGAACGTTCGCAAGGCCATGGGTGAAGCCCACATGGCCATGATGACTCAGGAGGCCGTCAATTTCGCCAAGGCCTCACCGGCGGATCGGATCAAAATGCTCGATGCCGCCATTACCCGCGAGGAACAGATGCGACAGGCCTGGGCTGGCAGGCGACCAGGCGGGCCAAGCACCCAGCCAGACCAGGGCAGACCCGGTGGACGGCGAGATCAGGCGGGACCAGGTGGCTCAAGAGGACCGGGCGGCCCGGGAGGACCGGGTCGGGGAGACTTCCGGGCCAGAATGCAGCAATTCGTCGAGCATGGCAACCCCCAAATGGCTGGATTGATGCGGGAATATCGAAGGGCCATACACGAGCGCCGAGCCCAGTTGGGATTGCCCGACCATCGTCCTCGCCCTAATCGCTAGCCTATTACTTCTATCGCTGTTTGCCTGAAAGACCGGCGCTATCGCTTTCCGCCCCTGATGCGCCCCCCCGGCCCCGTC
>CAZLZE010000078.1:14236-25397 GCA_964563935.1 uncultured Phycisphaerae bacterium | reverse complement strand
ACACAAAGAGTAACCTCTATAACAGCATCGCGCCAGTAAAATTAGTCAGACACGTCCAGCTTGTAATATTGTGATTCAGACTGGGTAATGTGTCATGCGGAATCAGACTCGTTGAGCATCTGGAAGTGGCAGCGGAGCAGTTCGCCCGACTTCTGGTCCCGCAGATGCAGGCCATTGCCCAGGCACCATTTGTACACCTTGCATTCCCGACACAGGCCCGTCTGCGTCCACGAACGATCCCGCATTACCTGAAAACGATTCTGCCAGACGTCTACAAAGTCGTCTTTATAGATGTTCCCCTGGATATAGTCCCCGCGAAGGCTCGGGCACGCGGAAATCGACCCGTCAGCCAGCACGGATCCGACGTGAATTCCCGCGCGGCAGAAGAAAAATCCGTCCCGTGCCTCGCCCTCATACGGGCCAAGAAACCCTTCGCAGGCATAATTCGCCCAGATCTTGCCTTCCTTGCGTGTACTCTTGATGAATTCCATTAGTTGGCGAAACTGGCTGTTCGTCACGTCCAGCAGAGGGTTGTCCTTCGCCCGGCCCTTGGGGAAGATGTTGAACAGCCGCCACTTCTTGACGCCTTTCTCTATCAACAGGCGCTTGATGTCCTCCAACTCCGAAAAGTTCTTCTGATTCACGCACGTGACAATGTCAAAGACGAACGGCTCGGCCTTCGGCACGTATTCGAGCATGGCCAGGGCTTTTTCGAACGAATCGCTTCTGCCTCGCAGCCAATTGTGCGATTGCTCCAATCCATCGAGGCTCAACGTCATTGATCCCAGTCCCGCGGCCCGGAGGTCCTCAAATCGCGACGGAGTCATGGCGTATCCATTAGTTACCATGCCCCACGGAAACCCTCGCCGGTTGAACTCGCGGCCGCAGACTTCCAGATCCTTTCGCAGCAGCGGTTCGCCGCCTGTCATGGCCAGCGTCGTTCGGTTCGGATTGCAGATTCCTCGAATCCGGTCCAGAATATTCAGGAAATCCCCCATCGGCATATCGTCGTCTTCCGAACCGCGGCGACAGTCGCTCCCGCAGTGCAGGCACGAGAGATTGCACCGCAGCGTGCATTCCCAGAAGAGGTAGTTGAGTTCATGAAGCGACGTCTGCGCCTTGCGATAGTGTTTGAAGACGTTCAGGGAGAGTCTTTTCAGGACGGGAATTCTCGGGTCAGGCATAGGAAGAGCTTTTCCTTATTCAAGCACAATATATATCCGTCTCCGTTGCATGCCTGTCTTGGTTTGTGCACAGGACACGATTGTCGATCTCTACGCACTCCAAGAGCGGCCTGGATCAATTATTCGTCTGAATATTCGGAGTGTCCGGCTGGGTGAGGACCGCAGGAAATACCCCATAGAGAAAGGCTGAGCCATCCGTAGCCTCCCTCTGTGTGCATCCCGCGAAGGTACAAAGCATCCCGAGGATCGTGACAAGTACAAAGCTCCACATCTTCAGCATTCGGCGAGTAACACGTTGGGCAAAGAACTTCGCTTCTTGCACTGTTTCACCCCTTTGTCAGATAGATCAGTTCTCGGATTGTCTATTGGCCTGTTCGTACATCGCGGTATTAACCGAAACGCCATACATGGGCTGTATCCCGTACATCGGTTCCATACCATACATGACCGGCTGATCCCACCAGCACCCGGTGACGAAGGTCAGCAGGCCAAGGAACAAGAGCAGAATCAAACTCCAGGTTTTCAGGACTAATCGGCTGGACTGTCGTTCGAGGGCTTTTACAATCTTCTCCGCCATGGTCATCCTCATCTATATGGGCACATTATAACCCATATCTTCTTGCCGTGCAACTATCGATTATGCATCCGGACTTTCAGCCTGGGGATCAAGACCTTGCCTATTGCCCCTTGGGTCCGAAGAGCCAGTCAAGCAGCCCCAGTGTGGCGCCCTTCTTCTTGACCGCGACCACGGGGACCTCCAGATTCCAGATCAGCTGCGCAGTTACGCTGCCGAGAAGCACGGCCAGGGACGTTCCCCGGGTTCCCATGACAACCAGGTCCATCTCTCGTTCGCGGACGACTTGTTCGATTGCGTCGGCGGTATCCGGATCATGCTTGAAGATGGGAACGGTTTGCACGCCTCTGAGGTTGGCGCGGCCGACAAAATCCTGATAATGCTTCTGGGCCCAACGTTTGAAATCCTCTGCCAGTTGCTCATATCGCTCGCCCATGGTGTAGGCGGGAATGGGAACGCTGTACACGTTGAGCACATGGATCTGCGGCAATCCAGCGGCGGACGCGAAAGCGATCGCGACGTCCAGAGCATCGGCGGAGTGTTCGGAGAAGTCGACCGGAACAACGATGTTCCGGATGTCCGGTCTGAATCCTTCAGGCAGGATCAGGACTGAGCAGGGGGCTTTGCGAGTAATTCTCTCCGCCCGTGACGTCGAAGTCTTGTCATTGGGCTTGCGGCTGAGCAGAATCAGGTCGGTCCCTTCCTTTCTCGCCCACTTCAACGCCTCCATCTCGGGATCTCCTCGCAGGACGTTGAGGGACGTCGAGACTCCCGGAAACTCAGCTCCAAACTGTTTCACGCGGCGGCGGATCTCCGTGTACTGCTGTTCGTCTTCCGGGCCGGACAAGGCGGGATGCTTCGCGGCGATTTCCGCGGGGATGTTCGGATGAAATGTCATAAGAAGGAAAGTCACGGTCTTGCTCTCGGCCATTCGGGCCACCAGACCGGCGTATGAAATCAGACTATCGTTGTTCGATTCAGGTCTCAAAACGACCAGCAGACGTTCATAGCGATACATAAGCAACCTCCATCACAGGGGTGATTTGTTTTCCTGATGACTCTTGCGAACCAGGTAATACCCAACCGAAAGAGCTAAGATGATCAGAGCGATTCCGATCAGGGCCAAATACGAGTACTTCTCCAAGTCCAGAATGATCACCTTCCGGGCAATCGCGATCAGAGCCACCATGAATACCACCTCCACGTGTACCACATGTTCTCGAAAATACATCTTGACCGTTTCCAGCAGTTCCACTCCGATCAGAATGAGCAGGAACAAACCAAAAATGTTGAGAAGTTCTCCCACCTCAAGGAGGATGATGGGCGGGGAAATGATGTCCAAGATGATAAGGTATCCGAGTTCAATCGTTCCCAGCAGGATCACCAGAACCATCATGCCTGTCACGGCGGTGACGATCAGACGTTCAAACTTTCGCAACGGTTCGAGCACGAATGGCCTCCCTTATGTCTGTGTTTTCGGTCTGCGGAATCCCTGCTGCTCCAACATGACCAGGTAATACGCGATCACGCCGGCGGCGAGAATCTCCAGCCATGCGACAATCCCGATCGGGGCGCTTTGGAACAATCGGTTCATCACCGGCAGGTACGTAAAGAGAATCTGCAGCAAGATCATGGCGGCGGTTCCAGCCAGGACCCACGGGTTGGAGAAGTATCCGATCTCCGATAACGGCCGGGTCAGCGACCGGCAGCGGTAGAGGTAGAACGTTTCGATGATGACAAAGACATTGACGGCCACCGTCCGGGCGACGGCGACATCGGCGCCTTTGCCTTTCTTGTGCAAGAGAAACAGTCCAAACGCCGCCGCCAGCATTACAACGCTGACGACAAGGATCCGGCGAATCAATGCCAAGTTGAGAATAGGACTCTCCGGCAGTCTCGGCGGGCGACTCATGATTCCCGGTTCACTTGGCTCGAAGGCGAGCGTCAGTCCGAGCAGGATGGCGGTCGTCATGTTGATCCAGAGGATCTGCACGGGCTGGATGGGCAGGGCGGTCCCGATCGCAATCGACGCCAGGATGACCAATCCCTCACCCATGTTCGTCGGCAGCGTCCAGGTGATGAACTTCGTGAGGTTGTCGAAGATGCCCCGTCCTTCCTCGACGGCTGATTCGATGGTGGCAAAATTGTCGTCCACCAGGATCATGTCGGCGGCTTCCTTCGATACCTCCGTGCCCGTGATGCCCATGGCGATACCGATATTCGCCTGCTTCAAGGCGGGTGCGTCGTTGACCCCGTCACCGGTCATCGCCACGATATGCTGCTTCGCCTGGATTGCCTCCACGAGCCGCAGCTTCTGCTCAGGGGCGACTCGGGCAAAGACTACCGTCCGGTCGGCCGCTTCAATCAGCTCACGATCGGACAGTTCAGCCAGTTCTCGTCCCGTCAGCGTGGGTGGCCCATTTTCACCCACATCGAGATTGAGCTGCTTCCCAATGGCGGAGGCGGTCAGTGCGTGGTCGCCCGTGATCATCTTTACGCGGATGCCCGCGGATTTGCAGGCGGCCACGGCACGAATGGCTTCCACGCGAGGCGGGTCGATCATCGCCTGCAGCCCCAGGAATGTCAATCCACTCGACACGAACGAATGATCGATCTTCGTTCGCTCACGCTCTACCGTCTTGCGGGCCAGGGCGAGAACGCGAAGGCCCGTCCTCGCCAGATCCTCCGAAATCCGCCGGATCTCGTCCGGGTCCAGATTCTGTGATTCACCCCCCGGACCCATCCGATCGGTGCAGCGCTCGAGGACTTTTTCCGTGGCTCCCTTGAGGTACACGATGCGGGGCTGATCGGCTTCAGAGTCGTGCAGAGTCGCCATGTACTGGTGATGGGACTCAAACGGCAGGACGTCGACGGTCGGACGGCGCGACGCAAGTTCCTTCTCGTCCAGACCGCCTTTTCGTCCGGCGACGATCAACGCGCCTTCCGTCGGATCGCCCTGGATGGTCCAGCGGTCGCCCGACCGAACCAGTTGGGCATCGTTGCAGAGCATTCCCGCGATCAGGCATTCTCGCAAGGCACGATCTTCCGGGTCGGCGTCGGTAATCTGTCCTTCCGGAGCATATCCGCTTCCCGTCACGGAGTGCAGGGCGGACCCGGCGAAAATCTTCTGGACGGTCATCTGATTCTCGGTGAGCGTTCCCGTCTTGTCCGAACAAATGACGGTCGTGCTCCCGAGGGTTTCGACGGCGGGGAGTTTTCGAATGATCGCCTTTCGGCGGGCCATGCGCCCGACACCGATGGCCAGCGTGATGGTGACCGCGGCGGGCAGCCCTTCGGGGATGGCGCCGACGGCAAGGGCGACGGCGGCCATGAACATCTCATGGGCCGACTCCCCGCGGAGCAACCCGACCACGAAGGTAATCACAGCCAGCGCCAGAATCACGTACAAAAGCAACCGGCTGAACCGGGCAATTTTCTTCGTCAGCGGTGTCTCAATCGTCGCCGCTCCAGCCACCAGTTCCGAGATACGTCCCGTCTCTGTGTTGTTTCCAGTGGCCACCACAATTCCCTGTCCCTGACCGTAGGTGACCAGACTGCCCGCGTACGCCATGTTCGTCCGATCCGCGAGGATGGTATCCTTGCTCAGAAGTTCCTCGGACTTTTCCACCGCCACGGATTCGCCGGTCAGGGCGGATTCATCAACCTTCAAATCACGAATCAGAAACAATCTCATATCCGCGGGTACTTTATCCCCCGATGTCAGAACCACGATGTCGCCGGGAATCAGTTCCGCGGACGGAATCCTCACCCGCTGACCGTCGCGAATCACGTTCGCATCGGTCGTCACCATCTGCTTCAGTGACTCCAAGGCCTTTTCCGCCTTGGACTCCTGAACAAACCCGACAATCGCGTTAACCACGACGACGCCGAAAATAACGCCGGAGTCCACCCCTTCGCCCAGCAAGGCCGTTATGATCCCAGCTGCCAGGAGAATGTAGATCAGTGGTTGGTGGAACTGAAGCAGAAAGCGGATCAGTGGTCCCTTACCTTTGCGCCCCGAAACCACATTGGGTCCAAACCGTTCCTGCCGATGGCGGACCTCAAATGGGGAAAGTCCCCGGGTGGTGTCCGTATTCAGCAGGAGGGCGACTTCTTCCACCGCCAGGTGGTGCCAGTGTTGACTAATCAGTGTTTCCATTGTGTACCCCTAAAACAACAACTGATGTCTGTAATCTGGAATTGTCCCGGTCCGATTATAGCCTGCGAAGATGGAAGTACGCAATTTATATCTGAACCGCAATCTTCCAAAAGCCCCATTTGCCTGGTGTTATCAGTTTTATTGATATCTGGTTTACATTCCACCAAAGAGCGGAGATGCGTGAAATATTCGCGGTCAAAAGAGCCAAGACTATTTTATAGCGATGGTGATGGTGATTTCACGTGATCTGCGTATGGCCGTAATGCACTGTCGCCAAGGGGATTCTGTGAAATCCGTAGCGAACGTGTTTTTGGGATCGGGAATCAGCGACAAGATAAAGGCAGCGCCACGAACGGCGTTCATTTGGGTTTGATAGGAGAAGAGACATGAAAACTGGAAAAATCGGAACAAAAAGTGGTTTTACACTGATCGAGCTCTTGGTGGTGGTGGGGATTATCGCCTTACTGGTAGCCATCCTCATGCCCGCCCTGAGCATGGCCCGGGGCGCAGGCTATAACGCCAACTGCCTGAGCAACCTCCGCCAGATCGGTATAGGTGCCAGTATGTATGTGCAGGATTGGAATATGTATCCAATCTCCGTCACCGGCAAAGGTACCAAGTGGGCCGACTTTGTCGCCAATCCGGACCTGGCCAAGACGGAGAGCCTCGGCTATGCTGTCGGGCTGCTCCCGTACCATAACAATAAGAAGATTTACGACTGCCCGATTCTCGTCAATCTCGATTGTGACATCAGCTACTGCTACAACTGGCTCGCGGGCAACGACGGTGAGGCGTATGAAAACGGGGTCCGGAACACGCTTACTCCAAGTCGCCTGGAAATACCCGATCGCTTCGTCTTCATCTACGATCAGCCCCTTCGCCCGACAGCCGGCATGGGCATGTACCACGATATCGATCCGTCTGACGAGTGGGGCGGCGCCGATTGGAACAAAGACGGCTGGGGCGTGATTCGGTATTATGACGGGATCCGAAACTCCGTCACCCAGCCGGTCAACGGTCCACACAAGAACGGTCATAATATCCTCTTCGCCGACGGACACGCCAAATGGTTCCTGGAGTGGGAAGGCCGAAATATGACCCGAAATCCCCAGAATTGATGACGAACCGTCCATAGCTGAGTTCCTGTGTTGGCGGGTTCTATCAACATGGCAGTTTGGCTAGACTCGCGAATCGGCAACTGTTGATCTATCGTCAAATTTGATTTTCGAGTAGGATGCGATATAATTGTTCGTATGAACCGAACAATGAGTATTACATTCTTGTTTGGCCTGCTGATTGTTCTTGAC
The DNA here is from genome assembly GCA_964563935.1 of uncultured Phycisphaerae bacterium. GTDB lineage: Bacteria > Planctomycetota > Phycisphaerae > JAAYCJ01 > JAAYCJ01 > JBAZZQ01. The sequence continues at coordinate 18,173 of CAZLZE010000078.1, read as the reverse complement.
GGAATGGCCGTCGCTTGTTGCCCTCCTTCTTCGCCGTGCTCAATGTCGGGTTCATGCTGTTGCCGTCTCAAGGCCCCTTCATGCTGTGAAGACTCCACACCCCGGCGAACAATCCAGTTGGATTCTCGCAAGACTTCGCCCTGCGATAGTGAAAAGACCTGCTCATGCGGGTGTGCATCACCCCTGGCCGGGATTCTACCTTCAGCCACTGCCGAGTGTCAGGACCGGGGCTCCCAGTTAGGGCTTGCCCAGAACGAATCAACTGACCTCTGGGCTATCCATCCGCCCACGCCCCCGCCGAAAGAGTCTGAATACCTTTCTTCGCTGTAAGTTTGACCATAGTTCAATCAAATTCTAGTGAAAGGATTCAGTCATGAAGACCATTATGGTGTTTGCGTTCATTTTAATCGTAGGACTCGCGATGGCGTTTGGAGCAATGGCTTGGGCGGGCGGATCGTGCTGTGCTTCGGCCGAGGATTCCGCCAAACTATGTGCCTGCTGCACATGCGACCCATGCACCTGCGAGAAATGCGAGTGCTGCAAATGTGATGACTGCAAGTGCGACTCTTGCAGCCACTGCGGCAAGAAGTAGACGTGCAATAGATCGGAACGGTGTGTCTTCATCCTGAAGACACACCGTTCTTCTTATCAGTCCGTGTTCCTCTGTGCGATCTGTGGCTAATTCCTCTTCTCCTTCTTTCCTATTGCCGATGATAGGAGAAACAGAATCGATACAGGGAGAATTCTCAATGGACGCATTCATGCAGGCAGCGATCGACGAAGCGAAGAAGGGCTTGAGCGAAGGCGGAATTCCTATCGGAGCGGTGCTTGTCCGGGACGGCAAGATCATCGGCCGGGGCCATAACAAACGCGTGCAGGAGAACGATCCGATCATCCACGCCGAGATCGATTGCCTCCGCAACGCGGGGCGGATCGGCAGCTACAAGGGTACCACGCTGTATTCCACCCTCATGCCGTGCTACCTGTGTTCCGGAGCCGTCGTTCAATTCAATATCAAGGAAGTCATCGTCGGCGAATCCGAAACCTTTGCCGGAGCCCCCGAGTTCCTGACCCAGCACGGTGTCCGCGTGACCAACTTGAATCTCGATGAATGCAAACGCATGATGCGTGACTTCATCGAGAAGAACCCGAAGCTTTGGTACGAAGACATCGGCGAGCTCTGAGAGCAAATGTCGCCCGGCTGATGGGTGCCCCTGCGCAAACCTGATGTAAAAATAAAAAGTGCGCCCGTAGGGGTGATACAAGGCGGGGGGGACCTTGTATCGATAGAGGGGAGGACTGTCCTACGGTCGCATTATCCGTTTGGCACCAAGCCACTTTTTTTCGCTTTTGCTCTCCTACCCGCTCTTACCGGGTTTTTGTTCGCTATAAGAGTATATGTCTGCTGCCCGAAAATCAGCCAAAAAAAATAATTTTTTTTCGGCCGTGCCTTTCCAATGGAAAGATCCTCCTTTCTGCCGGGCCTCGCCGAAACTTCTCTTCGGCCGGTTGGTTTCCATTCTTTCCTCTCTTCCCGCTGCCCACTGTATAATGACTATCCACTGATCTTCTTGCTGCTTTCGATCCGTAAGCCCAGGTCGGACAGCATGTTGCGAAAGATGATGTTGTGGACGGGAAGTACGGCGTACCAATAGAGAATCCCCGCCAGACCGTGGGGAAGGAATCGGGCGGTCTGTATGATTTCCGTATGCTGGTCGTCGATAGGTATGAGGCGGTAGTCCAAAGCCGCCCGGCCCGGTAATTTCATCTGTGCCTGCAGCAGCAGGTGCCGACCAGTCTCCATTCGAAGTACCTGCCACTTGGCCTCGTCTGTCCGGGGAGCGAACAGACCTCGGATCTGCCAGAGCCTTCGAACGAGCCAGCCACCCGTGGACCCACCGCAGGAGACAAGCACAGACCACGCCCTCTGCGTGTCGGCACGAACGATGGTGCGTTTGCGATCTTCAAACAATTTTCCTCCCACCCATGGCGGGTCGCCGGGGAATCGCGATTCCACCGTTGGCAGACCAGCCGATGGAGAAGGGCTGAGTCCCTCCAGAAGCAGATCTTTCTCGGCCAGCGCCAGCCGAATTGCTTGCCGGCACGTCAACAGTTCCTGCGGGATGAGATGACGGATACGATCCTCCCGGCATATCGTCTTGTTCTTCAACCCTTCCGTCAACGGGCGGGCAATGGCGGATGGGACGGGCGTCACCAACCCGATCCAGTAGGAACTCAGGCGGGGTGTGAGCACAGGGACGGGCAAAATGATTCGCCGGGCCAGATGCGCCTCCTCGGCATACAGGTCCATCAAGTCCCGGTAACTCAGAATGTCCGGGCCGCCGATATCAAACGTCTGACCCGTGGTCTGCGGACTCTCCAGGCAACCGGTGAGGTAACCCAGGACATTGCGGATCGCGATGGGCTGACTCAACGTCTGCACCCATCGCGGCGTGGTCATCACGGGCAGGTGTTCTACCAGGTAACGAAGGATTTCGAATGACGCGCTTCCCGATCCGATGATCATGGCCGCCCGGAGAATTGTCGTCGGGATGTTTCCCGATTGGAGGATCTGTCCGACCTGCGTCCGTGAGCGAAGGTGGTCGCTGAGATCCGCAGCTTCCTCGCCCAGTCCGCCCAGGTAGATTATCCGTTCCATACGATTGTGCTCTGCCGCCCGCACCATGTTCCAGGCGGCTTGACGATCGACATCTGCGTACTTGCCGGGCGTGGATACCATTGAGTGAACGAGATAGAAAGCGAGGGAGCAGTCCTGGCAGGCGGCTTGGAGGCTGGCAGCGTCCGTCACATCAGTCGGGACCAGTTTGACATGCATGTGCGTCGCCCAGGGCCGCGACCCGAGCGAATCAAGCGATCGGCCGACGGCACAGACGCGATAATCCCGCTCCAGCAGCCAAGCCACAAGCCGAGCGCCGACGTATCCCGATGCCCCAACGACAAGAACAGGCCTTTCCCGACCAGATGAACCCAGATAACACCCCCGTTGGATCCTGTAAATTCATCATAGTCGGAAAACTTGCGAACGCAATACCGACTCGCAAGCCCTTCTCTTCCTTACTCAGGACTTCTCCTATTCGTGCTTCCGCCCAGAGTATACGAACCACGGTGACATTTTTCCTCAGGTCGTCAGCGGGTTAATTCCGCAGTCTGGACTCGGTCAGAAGGATGCCGCCGGCGACCATCAATGTCAGGACGATCATGGTGACCGGGGAACATCCGCAGCCACCTTGGGCGGCGGCTTCTTCCAAGTCGTCGTCCGTCAGGGGCGGCATGTTCTGAACATCGTCCTTCTTGGGATCTGTTACCGTGTTCGGGTCTGCCGTCTGCACGAAGATCGCCTTCACCGACTTATCCGCGTTCAAGAGGAGTGATGCGGGGTTCGTCGAACCCGACATATCGCCTTCCCAGTGATCAAACTTCCAGCCCTCGGTTGCCAGGGCGGCCAGGACCAGTTGTGAACCGGTCTGGTAGTCACCGGTGGTCGGTGTGACCGTGCCCTGACCTTCGATAGCCACGGTGAACGTGAACGTCGGGTTGGTCTGCGGCAGATATGTCAACGTCAGGGGCGTTGTTTGCCCTGCTCGAACGGTGACGATTTGTCCGGCGGGTTGGGCGTAGCCGGTGATGGATCCGAACGTGAGGATATGTTCACCGGATGTAATGGTTCGTGATTGCGGAGCCGTTCCCCAGCTTTGGCCGTCGACGAAGACTTCGCCCTTGACCGGCGTTGTGTCGATCGACAATGTTCCGGTCGGCACCGGTGTGGGAGTCGGCGTTGGCGTTGGAGTTGGGCTTGGGGTTGGGGGCACGGTCGGCGTTGGAGACGGTGTTGGTGTCGGTGTGGGCGTGGGGGTTGGGGACGGGAGGGGACGATGCGCCGGGGCGGGCGGGGGGGACGGGGTCGGGGGGGGGGGGG
>CAZLZE010000078.1:268-14226 GCA_964563935.1 uncultured Phycisphaerae bacterium | reverse complement strand
TCGCAGTTGGTGTGGGTGTAGGTGTGGGTGTGGGTGACGGTGTCGGACTCGGCGACGGCGAGGGAGACGGAGAAGGCGTCGCGGTCGGCGTTGGAGTTGGTGTAGGTGTGGGCGTCGGCGTGCCCGAGTCGATACTGAACGTGCCGTCGGTCGGGGTGGACTCGATGGTTGCACCCTTGCGATTGGACAGTTCGCATGTGGTGAACGAAAGGGTGGTCGATTGTCCTGGTGATCCTATGACGGTGAAGACGAGTTTTGCGAGTGATCCCGATCCGCCCGCCAGTCCGGTCAGTGTGGTATCCAAGCCAATGGCGAGGATCTCACCAGGCGTGTTGGGGTTGGACATGAGCATCCATCCGGCATCCAGATCACCAATCTGAACGGCACTGATCTGGAGAACACTTGCATCAAAAACCACCTTAAATTTGAACCCAGACACGTCGGTGGCGTCATCGATGTTAATGGGGATTGTGACGACCGAAGCACTGGTCCCGATGCTGGGAATGCTGACGTTGACGGCCCAAACAGGAGGCGTCAAGCCGAAAGCGAAGATCAGGACCGTCGATGCAATATAACGAAAAGAACGCATATTCATATTCTTCCTTTCATTCCGGTTTTACAGTCCCAGGGCTTTGTTCATGATGAATACCACGTCGCCGATACCAATGCTACTTGGGTTGGCATCCAGGTCCATTCGGCTTTTCAGTCTGTCGATGTACGGACTGGTGTATTCCTGACCGTCGAGTGTGATGGGCAACTCGATGGCCATTCGCATACCGAGAATGACGTCGGTGATGTCAAACGTTCCATTGTCATCCATATCACCCTTGGCGACGTAATGGGCCGTCTGGCGGATAGTCTCGCCGAGCGTTACGATGTTAACGGTAAGGTCAGCCGGGGTGACATATCCCTCGATGTCTTTGAATTTGACGACATGGGCGCCAAATTCGACATTCAGTGGAATATCGCTGTTTTGCCAGGCTCCGCTGTCCGACTGCCATTGGGCGCCGAGGGCAATGACTCCTGCGGGGGTGATCGTAACATTGATGAACCCACCGTTGTGGAAGATCGTAATGACTCCTGCTGTCGATGTGGCGGCGATGTCCTGAGCATTACTGTTCTTGAGCTTGCAGGTGGTGAACGCGGGGTGATCTGTCTGACCTACTTCGCCCTTCACGGTGAAGATGATCTTGGCGAGCGTACCGGCGCCCGATGTGAGTCCGGTCAAGGTCGGATCTACGCCTATCAGTCGGACCTCGCCGGGAACTGTGGTGTTGGCTGTGATGGTCCAGTTGGGGTCGAGCGATCCAGCCAGCACAACGGTGTTGGATGCAACGTTTGGATCGATGTACAGGACATTGGGATCATACGTGACGGTGAACTGAAATCCGGCGACGTTGGCGGCATCATCGATGATGATGGGGACTTCCACTGTCGTAGCAACGACGGCGTTAGTGTTCGGGATCGAAACGGTAACTCCGTGGGCACAAACCGCCGCGCCAAGCATACACACTGTCCATCCCGCAAGTTCAAAGAATCTGCTTTTCATGCGATGTCCTTTTCTCTTCTCTTTTATGGTTGTTCTATTTGTCCAATCCAACGGCCATGCGATGGATCTTGATCACGTCATCAATCGTGACCGCTCCGTCCAGAGTGAAATCGGCCCGGGTCGGTAGCGAATTGGGATCGTAGGTCGTTCCATTTGTCGGCACGTCAAGTCCCAGGGTCATTCTCATGGCGAGGATGCTATCGGCCACATCCGTTGCGCTATCGCCGTTCAGGTCGCCGGGATAGGCTGTCCGCTGCTGGGTCACGATGGCTGCGAAGGGGCTGTGAGTTGCTCCGGTCGCGGTGATGCGGACCCAGCCGGCGCGAGATATGGGACTTATGTTGGTGGTATACGACAGGGTAATAGTGCCGGCATCTTCTCCGCTGGCACCGGAATCAATTGTAAGCCAGGTGGCCCCGTCGACTATCTCGGACGTCCACGGCATCGAGCCGAGTCCGACATTTTTCACCTCGAACGTGGTCGTTCCAGAAACGTCGGTCACTTCCCGATTGGGGGGAGTTATGTTCAAGATCGGAATTGGGGTGTACTCTTTGCTGATCGTCGTTGTTTGGCCTTTGATTACGTCGGCGGTGAGGCTTGCCGGTTTTGCGTATCCCGCGACATCGCCAAAGGCAACGGCGTGGCTGCCGGGAGTGACGGGTTTGCTCTGCGGGCCTGCGCCCCAGTTTGCGCCGTCGACGAAAATGTCGCCTTTGACCGGTGTCGTATCGATGGAAAGAGTGCCGGGTTCGGCTGGAATGGGGACGTACGCGCGAGTGATGGTCTGATTGTGATTGTTCTGCATGGTCACAACGACGTCCGTCGGTTTGGTATATCCAGAAATGTCGCCGAAGCTGATGGTATGTTCGCCTTCCGTCATCGACTTGCTTTTCGGAGCGGCACCCAGGCTTTCTCCGTCGATCCAGATCGCGCCCTTGATGGGTGTGGTATCGACGGTAAGGATCCCGGGAACAGGGATCAATTCGAATTCTACGGTCACGGTCTTTTCCGCCGTGATGGTGACGCTGTTGGAGGTCGTATCATAGGCTGGATCGTTGTTTGTGCCGGTCCACGCCTTGACGCGATAACCGGTGTTGGGCGTGGCCGTCAGGGGAATGATCGAGCCAAGGTTGTACTGTCTGGTGGGCGGGGAGATCGTGCCGTTTCCGCCTGTGACTTGCGTGGTCAGCAGGACTCTTCCGGGCGACGACGATGCGTAGGGCGTATTACTGTAGTATCCCATATCGACGATAGGCACGAGCCCGTTCGGTTCGCCCGAACTGTCGGAATTCGGGTCTCCGGAGTCGAGGCAGGGACTGGTGACGTCATCGACGACCCATCCGCCGGCCCCGCCGTTGGCGTTCGGATCCCATCGACCGGCTGTGGACTTCAGATGGAAATCGCCGTTGTTGGGATCGGCGAAGAGCGGGTCGAGGTCCATGTTTCCCTGGCCCGACCAGCCGCCCTTGACGTCGCAGTAGGTGACCTGGGGCGAGCCGGAAAGCAATTTGATCTCCGCGGGAAGATTGTCCCAGAGAATACTGTTTTTGATGCTCGGATTGCTCGATCCGTTGCAGGCGATTCCACCACCGCCGTAGAGCGTGGCGGAGTTGCGGCTGAAGGTGCAGCCGCGGATTGTCGGGTTACTGTAATTGTCGCAGGAAATGCTTCCGCCCGTGTAGTTGGCCGCATTGTCGGTGAACAGACAATTGGTAATGGTGGGACTGCTTGTCCAGCAGCCGATTCCGCCGCCGGAACCCGAACCGGTGTTGGCGGTGAAGACGCAGAAGCTGATGGTCGGATGGCTGGCGTTGCAGTACAACCCGCCGCCGGATTTTCCGGAATTCGCAGAGATCGTGCAATTGGAGATCGCGGGCGAACTTCCACCCGTGCAATAGATGCCTCCGCCGTCGAGCCCGCCCTGGCCGGGGGCGAGGGGGACCGTGGCGTTGTTTTGAATTCGACAGTTCTGAATTCTCGGACTGGAATTGCTGGTGCAGTAGATTCCGCCGCCGTAGTAGTTGGCGGAGTTGTTTGTGATCGTGCAGTTGCGGATGGTGGGACTGCTGGAGTTGGTGCAGTAGACTGCGCCGCCGTAGTCCGCCCAGCCGTGGGTAAGGGTCAGACCGTCGATTACCGTGCTTGCGGTTTCACCATGGGTGAAGACCAATGCCCGGTGAGGATCGGAGACGCCGGCTTGGCAGTCGATGATGGTGGAAGATACGACGGCTGGGTCGTTCGGATCCGAGCTGCGAAGGGTGAGTGCCTTTCCACCCAAGTCGATATCTCGATTTCCGTCACCGGTGTAAGTTCCCGGGGCCAGGATGACAGTATCACCGGGCAAAGCGACTGTGATGGCGGCCTGTATGGTCGGGAAGTCCGCCGGTACGTTTCGGTCGACCGCGAGAACGGGAAGGGGGGCGAAGATATATATAAGGAAAAGCAGCCGGCTGGCGAGCTTAGAGTGTATCATGGCTGCCACTCCCCGCGTCTTTGGACGGGCGATACAAGAGTTGTAGTGTAAATTTCATTCCCGTAAGCACTTAGGGCGTTCCGATAAAATCTGCGTTACCTGTTTGCCTTATGAGTTATTATCGGACCGACCATGGGACGGACTTGAAGCAAGTTGAACCGCAACAATATGTTAGGAAGGGAGGTGATCTTACGCTATCGTTCCAGTTCGGTCAGGCCGCGGGCCATTTGTTTTTGCAGGCTGTTGACGGCGTTGGATCGCATTTGCTGCTGGAGCTTCGTTTTGGTCGATTCCACGCCGAAGATGGTCACCTTTTGTTCGCTTTTGGATTCGCTTTCCGCGGTACCGAGGACGATTCCCGTTTGCACGTCGATCAGGGCGGCTTGGCAGACGCTGACATATCCGACGGAATAGCCGGGGAGGAAGTTGAAGTTGCTCACGCCGTCATCCTGCTGGATGTAGACGAGGAGCAGGGGGGCGTGGAGCATGGTGGCGGCTTGACGGAGTTTTTTCAGGGACGGATTTCCCCGCAGGAGGGACGGATTGATGAACTGGATGCGCCGGACGATCTGATGATGGGTCTGGCTGTCGAGTTTCTTCAGGTTTTCCCATCCCTGGCGTTCCTGGGCGGAGATGGAGACGACGGCGAACTTGTCATCTTCGTTTGCGCCTTCATAGACGTACTCGGGATAGGCGTTTTCGACCTTGGCGACGGCGAGTACGGCTGGGAAGTGAGCTTTGACGTCGACTTTGAGCATTTTTTCCATATTCTCGTCCGTCAGGGTCGGCGAGAGGACGCTCAGTTTGGGCGTGGGCTTGATCAGGGGTTTGTATTGCGCGCAGCCGGTGAGAACGAGGCCTGTGAGGGCGACCATGGCGAAGAGAACCAAGTGACGTCTACGTGTGATCATGTTTCTATCCTTTGCGGAGTATAAAAGAGAAGGGCGACCCGGCAGGCCGCCCTTATGAGTTTCATCAGGACTTGAGCAGTCCGTATTCGACGAGAGTTTGACGCAGTTTTTGTTTCAGGGCGTCGTCCATCTGGCACATGGGCAGGCGGAGTTCGTCGCTGCACATGCCGAGCATACCCATGGCGGCTTTGACCGGAATGGGGTTGGTGGCGATGAACATGTTCTTGGACAAGGGGAAGAGCTTGCGATGGAGCTTTTCCGCCTTGCGGAAGTCGCCGGCGAGGGCGGCGTCGGTCAGGGCTTTGGTGTCCTTGGGGACAATGTTGGCGATGACGCTGATGACGCCGGTTCCGCCGATGGCCATCAACGGCAGAGTCATGGAATCGTCGCCGCTGAGGATTTCAATGTCGCACATGGCGCGAAGGGCGCTGGCGCCGTCCATGGACCCGGTCGCGTGTTTTACGGCGCGGATGTTTTTGATTTTCGAGAGCTTGGCGATGGTTTCGGGCGCGATCTCGACGCCGCATCGGCCGGGAATGTTATAGATGACGATGGGGAGCTTGGTCGCCTCGGCGACGGCTTTGTAGTGCTGGTACAGGCCTTCCTGCGTGGGCTTGTTGTAGTAGGGGGCGACGATCAGGGCGCTATCGGCACCGTTTTCCTCGGCGTGCCGGGTGAGCCGGACAGCTTCGGCGGTGGAATTGGAGCCGGTCCCAGCCATGATGTGAAGCCGGCCGTTGTTGCGCTTGATGACCCGGGCGATGACCGCGTCGTGTTCCTCATGGGAGAGGGTGGGGGATTCCCCGGTGGTTCCGCAGGGGACGATTCCCGCGATCCCGGCTTTGACATGGAAATCGACGAGTTTATCGAGCGTGTCGAAATCGACCAAGCCGTCCTTGAAGGGCGTTACCAGTGCCACATACGTGCCTTTGAACAACATTCCAATGCTCCTTGTCAGTTGAAATTGAAACTAGGCTTTGGGTTGAAAACGAATGAGTAGATCCTTCATCTCTCGCACCGCCTGCCGCAGTCCGACGAAGACGGCTCGGGAGATGATCGTGTGTCCAATGTTGAACTCGGAGAACCCGGGGATGCGGGCGACCGGTTCAATGTTGCGATAGGTCAGGCCGTGCCCGCCGTGGACGATCAGTCCGAGGCTTAGGCCCAGTTCGACGCCCTTCCGCAGCTCGGCGAGGGCTTTTTGGCGGGCCCGATCGCTTTCGACGTGCGAATAACCGCCGGTCCAGAGTTCGATGGCCTCAAAGCCGAGGTCGGCTGCGGTTTTGATCTGGTCCTCGATGGGCTCGATAAACGCGCTGACGATGCAGTGGGCCTGATGGAGTGCCTTCACGGCTTGGCCGACGTTCTTGCGGAGCTTGACCACGTCCAGCCCGCCTTCGGTGGTGATTTCCTGGCGATGCTCCGGAACGAGGGTGCACTGATCGGGCCCGAGTTCCTGGGCGATCCGGACGATCTTGGCGTTGATGGACATTTCGAGGTTGAGCTTGACGGCCACCGTGTGCTTAAGGAGCGTGACGTCGCGATCGTTGATATGGCGTCGATCCTCACGCAGATGAACGGTGATGCAATTGGCGCCGCCGAGTTCCGCTTCCACAGCGGCCCAGACGGGGTCCGGCTCGTCGGTCTTCCGGGCCTGTCGGACCGTAGCGACGTGATCGATATTAACACCTAAATCAGCCATTGGGATTCTCCTGGCAATTGAACCACGGACAATGATACCTATCTATATATAGATAGCAAGAGGAAGGTGTTGGTTCGGTGGAGAGGGGAATTTGTTTCCAGGATGCTTCCCGTGTGTCATCGCGAGGCCCGAAGGGCCGTGGCGATCTGGGTTACGAGAGTGCAGTGGCGTCAGTACGCCAGATTGCTTCGTCGCTTCGCTCCTCGCAATGACTCCAAGGGCGAAGGCGCAACCAAAGAGAGAAGATCAGAGGGCACGGCATGCCGTGCCCCTACACAAGAGAGAAAGAGACGCACCAAGCAACGCCCCTGGGAGAGAAGAAAATGTCGCACGCAAGAGTGCGTGCGCCACATGAAATGTCAGTCTTGTGATGGGGGGGGGAACTTTTCCTGCGGGCGAAGGGCAGGTTTTGGGTTCGGCGTTGTGAGGGGCTTTGTTTGAAATATTGGCGGAAGATTTTGGCGAAATGGAACGGGCAGGGATAGCCGGCCTTTGCGGCAATAGTTTTGATGGGCAGATCGGAAGTGAACAGCAGATGCTGGGCGAGGGACATTCGCTTGTTGAGCATGTATTGGTAAGGGGTCAAGCCGCAATATTGTTTGAAGAGACTATGGAAGTAGTTCGGCGCGACGGTGGCGGCCTGTGCGATCGTTTCCAGTGAGGGGCATTGCTGGTAATGCTGATCCATGAAGGCGGGTTTCTGACAGCTTTGGACGATATGGTTCCACCCGAGATGCCCTTTGCCCATTATCGTCATATGGTGGAGCGATTGCTGTTGATTCGATTATGAATAGTTGGAAACGGCGCTAGATGGCGTGGAGTTCCTGGCTCCCGTTTTTTGCTCCTACCATCTCGTCAATCAATTCGCGGGGGACTCCGATGTCGGCGATGTGGAGTTTGCCGAGGAAGGGAATAGCAGTGGGGGCGAGGAAGGCGGTCTTGGCGGCGACGAAAGTGATGGTAATCGTCGCGCGGATGGTGGAATGGGCGGGAGAGCCGGAGAAGCAGTCGAGGCCCGAGGGGACATCCACGGCGACGACGGGTTGGGCGGAGGCATTAATTTTCTGAATGACGGAGTCGAGAGGGGCTCGCGGTTCGCCCTGAAAGCCGGTGCCGAGAAGGGCGTCGATGATGATGTCGGATTCGGCGATGATCTGGTCGGTGTGTTCAACCGAGTGAATCGGCAGGTTCATGTGGCGGGCGATTTCGTAGTTGACCAGGGCGTCGCCTTTAAGTTTGTCGGCGGGTACGGCGAGGACGATTCGGACCTTCCATCCGGCGTTGTGCAGGTGTCGGGCCATGGCGAATCCGTCGCCACCGTTGTTCCCGGGTCCGCAGAAGATTCCCACGACGGGGGCAGACAGATGTCGGAATTCGGACAGGGTGATTCGTGCGGCATTGCCGGCTGCATTTTCCATGAGAATAATCGAGGGCATGGCGTATCGTTCGACCGCGAGTTGGTCCACTCGTCGAACCTGTTCGCACGTCAATGTGATCATACAATCGATCCTCCCAAGTGAAAACCGGACTGTCACTTCTTGCAGTGTACTCGCCGTGCGGCTAGAATTGAACCGTAATTTGGCGTTTGGAGGATTTTATGTTCGATAATCTGCATGCCTTTGCTGTGGGGTCGTTGGAGTTGGAGTATGCTCTTCGGCTTCTACTGGCGGTGTGCGCCGGCGCGGTGGTGGGTGTGGAGCGTGAGTTCCGCGGCCGACCGGCTGGATTGCGGACGCATATCCTTGTAGCGTTGGGCGCGGCGATCATTTCCGTGGCGTCGATCGAGTTGGCGGGGCTGGTGAACGTCAAGAGTGCTGATTATGCCGTGCGGACCGATATCAGTCGCCTCGCGGCGGGGATGATCACGGGTATCGGGTTCCTTGGTGCGGGTACGATCATCAAGATGGGCAAATCGGTTCGGGGTCTGACGACGGCGGCGTCGGTCTGGTGCGTGGCGAGCGTGGGAATGGGATTCGGGTTTGGGTTTTACCGGCTGTCGTTTCTGGGCGCCATGTTCATGATGTTCACGCTGATCGTGGTGAACCGTATGGAGCGGGGCATCAATCGGGACTGGTACAAGAGCGTGACGGTGGTGATGGCTGGCCCGAGAGAGCACATCTGGAAATTGCGGACGATTCTGGAGACTGAGGGTTGGCGTGTGCTGGACTTGGATCTGAAAAAAGACAAGTCCGATACAGTAACGGAAGTAATTTATGAGCTTCGGCTTCGTGACAAGTCGGAGGTTCTGGAATTGGCCAAGGTGCTGGAAGAGACGGAGTATGTTCGAAGTTTTCAAGTTGCTTAGGACGCAAGCATGAACAGTGACGGGCGTAAAACGGTGGCAATTGTCATCCCGGTGTACAACGAGCAGGGGAATGTCGATGCGCTTTGCGGCGAGTTGAGCAAGATCATGGCGGAGCAGTCGGCGTTCGCGTGGCGGCTGATCTTTGTCGACGACGGCAGCCGGGACGAGACGATTCCGAAGTTGGTGGAACAGCAAAAGGCGGGGATGCCGATTACGATTCTTCGATTCACCCGCAATTTCGGGCACCAGGCTGCGATCAAGGCGGGATTGGATTACGCGGACGCCGACGCGGTGATCACGATGGACGGCGATCTGCAGCACCCGCCGGCGATGATCCCGCAATTGCTGGCGTTGTGGCAGCAGGGGAACCTGATGGTTCAGACAGTGCGTGCCCAGAATCAGGCCAATCTGAGCGGCCCGCGTCGAACGCTCGTGCGTTGGGCGTACCAGGTGATCAATTGGTTCGCGGAGCGTCCGATTCCCGAGGAATGTGCGGACTTCCGGCTGATCGACCGCTGCGTACTGGAGGAATTGAAGAAGCTTCCCGAGACCAATCCCATGCTTCGCGGATTGGTGGCGTGGGTGGGTTTCAAGCAGGTCACGATTCCCTACGAGGTTCAGAGTCGTCACGGCGGAGTGAGCCGGTTTACATTTCGTCAGCTTGTGAATTTGCTGGCGGGCGGTATTTTCGATATGTCGCGCAAGCCGCTGAAGTTTGGGACCGCGGCGGGAGTGGCGCTGGCGGGACTGGGTTTTGTCGCGTGGCTTGTCGGGTTGATGTCTGGGGTCCTGTTCTTCGCCTTTATCCTGGCCGCCATACAACTTTTCGGGATGGGGCTCATCGGATCCTATCTTGGCCGAGCGTACAATGAAGTGCTCGGCCGGCCACTCTACATCGTGAGTGAGACGATGAACTTTGACCGATGATTACCGTCCGGTGATCAGAAAGACAGTCTTCTACGCGTCATCGCGAAGAAGCCCACACCGAGAAGCACGAATGTCGGCGGCAGGGGAACGTCCTGCGTGGGAGGCGTGTTGACGGTCCACACACTTTCTCCTCCGGGCAGGCCCTGTACATGCTCCGCGATGCGGAACTGCGTTGGATCGGTCATGGCATTGACCAGTTCGGAACAGGTGATTCCGAAGAGATCGAACCGAACGGTGAGCGATTCGCCCGGTGCGATGCCGTTGAACATAGGCGGAGGATCGGCGCTGATATCGATCAAATTGCCCCGCCATTTGCCGCCATAGTTGCTGATGGAGCCAGCCGGGTTCTTGGGTGTGGCGCCGAACGAGTAATCAACGCCCGCGGGCTGGGGCGAAACGATGGAGCCATTCTTCAGATGAGCCGACGAGAACACGGTGGACTCGATGTAGATGTTGGTGATGACGGAGGGGATGGTGGAACTGTTCCCGAAGGTGAAATCGACGTAGCTTCCGCCGTCAATGATATTAATCCACAACCGGAGCCCGGTCGTGTCGACACTGGCATCCTTTTCATACACGATTTGGCTCATCGGCGTGATGAGCGACCCCTGGGCGGGAATGGCTGCGGCGAGGGCAACGCCAAGAACGAACCCCACTGTACCCCGTACTGACGAGTGCGATAAGCAGCTGGACCCTGTCATAGTTCTCTCCCTTCACATCTCACGTTGATACCTTACTGCGTACTCATCTAAATATATCATTCAAATCGACAGGGAGGCAAATGCGGTGGTTTTTCGGGGCGATATACCGGCATTGGAGACGACGGCGGCAAAAAGAAAGGCCGATAAGCACGGGTGAGACGTGTTTATCGGCCTGTATTTGTCAGGACTGCGTCCGAGAATTCTCGGACCGCCTCAGGACTGTTTGAGGATATTCTTTACCGCTTCGATTGCGTTGGCCACTTCGACGAGTTGGACCTGCTGCTCGCGGCGCGGTTTAATCTCCACTTTTCCCTCAGCCAGCGTCTTTTGCCCGACAGTGATGCGGACGGGGAAGCCGAGGAGGTCGGCGTCTTTGAATTTGACGCCGGGGCGAGCGTCGCGATCGTCGAGGAGGACGTCAATTCCAGCCACCTGCAGGTCAGCGTAGAGTTTTTCGGCTGTCGAACGGACTTTGTCGTCCGTGACGCTGAGCGGGAGGATCGTGACCTGGTAGGGCGCGATCGCGGCGGGCCAGATGATACCGTTTTCGTCGTGGTGGGACTCGATGGCTGCGGCGAGGATGCGGTTCACGCCGATGCCATAGCATCCCATGATCATGTCGTGGCTCTTGCCTTCGGCGTCGAGGAAGCGGGCGCCGAGGGAGGATGAGTACTTTGTTCCGAGTTTGAATACGTGCCCGACTTCGATAGCCCGCTGGAAGCGGAGCTTGGCGTGACAGTGTGGACACTGGTCGTCGGTGACTACATTTCGGATATCGGCGACCATGTCCTGCGTGATGTTGAAATCGCGTCCGGGGACAACGCCCGTCAGGTGGTGATCGGTCTTGTTGGCTCCGGTCACGCCGTTGGTGATGCTGAGCACGTCGTGATCGATGATCATCTTCGAGGGCTTGAGGCCCACGGGACCGGCGAATCCGACATCGGCGCCGGTAAGTTTTCGAATCGTGTTGTCGTCGGCAAGTTCCAGGCTCTTGACGCCGGCGGCGCTTCGCAGTTTGGCTTCATTGGCTTCATGGTCGCCGCGAACGAGGGCGACGATTGTCTGGTCGCCGGATGTGTAGATGAGCGTCTTGATCAACTGCTCGGGTTTGCACTTCAGGAAGTCGCTGACTTCGGCGATGGTTCGCATATTGGGCGTGGGGACTTCCTTGATCTCGGGGGTCTTGGTGTCGGTTGCCAGTGTGGAGACGTCGACGGCGGGCAGCCGCCGGGTGGCGCGTTCGATATTTGCAGCGTACTTGCACGCGTCGCAGATGACGACCTGGTCTTCACCGACATCGGTAAGGACCATGAATTCGTGGCTGGCGGACCCGCCGATGGGACCGGACTCCGCCTCGACGGCCGTCGTGGGGATTCCGCAGCGTGCGAAGATTCGTTCGTATGCCTGGTACATCTGCTGATATGTTTTGTCGAGGTCCTCGACGGACGTGTGGAAGCTGTAGGCGTCCTTCATGGTGAATTCGCGCGTTCGCAGAACGCCGGACTTAGGGCGCTCTTCGTCGCGGAACTTGGTTTGAATCTGGTAGAGGTTGACGGGGAGCTGTTTGTAGGAATTCAGGTGGTCGGCGACCAGGCTGGTGATGATTTCCTCGTGGGTGGGTCCGAGTGCGAGTTCGGACGAGTGCTGATCCTTGAACTTAAAGAGAATATTGCCGAAGGCCTCGACTCGTCCTGTTTTGCGGAACAGGTCGACGGGGATCAGGACGGGCAGGTGGACTTCAACCGCGCCGGCTTTGTCCATTTCTTCGCGTACGATCTGCTCGGCTTTGCGGAGTGATCGGTAGCCCAGGGGCAGGTATGAATACACGCCGCTGACGAGCGGACGAATGAGGGCGGCGCGAATCATGAGGATGTGGGACGCGATGGTGGCGTCCGCGGGCACTTCCCGGACCGTCGGTATGAACGATTGTGAAAAACGCATCTACTTTACTCCCGAACGAACAAAATTATAGGCCTTGGTTCAAGGTTAATTGGTGGTGATCTTACTTGGCGGGGGATAAAATATCAACATTCAGGTAGTAATTGGCAGGAGAAAGCGAAGAGTCGACTATGGATCATGATCATTTGAGGCAACTGTTGGAGAGCGTGTCGCGGGGCGAGGTGTCGGTTGGTGAGGGCATGGAACGGCTGAAGAACCTTCCCTTTGAGGATATTGGTTTTGCGCACGTGGATCATCATCGTTCGATCCGGTGCGGCTTTCCGGAGGTGATTTTCTGTCCGGGCAAGACGACGGAGCAGATCGTGGAGATTTCCCGCCGGCTGGCGAAGGGCGGGGGCAATATCCTGGCTACCCGGGCGAACGAGACGGTGTATGAGGCGGTGAAGGCGGCGCTTCCGGACGCGAGATACAACGCGCTGGCCCGGTGCATTGTGCTTCGTCAGAAACCGCCTCAGCTTTCACGGGGGACGGTGGGTCTGATCTGCGCCGGGACGAGCGATGTTCCGGTGGCGGAGGAGGCCCGCGAGACGTTGGAGATTATGGATCAGCGGGTGGAGGCGTTTTACGACGTTGGTGTGGCCGGTCTGCACCGTTTGCTTGCCAAGCATGATCGACTGCGTCAGATGAACGTGGTGATCGTGGTGGCGGGGATGGAGGGTGCGCTTCCGAGCGTGGTGGGGGGGCTGGTATGCGCCCCGGTGATCGCGGTTCCCACCAGCGTCGGCTATGGTGCCAGTTTTCAGGGGCTGGCTGCCTTGCTCGGCATGCTCAACAGCTGTGCCGCCAATGTGACGGTTCAAAATATCGACAACGGTTTTGGCGCAGGATACGTGGCCGCTCTGATCAATCGGTAGGGCGACAAGGTGACGACACAATAACTCCGAAGGAAATTCAGCGTGCTGCCCGCCCGCCGCAAGGCCAAGTTACCACGTGTTCCGTTGAATTTCCCCCACGGGTCATTGCGAGGCGCGCAGCGACGCAGCAATCTGACGGCCTGACGCCAACGCATATTTGTAGCCCATATCGTTACAGAGGGAGTGGGTCTCAGCCCCGCCCCAGTTGACTCCGAATCTTTCGCGAAATATATCCCCGACCTGATTCAGGGACTCAGGATGACACTCGGGCGGTTTCGCTGTTCAAACGATGCAACAAGCTAGTCGCCGGTTCGCCGATTGCGATCTCTCTTCAAGTCACAACGTTCTTCGTGCGGTGAACAGGGTCACCAGGAAGATAATGATGAAGACGATGAAGAGAACCCAGGCAATCCAGGCTGCGGTGCCTGCTATTCCAGAGAATCCGAAAATTGCAGCAATGATCGCCAGAATGAGAAATACAACGGCCCATGATAACATGGCTCTTCCCCCTTTATACGTTCTTGTGGGCATCCCCTCTTGCTCGTTTCATAGTAAACGGTATAATCCGATTTTGCAC
>CAZLZE010000078.1:0-258 GCA_964563935.1 uncultured Phycisphaerae bacterium | reverse complement strand
CCCCCTACCACGCTTCCAACCAAAACGACCATCCCCAAGGCCCGCAAGTTGACATACCGGGTTTCAAAGTCCGCCATGGGAAAGCTCCTTCCTTCTCGCCGTACGAAATCTCAGTTAACTGCTTACATCTCAATGCCCTACGAACGGCATCCAGGCGCAAAACCAGCATAAACCGTCTGGCCACGGCTGTCAAGTATGCAGTGTCCTGACTCATCCCCACCTTTTTTGGGGCCTTGTCTTGGATGGAGGGCCTGCCTA